>JBOFCS010000061.1:0-21542 GCA_051646185.1 Mycobacteriaceae bacterium | reverse complement strand
ACCAGAACCTGGCATCAAGAACCCGTCCACCAACCCCGCACCCAAACCCTCACCACCTTCCTCACCCAACCCCAAAAACTCACCTGCTCACTTTTGGTGACAACTCGACAACAACCCGGGCGGCCTCGGCAAGACCGGGGCGAGATTACGTTTGTTGACGTTGAAGGGGACGGTCGATACCTGCTACGCCCAGGACACGATGAAGTAGTACGCCCGGCTTCGACCGCAGATATTCACCAAGAACTGCATGCCCTCCTTGCTCCCAGGAACACCTACCCCTACTAACACCTGATCCTCACCAGGGGTTTTATACCGTTTATCACTTCACGAAGGAGTTCAGTTAGCATTTAGTAGTGCGCTCGTGGGAGTATTTTCGGCGGCGCACCGTCAATCCGCTGTGGTGTAATCGGCAGCACCTCTGATTTTGGTTCAGAAAGTTCAGGTTCGAGTCCTGGCGGCGGAGCAAGTGCCCACCCGTTTTACCGAGGGAGTTGTATGCCAGCGCACAGTCGCACTGCACCCACCCCGGGTTCCGGCCCTATCGCGGTGATTGTTCTTGCTGCTGGAGCTGGCACTCGGATGCGCTCGGCTACCCCTAAGGTTCTGCATTCACTCGGTGGCCGCACCATGTTGTCCCATGCCCTGCACGCCGCCGCCGCCGCCAACCCCACCCATCTTGTCACCGTCATTGGCCATGACCGAGATAAAGTTGGAGCCGCGGCAACTGATATCGCGAGCCTCCTCGGACGCGACATCGCCCTGGCGATCCAGGAAGAACAAAACGGCACCGGGCATGCCGTCAGTTGTGGCCTTGCCGCACTTCCCACAGACTTCAGCGGCACCGTGCTTGTCACAGCAGCAGATGTTCCCCTGCTCGATGCGGCCACCCTGTCCGATCTGGTCGCCGCCCACCGGGCCGAACCCTCCGCAGCAGTCACCGTTCTTACCTCCACCGCCGCCGACCCCACCGGGTACGGGCGCATCCTGCGCACCCAGGACGACCAGGTGACAGCCATTGTGGAACAGGCCGATGCCAACGAATCGCAATTGGCCATTACCGAGGTCAACTCCGGGGTATACGCCTTTGACGCACAAGTACTTGCCGCTGGCCTTGCCGAACTTCGATCTGATAACGCTCAGGGCGAGCTTTACCTCACTGACCTTATTTCTATTGCCCGTAGTCAGGGAAAAGTTGTGCGCGCCAAGCATATTAACGATTCTGCATTGGTAGCCGGAGTAAACGATCGGGTTCAGTTGGCCGCACTCGGAGCGCAATTAAATAAGCGCATCCTTGACCAGCATATGCGGGCCGGAGTCACCATCATTGACCCCGGAAGCACCTGGATAGACGTGGATGTTCAGCTCGGTCGTGACGTAACACTCAAGCCAGGCACCCAGCTACTTGGTTCCACCAGTGTCGGCGACGAAGCCACCATCGGACCCGATAGCACCCTGACAAATGTTGCTGTTGGCAACAAGGCCAGCGTGATTCGCACCCATGCCGAAGATTCACAGATTGGTGCACAAGCCACTGTCGGGCCTTTTGCTTACTTACGCCCCGGTTCCAGCTTGGGAGTTGCCGGTAAAATCGGTACCTTTGTCGAAACCAAAAACTCCACCATTGGTGAGGGCTCCAAGGTTCCGCACCTTACCTATGTTGGCGATGCCACTATCGGCGATCACAGCAATATCGGTGCCTCCAGTGTATTTGTCAATTACGACGGAGTTACCAAGAGCCGCACAACAATTGGCTCCCATGTGCGCACCGGATCTGACACTATGTTTGTCGCGCCCATCACCGTTGGCGATGGCGCTTACACCGGGGCCGGAACCGTACTTCTCGACGATGTCCCACCAGGGGCACTCGCAGTCTCCGGCGGAAAACAACGCAATATCGATGGTTGGGTGCAGAAGAACCGACCTGGCACTGGTTCAGCCCAGGCCGCCGCAGCCGCACAAGTGAGCGCTACCGAAGCGTCCACCGACACCGGCTAACGCCCCTAACGCGGGCGCAACAGTTCACTACGTAGGATCATGTGCGTCCCGGACACCCCCGACAGCTCCCACAACACGAGGACGGCACACCGCAGTGAGCACAAATTGGATCGACAACCAGAAGAACCTCATGCTTTTTTCTGGGCGTGCCCATCCCGAACTGGCTGAACAAGTAGCCAGCGAACTGGGCATCAACGTCACCCCGCAAACTGCACGTGACTTCGCCAATGGTGAGATCTTCGTCCGCTTTGAAGAGTCCGTACGCGGTAGCGACGCCTTTGTGCTCCAGAGCCACCCATTCCCGCTCAACACTTGGCTCATGGAACAACTCATTATGATTGATGCGCTCAAGCGCGGATCAGCAAAACGGATCACCGCTATTTTACCGTTCTACCCTTATGCCCGCCAAGACAAAAAGCACCGGGGCCGCGAACCCATCTCAGCTCGCCTCGTTGCCGATTTACTCAAGACCGCTGGTGCCGACCGCATCATCACCGTCGATCTGCACACCGACCAAATTCAGGGTTTCTTTGATGGCCCTGTTGACCATATGCACGCCCATAGCCAACTCGCCGATCATATCCGCGGGAAATACAACCTTGAAAACATCACCGTGGTCTCCCCCGATTCCGGTCGAGTTCGAGTTGCTGAAAAATGGGCAGACTCTCTGGGCGGCGCCCCACTGGCTTTCATTCATAAAACTCGTGACCCTCTGGTGCCAAACCAAGTGAAGTCCAACCGCGTTGTTGGTGAGGTCGATGGCCGCACCTGCATTTTGATTGACGACATGATTGACACCGGCGGCACTATTGCTGGAGCCGTTCGGGTGCTCAAAGAAGCTGGGGCTGGCGACGTTGTTATTGCGGCAACTCACGGGGTGCTTTCCGATCCAGCAGCTGAGCGCTTGGCCAACTGCGGCGCTAAAGAGGTTGTGGTGACCAATACCTTGCCTATTTCCCAAGAGAAGCAGTTTGATTCCTTGACGGTGCTTTCCATTGCACCGCTGCTTGCCCGCACTATCCATGAAGTCTTCGAAAATGGTTCGGTCACTAGCTTATTCAACGGAAACGCCTAGTATCCCAATGATCGAAGCCACTATTTACCACAACCCTAAGTGCAGCACTTCCAGAAATGCTCTGAAGCTGTTGAAAGACCATGGTATCGAACCTACCGTGGTGAAGTATCTGGAAACTCCGCCCACCAAAAAGCAACTGCAAAAGTTAATTGCCGATGCTGGCATCCCTGTGCGAAAAGCGGTTCGCAAACGAGAAGCGATCTACAAAGAGTTGGAACTAGATAATGCCAGCGATGCTGAGCTTCTGGACGCCATGATGGCTCATCCCATCCTTATTGAACGCCCATTTGTTGTTACTAGCAAAGGCACTCGACTGGCTCGGCCACTGACTGATGTTGAAGAAATTATCTAGGCCGAACACCATCAAGCATCTGATCAACCACTACATCAATAAGCTGTGCTGCCTGCTCAGGTGTTATCAGTCCTGAGGTAATAAAAGTGGCGAAGCCCTGCATGGCGGAAAGGGCTGCTAAACCAATGATGTCGGGGTCGCCGTCAATAACCTCACCAGCAGACTGCCCTTCGGTGATCAATGACCGAGGTGTCTCGAAGGCTGCATTTGCTGCTTCCATGACTTTTGCCTCAGCACCGGCACTGTGTTTACGGGTGAGCATCAATTCCATCAAGGCCTGGTTTTCAGTGGCAAAATTGATGTAAACCCGAGCCATCGCATATACTTTACCTCGGTGTGAAGCACCATTTATTTTTTCCTGCCATAACTCATCAAGTCGACGAAAACCTCTGATAGCCAAGGCATCTAATAAAGATTTTTTATCTTTAAAGTGTCTACTTGGTGCCCCGTGACTGACACATAAATCACGAGCAAGGCCGCGCAATGACAGCGCTTCAATGCCTTTATCCCGGATCGTTTCCTCGGCTCGGTTCAGTAGCGCATCACGAAGGTCACCGTGATGATACTTACGAACTACTGCGGCAATCACTGTTCAAGAGTAGCGCCTAATAATTTTCAATGTAGACATTGACTACTAAGTAGTCAATGTCTACATTGGGTTTATGACTAATACCACATGGACTACCAATAATCTCCCCTCATTTACCGGACGCACTGTTGTCATCACTGGCGCAAATAGCGGAATTGGCTTCGTCGCAGCTAAAGAACTTGCCCAAAAAGGCGCCCATGTTGTACTGGCAGTTCGAGATATCACCAAAGGCCAGGAAGCTGCCGCGCAGATCAACGGCAGCACGCACGTGCGGGAGCTTGACCTCGCCAATCTTCAATCGGTTCATAACTTCGCCAATCAGCTGAGCGAGAAAATTGACATTCTCATCAATAATGCCGGGGTGATGGTCCCACCCAAAGGCACAACCAAAGATGGATTTGAAACACAATTTGGCACAAACCATTTGGGGCACTTCGCCTTAACAAATTTACTACTACCCCAAATTTCCGACAGAGTTGTCATCCTTGCCTCAGGCGCACACCGCACCGGCACCATGAATTTTAACGATCTCAACTGGGAAAAGCGTCGCTATCAACGCTGGGCAGCCTACTCACAATCCAAACTCGCCAACCTTCTTTTTGAACTAGAACTGCAACACCGCCTTGCTGCGGTGGGATCAACCGTTCGTGCCATAGCAGCACATCCGGGCATCGCATCAACAAATCTGCAAAGCCACTATGGAAATCCCCTTGGTGACTTTGCCTCCAAAACCCTAGGATCTCTCCTCGGGCAAAGCGCAGAAGACGGTGCGCTACCCACACTTTATGCTGTATCGGAAGATATCCCCAGCGGCAGTTACGTAGGGCCTAGCAAACTGCTAGAAATGCGCGGTGCACCCAAACTTGTAGGGCGAACCAAGAAGGCTAAAAATCGTGAAGATGCCAGCCGACTATGGACCATCTCGGAGCAACTCACATCAGTTTCCTTCCCTACCCTATAACTCGAATACCCCAGATTGGACCGACCTGCGCGGACTGCGCTACGATTGTCCGGTTGTCTCGGCGAGGGTGAAGCAATTCACCGTGATCGACGCGGTACGGCTCCGGTTTCCGGTGTTCGGCTTGCGCAGTTCACAACCCGCGTCGGACCCCCAAACGTGAAACACTCTTATAAGGAGCCCTCTTTTATGTCTGATGCCAATCGCCTCGACGCTACGGTGCGCACCGAATTTGGTAAAGGTGCAGCCCGTCGTGCCCGTCGTGACGGGCAGGTTCCTGCTGTTCTTTATGGACACGGCACCGATCCACAGCACCTTAACCTCCCTGCACGCGACTTCGCCGCAATCCTGCGTGGCCACGGAACTAACGCCATCCTCAACCTCAATATCGCAGGCGAGGATCACCTTGCACTGACTAAGAGTGTGGTTGTGCACCCAATTCGCCGGTACATCGAGCATGCTGATCTTTTGGTCATCAACCGTGGCGAGAAGGTCAGTGTTGAGGTTGCCATCATCATCACCGGCGATGCCGAAGCTGGTTCGCTCATTGCCCAGGACACTAACACCATTGAGGTGGAAGCTCCGGTCATGTCGATTCCTGAGCAAATTGAGGTCTCAGTCGAAGGCCTTGCCATTGGCACTCAGATCAACGCAGCTGATGTTGTACTTCCCGAAGGGGTCACCCTAGTTACCGACCCTGAGGTGTTGGTGGTCAACATCTCTGCCGCACCAACAGCAGCTGATATGGAATCTGATGGTAGTGGCAATGACTCAGCTACCCCGGCCGCCGAAGCAGCCGAATAGCAACTGCTCCCAATAGGTCTAAGGCGGCGTACCACCAAATAGTGGTACGCCGCCTATTTTTCTAGCGTGTATTTTCTTCCTGCGAGAGGACGCCCCTTGACCAGTTCCACCGAGCCAGTTCTCATTGTTGGGCTTGGCAATCCAGGTTCACAGTACAGTAAAACTCGACATAATATTGGTTTTATGGTGGCAGATGTTTTGGCTACCGAAGCCGGATCAGGGTTCAGCGCACATAAACGCAGTGGTGCCGAAATCGTCCAGATACGAATCTCAGGTAAACCAACGATCCTCGCTAAACCACGTAGCTATATGAATCTTTCCGGTACCCAAGTAGCGGCGGCCGCAAAGTTTTTCTCGATCCCAGCAGGAAATATCGTGGTTATCCACGACGAACTTGATCTCGACTTTGGTCAACTCCGGCTTAAACGTGGTGGGGGCGAAGGTGGGCACAATGGGCTGCGCTCAATCTCCACTTCCCTCGGCACCAAAGACTATTTACGGGTGCGCGTCGGAATAGGTCGACCTCCAGGAAGAATGGACCCGGCTTCCTATGTGCTTAAACCTTTTTCAACAACTGAAAGCAAAGAACTTGGTGTACTTTGCCAAGAAGCTGCCGAAGCCACAGCACTATTGCTTGAGCTAGGGCTTGAGGCAGCGCAGAACACTATTCATGCACGCTGAGGGTAAACAAGACTAGACTTCTTGCTGGTACCATGGAGCAAATACATGGCTCACCGTGCCATCACTCAACCCCAAAGGGGGGACGATGGCCCAGTGCCCACTCACCCAGATTGAACTACTCCATGCGCTACAACCCACCGCTGAAGAAAATCTCAACCGGCATCTAGCTATCACCAAAGACTGGAATCCACACGATTACGTACCCTGGTCTGATGGTAGAAACTTTAGCTATCTGGGTGGAATTGATTGGGATCCAAAACAATCCAAACTGTCTCCTATTGCAAAAGCTGCCATGGTGACAAATCTTCTCACTGAAGACAATCTGCCTTCCTACCATCAGGAAATCGCTGCAAACTTCTCCTTGGATGGCGCTTGGGGAACCTGGGTCAACCGGTGGACCGCCGAAGAAAACCGTCACGGTATAGCCATGCGGGACTACCTGGTGGTCACCCGAGGAGTTGACCCAACAGCTTTAGAAGCCGCCCGCCTTATCCATATGACAAAGGGGGTCCAACCTCCCGATGTTGAGCGCACTATTATTGATGCGGTTACCTACGTAACCTTCCAAGAACTAGCCACCCGAGTATCCCACCGAAACACTGGAAAAGCCTGTGGCGATCCAGTGGCCGAAGCACTTTTAGCACGAATTGCCGCCGACGAAAATCTGCATATGATTTTTTATCGGAATCTTGTTTCAGCAGCCCTAGAGATCGCTCCAGATCAAACACTCAAATCGATTTACACAATCGTTGCCGACTTCCAGATGCCTGGAATGACTATGCCTAATTTTCGTCGTAACGCCGTACTGATAGCCAAAGGCGGAATTTACGATCCACGTAGCCATTTAGATGAAGTAGTGCAACCGGTGCTTCGGCATTGGAAGATATTTGACCGCAACAATTTTACTGCTGAAGGTGAACAATATCGCGAGTTACTTGCAGACTTTCTTGTACAAGCAGAAGACGGAGCCAGTAGGTTTGAGGTTATGCGTGATCGCTCTTTAGCACGGGATGCGGCGCGTGGCGAACGGATTCACACTGTCTCAATTTAAAAGCTAGACAGTTACTAACGCAACGGAGCTGGCTCGGCGAAGCTTCCCGGATGGGGTTTTAGGAATACTCCCAGGAGAAAGTACAACAATGGTCCGCGGTCGTACCCCCACTTCGGAAACAACTGCATGAGTTATTTCGCGTTGTATCCTTTTCACTTCTTCAGTATTTTCATAAAAACTCGACTCCACAGCAACGGCAAAACTTTCCCTCTGAAGACCCGCTTCTAGGCGCACTGCAACAGCGTTGCCCGGTCGCACTCCGATTACGGTCCCAGCGGCCCGTTCAATATCGGTTGGGTAAATATTCTTGCCACCCATAATAATTACATCCTTAACACGGCCACAGATGACAAGTTGCTGGTCCTCGGTGAGATAGCCAATATCACCAGTGCTGAACCAACCGTCTTCCCGTAACGCTGATAACTCCCCATCAAGGGTAAGATAGCCGGGAGTTAACGACTCGCCTCGAACTTCCACCACCCCTACAGATCGCGGAGGTAGTGGAGCTACATTGGAGTCAACTATCCGACCTTCAATTCCTGGCACAAAACTTCCCAGGCAGGCTAACTTTCGAGTACTTCCCCTGCTGCTTGGCACTGCACGCTGCAAACCAGATAATAGATCTGTATCCACTTCATCTATCTGTAATCCTTTCCCGGGCTGGGCAAAAGAAATTGCCAAAGTTGTTTCAGCCATCCCATATGCCGGTACCACCGCCGATGCTGCTAACCCAAAAGGCTTTCCGGCTCTCACTAAAGCATCCACAACTGTTACATCTATTTGTTCTGCACCACTGAGCGCAAATCGTATAGTTGATAGATCATAGTCCTGCGGCTGAGCTCGGGAAAGGCGCCTTGCCAGTACAGCATAAGCAAAATTGGGGGCGGCAGTCATTGTGCCCTTATATTTGGTGATAAGTTGCGCCCAAAGCAAAGGCGACCGAAGGAAGTCCATCGGTGTTACTTTAATGAGTTCACCACCGAATTGCATAGGTATACAAAGGAAACCCACCATGCCCATATCATGGAAAAGTGGGAGCCAACTGACCATGACATCAACATCTGGGTCATAGTGTGATGCTGTTTTCATTGACTGAGCATTGGCGTACATATTTTTATGAGTAATTTTCACCGCTTTTGGCGAACCAGTGGAACCTGAGGTCAGCTGCATCAAGGCGATCGCCTCTTCAGGAATATGAACCGGAGCTAGCGGTTTCCCGGCAGCCAGTTCAGAAACAGTAATCACTGTAATGCCACGTTCGGCGAGTAGTGGCGCAGCAGCATCAAAGGGTGCACTCACGATCACTGCTTTGGCCTTGATCATCAGCAGCACCGACTCAGTGTCTTTTGCCCATACCGCAAGATCTGTACGCGGCGTGGGCTGATGCAGCATCGTGACCGATGCGCCTCTGATCCATACAGATTGAACAGCAGGGGCAATCTCCACCGGCAATGCAGCAAGAATAGCAACAGTGTCGCCTGGGCCAATCCCTTTGGACGCAAGCGTTCCAGCCATGCACCGGGCAACCTGGTGTATCTCACTCCAGGTGCGACGGAATGGATGCTCTGGATCTCCAGTAACCATGCCACACGCAGTTGAAGCAGCGGAAGCGTAAATATCGTCAGTAAATCTGCTCACAACTTACTCCTTATTTTGACACCAAGTTTTCACTCAGGCGTTTCACTCCAGAGCTGTACTTATCGTTCGGTTTGACAATTGTGCGTCATAAGCGACAATTTTTTAGGCTTTTTTGCACATTTTGCACAATGTTAATTATATCGGTTGGCATAGCAAAAGCGTTACCACTCTTGGGCCTTGTTTCCCCTGCCACTACCTCCAGGTAACCTTGTCCATTGGATACCCAGTGGATACCCGATCCCGCATTTGATGGGAGCCGTTCAGGAAGGACCTCCCACATGTCAGACAACCCAGCCACCGAATCGGCGCTAGAGCCCCTAGCTCGCAACGAAAAAACCCTTAAAGTAGAAGTAGCGCGGCGACGGACTTTTGCTGTCATTTCCCACCCTGACGCAGGAAAATCCACCCTGACCGAAGCATTAGCGCTCCATGCCCGAGTTATCTCCGAAGCTGGCGCGATTCACGGTAAATCAGGACGCAAATCCACAGTGTCCGACTGGATGGAGATGGAAAAAGCTAGAGGAATTTCGGTAAGTTCCACAGCCCTACAGTTCAATTACAAAGACCATGTGATCAACCTCGTGGATACCCCAGGTCACGCTGATTTCTCCGAAGACACCTATCGAGTCCTCACTGCCGTCGACGCCGCAGTCATGCTCATCGACGCAGCAAAAGGTCTTGAACCTCAAACCCTCAAACTTTTCCAAGTCTGTCGCCATCGTGGTATCCCAGTCATTACCGTCATCAACAAGTGGGATCGACCCGGACAAGCCCCCCTGGAATTACTTGACGAAATTACTGAACGAATTGGACTTACCCCCACTCCCCTATACTGGCCGGTAGGCATAGCTGGCGACTTCCGAGGGCTCTTACGCCGTGAGAGCGGTGACTATGTGCGATTCACCCGCACCGCTGGCGGGGCAACCATTGCACCCGAAGAACTGCTCAGCCCACAAGCCGCACTCGCCAGAGAAAACGGTGAATGGGAAACAGCACTGGAGGAAAGCGAATTGCTTTCCGCCTCAGGACAAGACCATGACCAAGAGCTTTTCCTCGCCGGACAAACCTCCCCAGTTATCTTCGCCTCAGCAATGCTGAACTTTGGAGTAAGCCAAATCTTAGATTCATTGATTGAGCTCGCCCCGGCGCCTAGCTCTCGAACAGATATTAATAACACTGCCCGTGAAGTCACTGAGCCTTTCAGCGCCGTCGTCTTCAAAGTGCAAGCGGGAATGGATACCGCACACCGAGATCGTCTTGCCTTTATGCGAATCGTATCAGGAGTTTTTGAACGCGGAATGGTAGTCACACATTCCCAAACGGGCCGTCCATTCACCACTAAGTACGCCCAAACCGTCTTTGGCCGTGAGCGTTCCACGGTGGAATTGGCATTCCCCGGTGACGTTGTTGGTCTTGTCAATGCCACCGCATTGGCCCCTGGACACACCCTCTATGCAGATAAAAAGGTGGAATTTCCGCCTATACCCTCCTTTGCACCAGAACACTTTTCGATACTTCGCGCCGAAAGTGCAAGTAAGTACAAACAATTCCGGCGTGCTGTTGATCAAATGGAGTCTGAAGGCGTTGTACAGGTACTCCGTAATGAGATTCGTGGAGACGCTTCACCGGTACTAGCAGCGGTTGGTCCTATGCAGTTTGAAGTGGTTGCAGCTCGAATGAAGGCCGAGTTTTCTGTCGAAGCCAGAATGGAACCGCTCGGATATTCCTTGGCCCGCCGTACCGACGCAGAGTCGGCTGCTGAGCTTGGTCGGCAACGTGGTGTTGAAGTCTTCACTCGAGGCGACGGAGTGCTGCTTGCCCTGGTAAGTGACAGATGGCGGTTACAGTACATAGAAAAGGAACTTCCCGATCTGCTACTCGAACCTCTAGTGGCAGCAGCAGATTAAATGAAAGAGATCATCACCGTGAGTACTAGAGCAATTTTTTTAATCTTCACAACAAGTATCGGCGGATGCCTGTTCCTGGGGGGACTATGGTTACATTTTCACCGCTCCATACCCTCTGACTCCCTGAGGAATGGATGGTCGGCGTATTCCCCCATGCAATCGACCGACTATTTTAGTTATGCAAATTCCCTAACAATCCAAGATCTTTGGATCTACAGCTTAATATTTCTGGGCATGGGGTTCATCCTCGCATCGCTAGTAACGCTCATCATCAGCATATACAAACAGCGTCCCATCCGAACATTCCACTAAGAGGCATTGGCTTGTTAGCCAGGGCCAATGCCTCTTAGCGAATCCAGCACTAAGCAGCTGGTAGTAACACACTGTCCACAAGGTAGACCGTTGCATTAGCGGTTTTCACTCCACCACAGACAACAGAAGTTGTGCCATTAACTTTAATGTCATTTCCCGTTCCGGTGACAGCAAGTGTTCCGCCCTGGACTGTCGTTAACGTTCCATCAATATCTTTAGGTGCAATTTTTCCCGGAACTACATGGTAAGTAAGGATTTTAGTCAAAAGAGCAGTATCGGTTTTGAGAGTTTCGATAGTTGCTGGATCAATTTTAGCGAAAGCTGAGTCAACAGGAGCGAAAACGGTAAACTCACCGCCATTGAGGGTATCCACCAGGTTCACATTAGGATTTAACTTCCCTGATACTGCCGCTACCAAAGTGGTCAGCAAAGGATTATTTGACGCCGCTACAGCCACCGGAGAGGTAGCCATCCCTGCCACCGAACCCGGACCACTGGGCACCTGGGCTGCGTAGTCGGCGCAAGCAGCACCTACCAAATCGGACCCAGGATCTGCCATAGCAGGGGAACTCGATGGTGCCATTGATGTGCTTGAAGACATGTTCATTGAACTGCCTGCACGATCAGATGTCGTTGAAGAATCATCCGAACATGCGACAAGCCCCAGAGCCGCAACTGCAGCCACACTTGCTGCTACTACTGCTTTGCGCGAAGAAATCATCGGTACTGCCTCCGTAAGTAATGAGCTGTGGTGATCTGATGTAGCAGAACTAACCCTGTTTGTGCTGCATCCGATCACCCGGTCATCACACATTCGGATCACATCATGAGATGGATGGGTCGAATCACAAAATATTTTTCCATCGATAATCAGCCTAGTTCTTCGGCCAACTCCATCCATCGATGCTCAGCAGCTTCCTTATCGGACGTGACTTGCTGTAACTCAGCACTTAGCTCCACGAGCATCGTGGCATCCAAAGCAGCATCAGCAAGCTTGGCATGCAAGGCTTTTTCCTTCTCATCAAATTTTGAGATAGCTCGTTCAAGTTTGGAAAGCTCTTTCTGAGCGGCTCGCTCAGCTGCTGAATCTCGGGGTTGAGCTAGTTTAGTGGCACCCACAGTAGATGCGGCTGAAGAAGCCGGATCAGCCGCATCAATCATGACTGCCCTGCGCTTAAGGTACCCTTCAATACCTCCAGGAAGATGTGTTAATTTCCCATCCCCAAATAACGCCCACGTCGAATCACAAATTCGTTCAATGAGATAGCGGTCGTGACTAATCACTACAAGAGTTCCAGCCCAACCATCCAGCAAATCTTCAAGTTGCTGAAGAGTATCAATATCAAGATCATTGGTTGGTTCATCAAGTAATAAAACATTTGGTTCAGCCATTAAAACTCGAGTCAACTGCAAACGCCTGCGTTCGCCACCGGAAAGATCGCCCACCGGGGTACGCTGCCGCGCCGGAGTGAAACCTAATCTTTCAGCAAGCTGACCGGCAGATATTTCTTTGTCACCCAAAGTAATTCGACGAGCAACCTCTTCCACCGCCTCAAGCACCCGCATATTAGTAGGAAGGTCATCCAATTCCTGACGCAACCATCCGATGCGGACGGTCTGACCCTCAATACGCTTGCCCGAATGTGGGGCAAGCGCCCCAGCCAAAGTTCTCAATAGGGTGGTCTTTCCTGAACCATTGACCCCAACTAATCCCACCCGTTCGCCCGGCGCAAGCCGCCAGGTGAGCTCCCGAACCAGCTCACGCCCATCAGGTGTTGTCAGGGTTGCATCCTCAAGCTCGATAACAACTTTCCCCAACCGACGCTGGGCAAAAGAAGCTAACGCAACACTGTCTCTTGGCGCCGGAACATCGGCGATCAATGCCTCGGCTGCTTCAATTCGGTACTTCGGCTTGGAAGTTCGAGCTGGTGGGCCACGGCGCAACCAGGCCAGCTCTTTACGGGCAAGATTACGTCGCCGCTCTTCGGAAGCATCGGCTTGGCGTGAACGTTCAGCACGGGCGAACATCCAATCGTTGTACCCACCTTCGTAGCTTTCCACTTTGCCACCAACAACTTCCCACGTTCTGGTGGCCACAGTGTCCAAGAACCACCGATCATGGGTAACAACAACCAAAGCGGATCGCCGTGACACTAAATGCTCCGCAAGCCACTGCACCCCCTCAACATCAAGATGATTGGTGGGTTCATCTAATACCAATAAATCCAAATCCTGGACTAACGCGGCAGCCAAGGCCACCCTTCGGCGCTCTCCACCGGAAAGGCCCGACACTGGAATATCCAAACCCAGCGAATCCACCCCAATTCCGTGCAGAACCGCACGAATCCGAGAATTACCCGCCCATTCATGCTCTGCAACGCCGAGGGGGGCGATAACAACATCGGCAACCGTTGAGCCTTCAGGAAGAACTCCACGCTGGGTAACCACCGCCATTTGTAAACCACCAACCCGACTTACCCGTCCGGCATCTGGTGGCTCAATACCAGCTATTACCTCAAGCATTGTGGTTTTACCACCACCGTTAAGGCCAACTACACCAATACGTTCTCCTTCTTGCACACCAAGAGATACTGAGTTGAGCAGTGGTTTGATACCAAAAGATTTCGATACCTGCTCCACGTTAACCAGATTCGCCACTAGCACAAACCTCCTCTCATGTGTTGTTCTTCGCTAAAATTCGGGCGCCGGACACTGGGCCCTGAGCTACCCGAACCGTTCGACATACCCCAGCTCCGGCCAGCTCAGAACTCACTGCAATCGCCGCCTGAGCACTCTCACAAAGAAAAGCGCAGGTTGGCCCTGAGCCGGAAACCAACCCAGCCAAAGCCCCCGCTTCTGCGCCTGCCCTCAAAGTTCGGCGCAACTGCGGCTCCAGAGATAACGCAGCTGGTTGCAAATCATTTCCCACTAGCGCGGCTAACCGCTCCGGCATTCCACTAGCTACCGCTGCAATCAGATCTTCGGGACCACCACGCTGTGGTGGACTCCCATTCTTGCGCAAGTGATCTAATTCGCTAAAAACTTTAGGGGTACTTAACCCCCCCTTTGCAAGAGCAAGAACCCAATGAAAAGTACTACGTGACAAAACCGGAATAAGTTGTTCACCCCGACCAGTACCAATCGCAGTGCCCCCGTGCAATGCAAAAGGAACATCGCTACCCAACTCAGCGGCAAAAGAGTCCAGTTCATCTCGACCGAGTCCCAATTGCCAAAGACTATTTAATGCGGTCAATGTTCCAGCCGCATCCGCGCTACCCCCCGCCATACCACCGGCAACTGGAATACCTTTGACAATTTCCACGGCAACAGCGGGAATCCGACCAGAAGCTTCAGCCAGTAACTCGACAGCTCGCCAAGCTAAATTACGGGAATCGGTGGGGACATACTGCTTCCCCTCCCCAGAGACCGTAATGGACAGCTCCTCGGCAGGGCGAACCGTAATATCGTCATATAGCGATAAGGCCTGGAAAACAGTGGTCAACTCATGGTAGCCATCATCACGAAGTCCGCCCACCGCCAAATGAAGATTTACTTTCGCAGGCACCCGGACTGTGACCGGGGATCGAGTGACAGTGAACACGGAAGTTCAGCCTACGGGCTACCCTTACAGGCCTTAGGCTGAGGTGGTGCCACAGCAACTTGGGGACAATTTTGAGGGGTATAGCGTGCTCTCCTTCATTGGACGCGGAGGCACCAGTGCTGTTTACAAAGTTCACAACCAAGACCTAGACCGGGTTGAAGCATTAAAAGTACTGCACCCGCAAAGCGCAGATACCAACCTTCAGCGACGCTTTTCCCAAGAATTTGACATCGCGCACAGCTTGAACCACCCGAATGTGATCACCATGTATCGACATGGCAAGACCACCAAAGCATTCACAACCACCCACCCTGGAACTGAACTTCTATGGATGACGATGCAGTATATCGCGGGATCAACTGGGCGAGCGCTGATACCGCGGCAACCTCATCACGCTGATCTACCAGCTATCCTAGTGACGCTCCGACAGATTGCTGCTGGTCTTGACTACGCACACTCCATGGATGTTTTACATCGAGACATCAAGCCATCAAACATTTTAATAGAGAACCTCAAAGCTAAGACACCCACCCATTCGTTCATTTCAGACTTTGGAATAGCAGCCGCTATAGATGATGCCCAACCACTTTCCCATAACGGGAGAATACAGGGATCAATTCATTATGCTGCCCCGGAAGTACTTCAAGCTCAGCAACTTTCACCAGCCACTGATCTCTACTCGCTGGCCTGCATGCTTACCGAATTTATTTCGGGAAAACCTCCCTTCCCTTTGTCGACCACCTTTGCGATAACCCATGCCCACCTCTGCTCTGCACCGGCAAAACTCAGCACAGAACTACCCTGGCTACCCCGAGCCATCGATTCGATACTTGCCAAAGCATTATCAAAAGATCCACAACAACGCTATCGGTCCTGCTCCGAATTTGCCGAAATAGTCAGTCATACACTCAAAGACATCACCCCCGCAGACTTCCAGAAAAAGCGCAGTAAACAGCCAGCCCGATACCACTTCTGGCACAAAAATTAAAGTTAAAGCAGTAAATCGTTACCTAAAAGCAAAAACTTGCTCCCTAGATTTTACACGCCAAGAGTATCGTTTTAAGCATTACCTACCAATTTCATTCGCGCCCAACCTGGCCAACTCAGCCTCAATAGGAAGGTACCGATGAGCACTTCCCAGATGGACCCCGGTGCATACAACAGTTCCCTCCTCACTCACGAAGACGAGGGTTATCATAAAGGTTTAAAGCCCAGACAGATTCAAATGATTGCCATAGGGGGCGCCATTGGGACCGGTCTTTTCATGGGAGCCGGGAGTCGACTTAGCAGTGCAGGACCTGGACTCTTCATTGTCTACGCTGTTTGTGGGGTGTTCGTATTTTTCATCTTACGAGCCCTAGGCGAACTTGTACTGCATCGGCCTTCTTCAGGGTCTTTTGTCTCATACTCACGTGAATTTTTTGGCGAAAAAACGGCCTTCGTCGCGGGTTGGCTGTACTTCTTCAACTGGGCCATGACCGCAATCGTCGATGTGACAGCCATCGCACTCTATGTCCATTACTGGGGGTTGTTTAAAGCAATTCCACAATGGTTCATTGCACTTATCGCTCTAACGTTAGTCTTGACCCTAAACATGATCTCTGTGAAGCTTTTTGGTGAAATGGAATTTTGGGCAGCAATCATTAAAGTTGTTGCACTAGTGGCATTTTTAGTTATCGGTTCTATCATCCTGGGGGGAAGATTTAACATTGAAGGGCAGCCGACAGGTTTCAGTATTCTTAGCGAAAATGGTGGCCTATTTCCCACCGGAATATGGTCTTTGGTGATTGTCACTTCTGGGGTGGTTTTTGCTTATGCTGGCGTGGAACTCGTCGGAACAGCAGCTGGCGAGACAGAAGACCCGGGCAAAATCATGCCACGTGCCATTAACTCAGTAATTTTTCGTATTGCTGTTTTTTATGTCGGCTCATTAATCTTACTAGCATTACTACTTCCCTATACCGAATATCAACCTGGTACAAGCCCATTCGTTAGTTTTTTTGCAAAAATTGGAATTCCCGCAGCCGGTGGAATTATGAATCTTGTAGTTTTCACCGCCGCGCTATCCAGCCTTAATGCTGGGCTGTACTCCACTGGGCGCATACTCAGATCCATGGCCATGAACGGGAGTGCTCCGGCCTTTACCGCAAAGCTTAATAACAACGGAGTACCATTTGGAGGAATTGCTCTTACTGGACTTTTCACCTTGACTGGTATTTTTTTGAATCTTTTTGTGCCAGAAGAGGCCTTTAATATTGCCCTTGATTTGTCTGCGCTTGGAATTATTTCTTCTTGGGCAATCATCGTACTCTGCCAGATTCAAATGAACCGCTGGGCCGATAAAGGCCTCCTGCGCCGCCCAAACTTTAAAATGCCCCTAGCACCTTATACAAGCTACGCAACTTTAATTTTCCTTACTGCAGTAACAGTACTCATGTGTTACGAACAAATCTGGAACTTAATTGCCATCCTTATGATAATCCCAGCACTGATCACTGGCTGGTTCATAGTGCGTAACAACGTTATGCAGATAGCATCCGAGCGGATTGGCTACACTGGAGAATACCCGGTGGTTGCACCTATCCGACACCCAGATCTCTAGCGAAATATTTTAGCTACGCAAAACGGTTAAGAGCTCTTCATGCGGTCCACACAAGTATGCGGTGTCACCGACGCAGAATCGAGTATCACGGCGGGGTGGGTACTCCAACTTTCCTCCCTGGGCACGGGCTATAGCAATCACTTGTATCCCGGCTGACAGCTCACTCATCTGTAAATCCACAAGCTCCCCTGCTGAAGTTATCTGCATCTTGCCCACCATGAATGACTGCTGACCTGCTGAAAATGTACTAAGCACTTCCAAACCTAAAGCTGCACCAACAAACCAAGGAACAGCAAGCTCCTGAGTGGACCTCAATCCGGTAAAACCAAATCTCCGAGAAATGCTGCGGCCAAGAGTCTTATCAAAGACCCGCACAACTATCGGAGCAGGGTCTTTAGATCCTAGAAGCTCCCGAAGAGCAATACTGGTCTCAATATTGATTAGGTCGTCACTAGTTAACACCGCAGTCGCTGAAGCACGGGATACTCCGGCAGCAAGCAATGTCGAGGGATGAGTGGCATCACCAAATACTACGGGAATATCTAATTCTTCTACAGTAGAAAGAAATCGATTGTTTTCATCACGTTCAATAACCACTACTTGACGATGCTCACTCAGCAATTGAGACACCACTCGAACTCCAAAGGAACCGAGACCAATGACTACCACATGTCCTGAAAATCCTTTTGCTCTCCTGCGGCCCAATGACTTTGACAGTCGTCTACTAATCAAAAGGTCTGCAATAAAAGCCATGATTATCCCAGTTGTGGCAATCCCACCAATCATCAGCGCAATCGCCCATAACCTCATCCACACTGGTTGATGAAGAAAATTAAAATCTCCATAACCAACTGTGGTCACTGTCTCTACGCTAAAGTAGAGCGAGTCGACAAAGCCCATAGAAGGCCTATTATGTCCTAAAGTTAGTATTGCCGTTGATATTCCAACTAAGATTGTCAGTATTCCAATCGACCGAAACAGGCCGGCGTCAGCATCCTCAATAAGCGCCTGAGCTGTTGCCCGCATTTTAGTAAATACCCCCGATCGAGCTGGCCTGGCTGCTCGAGCGGCTTCCCCAACTGAAGGCTCAATAAGCTCACAGGCTGAAAGCTCTTCCCTGGTACCTACCATAATCGCGCGATCCCCAACAGCAACAAACTGATCACGCCCTGGAGAAGCCAAAGCTTGCCCGGCATCAGACCAGTGCTCACCACGAACCACCGCAACCGGAGCAAGGTCTGCAAACAACTGTCGGAGACTTCCCTGTTGCGGTACCGGAAGTTCCGCAACAACAAACTCCACAGAATCAATAACAATGCGATGCTCAAGCACTCCCAGACAAGCCTCAACCACCGAAGGAGCAGCGAGATCGGCAATGTCCAATACCGCCCCTGGCCCATTATCCTGGGCCATAGCCCGACCAACTACTGTATTTCCAAGTTGAGTCACTACCCGCACAGTGGAGTTTAATTCCCTTGCTATAAGTGCAGTTTCAATATTATTGACGTCACTATCATCAGCACAAATTACGGCAATCGCATCGTGCACCCCCGCTAAAACTAGTGTTGCCGATATCCCAGAGGTAACCGCAATATAGGGCACATTCCCATGTGCAAAACTCAACGAAATCTGCTCATCTGAACCGTATCCCAGCACCACAACCTGATCCCCCAATTGTTGAAGCTCGTCAACAATTCGCAGACTCATACCCCCGGTCCCACAGACAATGACATGTCCCGACAATTGAGACTGCCCCAATCCTGCAATGCTCATTGTTCCTCCGGTTACCGCTCATGATGCCGAATACAAAGAACTTTACGCAGAAACTAACGAAGTTACATCTTGGCGAGCCGAACAAAATCTGCAACTTCTAAACGCTCGCCCCTGAGGGTCGGATCTATACCCGCATCAGTTAATCGACGTTGCGCCTCAGCCGCAGAACCGGCCCATCCCGCTAGTGCTGCCCGAAGCATTTTTCGGCGTTGCGCAAAAGCTGCATCAATGACCTCAAAAACCTGACGGCGAAACTGATCGTCCATCGGCCACTGCGGGCACTGATACCGATCTATCCGAACAAGACCTGAATCCACTTTGGGTACCGGCCAAAAAACATTGGGCCCAACTGATCCTGCACGCTTAACGTCGCCATAAAATCGCGCCTTAACACTGGGAACACCATAGATACGCCCCCCTGGGGTAGCTGCCAAACGATCTGCCACCTCAGCCTGAACCATCACTAGAGCCGTTCGAAGGCTTGGCAATTCAGCAAAGAGGTGCAATAGCACTGGAACTGCAACATTGTAAGGGAGATTAGCTACCAAAATTGTTGGTTTAACCTTAAAATCAGCAGCACCCACATCCATGGCATCAGCTTCAATAACACTAAGTGCGTTTACTCGACTTGGGGCTCGCTGCCCCACTGTCACCGGAAGTCGTTGTGCAAGTAGCGGATCAATTTCAACAGTCACCACTTGTTCCACCACATCCAATAAAGCTAAGGTCAACGAACCCAAGCCTGGACCAACCTCAAGAGCGATATCCTGTGCGCTCGCCCCGGATGCAGCCACGATTCTCCGAACAGTATTGGCATCGTGAACAAAGTTCTGCCCCAGAGTTTTTGTCGGCCGAACCCCGATCTCTGCAGCAAGCGCACGCACCTCAGCCGGACCCAACAACGCAACCCGGCTTATCGGTGTCAGCGCAGACCTAAACGACTAGTACAAGCCGGCCAGGCGCCCCAACCTTGCCGCTGCTGAGTTATCGAAGCAATAGCAATTTGTTCTTCACGCGTTGCAAGATCAGCGCGAGGCGCATACCTTAACCCGCCCTGACGTTCCCAGGTGTTCTGATCAAACTGAACACCACCATAAAAACCATTACCGGTGTTGATCGCCCAGTTCCCGGTAGACTCACACTGGGCCAATGCGTCCCAGATCGCACCATTTTCCACCGGTGGAACTTCGGTACCAGGTTTAGCGCCCACTCGAATTACCTTTTCTTGAGCGGGAGTCAACACCACAGCCGAAATCTTATTTCGTGCAGTTTCCACCCCATTGATGGTGCGAACAGAGTAACTCACATCTTGGGTACCCGGAACACCAGGATTCTCGACAACCTTACGGCTCATATTCATGGTCGGGTCATCAATTTTACGTTCAGTAGGCGGCAATGGCTCATTAACGACTAAAGAAGAAGTGCGGATACGGGTAACGTCAATCTGCATACCCTCAGTAACCGGAGCGCTAGCCTCCGGTAAAACCGTATCCTCCTGAATAAGCGGAGCCCCACTGGTCTGCAAAAGTTCACTGACAGTATGAGCCGCTATACGCAGTGGTTTTACCTCACCAGCATCAACAACAACAACATTCTTGGGAGTGGCCAGATCCAACGACATGCCTTCAAGCGGAACCCTGGTACCGCGGGAAGCTCCCGGTGCTGTGTCTTGCAAATTAAGCTGCTGCAAAGCCTCATCAACTGTTAAAGCAGTGGTCCACACTTTTTTGGTGTCGCCATCAATACTCAAGTCGATCTGCCGAGCTCGCCGTAAAACAATATGATCCCCATCTGCAACTGAGGCGCTTACTGCAGGTGCCACCGCATCCTGCTCCCCAGGGGCATACCCAGCATCTTCAAGAACATCATCAACACTGGATTTCATCGTGGACAACTCAAAGGTCTGTCCATCAACATCAACAGTTAATGATTTGTGCTTTACCACGGCCAAAATACCCGCAGATGCCAAAGCAACAAAGAGTGCACCGATGACAGTACGCAGGAAGACTGAGTGTGAGTTATTAATACGAGACAGTGCTGACACGGTTACTTTCAGATCCTGTTCTAGGTCGCTCAGTTGGTAGTCCCCCAAGCAGTTGATAACAATACGGTAACGAAGACCAAGGCTCAGGGCAACCGAACAGAGAAAAACTCGAGGTCAAAGCTTTTTACCCGACGTCTCAGGAAAATTGATAGACCCGATA
>JBOFCS010000105.1:0-3819 GCA_051646185.1 Mycobacteriaceae bacterium | reverse complement strand
GAGCCTCGTTTGGGCGCACAGTAGCGATGTGCACTACAAACAACTCTGAGTTGGGGCGAAGTATTCATCTTATGGGTACGGTTGTATCGGCTGCGATACATCAACAAGAGCGGGGCAGAGTGGCCGGTAAAGTACTGCTCCGTGCAGAAGATCTTCGTTTGTCGATACGAGAAGGGCGGGAAGGTAATCTCATTATCTTTGTTGTTGATACCTCAGGTTCGATGGCTGCACGCGATCGTCTTGCATCAGTGACCGGGGCGGTTATTTCGCTATTACAGGATGCTTATCAGCGTCGAGATAAAGTTGCGGTGATCACTATGCGTGGAGATCGGGCTGAGTTAGTGTTGCCGCCAACCCGGTCAGTGGAAATTGCTGTTCGACGTCTCGAGCAACTTCAGGTAGGTGGGAAAACTCCTCTAGCACAAGGCTTTATAAAAGCAAAAGAAGTTGTTGAACGTGAACGGTTGCGGGACAGCAACCGGCGTCCATTGTTGGTTGTACTCACTGACGGTAGAGCAACCGGAGGAGTAGATCCGGTGGGGCGGGCACGTAGAGCTGCTCGGCTATTGGCCCAAAAAATACCAGCTGCAATCGTCATTGACTGTGAAAAATCTTTAGTTCGAATTGGTTTGGCTCGGGAATTTGCTCGGGAACTTTCTGGACAGTATATCCAATTAAATGAATTATCTGCTGAATCTGTTGCGGGTCTAGTCCGCGAAGTAGCGTAGAGGATCGTTATGCCACAAGGAATCCCTGAGCCAGGCAGCATCCCTGACGATGGCTTAACTACCAAACAACGAAGAAATGCACCCATCTTTGCCGTGCATACCGGTGCCGGAAAGGGAAAATCCACCGCTGCGTTTGGTATGGCTTTGCGGGCTTGGAATCAAGGCTTCGATATTGGAGTATTTCAGTTTGTTAAAAGCGCTAAGTGGAAAGTCGGGGAGGAAGCAGTATTTCGTGAATTACAAGCATTGCACGAGTCAACTGGAATTGGAGCGCCAGTGCAGTGGCATAAAATGGGAGAAGGCTGGTCTTGGGCAAAAAAATCGGGAAGCGAAGCAGATCATGCGCTAGCTGCTAGGCAAGGATGGGAAGAGATTGCCCATAGGATCACCGAACAGCGGCATAAATTTTACGTTCTTGATGAGTTCACTTATCCGCTTAAATGGGGTTGGGTCGATACCCAGGAAGTTATTGAGGTTCTTAAAAATCGACCTGGCAACCAACATGTAGTCATCACTGGTAGAGATGCGCCACTTGCGCTCTGTGAAGCTGCAGATTTGGTGACAGAGATGACCAAAGTTCGCCATCCAATGGACGCTGGGCGTAAGGGGCAAAGAGGTATCGAGTGGTGAGTGTATGGTAAAGCCTCCACCGGCGGTGGTGATTGCTGCAACCGCATCAGGAAGTGGTAAAACTACTGTTGCTACTGGTCTTATCGGGGCATTGAGACGTGCCGGGCACCGAGTTGCTCCATTTAAAGTTGGCCCCGATTATATTGATCCGGGCTATCATTCAATCGCCTCAGGCATGCTGGGGCGTAATTTAGATCCAGTTTTGGTGGGGTCAGAGCAAGTACCGGCACTTTTTGCTTATGGTACCCGTGCGGCTGATCTTGCGGTGGTTGAAGGAGTAATGGGATTATTTGATGGCAAGATCACTGAAGAGGTTGATATGCAAGCAAGTAGTTCAGCCCAAGGATCTACAGCAGCGGTAGCGGTATCGCTTGGCGCCCCTGTCATACTGGTGGTTGATGCTCGAGGGCAAAGTCAGAGTCTTGCTGCTGTGCTGCATGGATTTTCGACCTTTGATCCAGAAGTTCGTATTGGTGGTGTGATTCTGAATCAGGTGGGGAGCCCTCGCCATGAATGGGTATTGCGTCAAGCTTGTGAGCGGGTTGGGATCCCAGTTTTTGGCGCGCTGCCCCGTCAGGATGCTTTGGTGGTGCCATCTCGTCATCTGGGTTTAATTCCGGCCGTTGAACATGGGGCGAGTGCTATCTCTGCGGTATCAGCAATGACGGAATTAGTTGCCCGGTACGTCGATATAGCCGCCATTGTGCGGATGGCTGCTAGTTCAGTGCAGGGCGCTAGTTGGGATCCAGTATCGGCTATTGGAGGGATGAAAACTCTTACAGCGCCAGTAGTTGCGATAGCAGGGGGTGCAGCCTTCACTTTTGGTTATGCAGAGCATATTGAGCTTTTGCGGGCCGCAGGTGCCCAGGTGGTGGTGTTTGATCCGCTCACAGAGGCTTTGCCGGAAAGTTCCTCCGGACTGGTACTTCCAGGTGGTTTCCCAGAGGAACATGCTGCTGGACTTTCTTCGAATAGCGTTCTACTGAAACAGGTTAAAAAACTTTCTGATAGTGGAGCGCCAATACATGCCGAGTGTGCTGGCTTGCTTTATTTGGCAAAAAACCTTGACGGGCATCCGATGTCTGGTGTTCTTGATATTGAGGCTACCTTTGGGGCTAGGCTTACTTTGGGGTACCGAGATGCCGTGGCATTAACGGATTCTTCACTATTTACTGCCGGAACACGAATTACTGGACATGAGTTTCACCGCACCACTATCGGGTCTGTGGTCACTAATAGAGAAAAAGCTGACACAAAAAAATGTGATATCGCCTGGGGCTGGCGGCTACATGGCGGAGTCAATCAGCAAGAAGGATTTGTGCGGGGGGGTATTCATGCCTCGTACCTACATACCCATCCAGTAGCCTATCCTGAGGCAGTTGCCCGGTTTGTTCGTTTTGCTGCCCAGCTACCCTATGCAGTGACATAAAAAGTTGTCACCAACGACTAGTTAAGAAAACTTTAACCTTGAATGAGTTAGGAGCGGGCGTGGCAGAATTTCCCTCAGAGTCCGATGACTCGGCCTACCTTGTTGGTTTGCGGTTATCTGGCAGGAAGGTTGTGGTGATTGGTGGAGGGTCAGTAGCTCAACGTCGGATTGGATTACTACTCTCAGTGGGGGCCCTGGTACATGTTATTGCTCGACAGGCCACTCCAGCAGTTGAAGCGACCACAGGTATTTGCTTAACGCTTCGTGACTATCGTGATGGAGACCTTGACGGCGCTTGGTATGTCATAGCGTGTACCAATGATCCAGCGGTAAACGCAGCTGTTTTTGCTGAAGCTGAGCAAAAACATATTTTTTGTGTCCGGGCCGATAGCGCAAAAGAAGGCAGTGCAGTTACCCCAGCTACTGCCGAATATGATGGACTAACTATCGGTGTATTAGCCCGAGGTGCTCATCGTCGTTCTGCAGGTGTTCGCACGGCAATTTTAGAAGCATTGCAAGACAGGGTTATTGGCGATTTAGCTACCATGCTCTCCGATGCTATGCCGCTCACTGGAGTGGCATTAGTCGGTGGTGGGCCTGGTGATCCTGATTTGATTACCGTGCGAGGTCGCCGCCTTTTGTCCCGTGCTGATGTCGTAGTTGCCGATCGTCTTGCTCCACCAGAATTGCTTGCCGAGTTGGGACCAGAGGTTGAGGTTATTGATGCCGCCAAAATCCCCTATGGCAGGGCGATGGCGCAGGAGGCAATTAATGCGGCGTTAATCGATAATGCTCTGGCTGGAAAATTTGTGGTGCGGCTTAAAGGCGGTGATCCTTACGTTTTTGGTCGCGGTTTTGAGGAAGTGATTGCCTGTACTGAAGCGGGAGTTCCGGTGACGGTTGTTCCCGGGATTAGTAGCGCTATTTCAGTTCCGGCAGCTGCGGGTATTCCTGTTACCCATCGCGGAATTACTCATGAGTTTGTAGTGGTCAGTGGTCATGTTTCCCCAGATCATCCTGATTCTTTAGTTG
>JBOFCS010000089.1:0-10801 GCA_051646185.1 Mycobacteriaceae bacterium | reverse complement strand
ACAGTCATGAATCGGTGGTTCGTCGACAAATTGCTTTTGGTTACACTGAAGAGGAATTACGGATTTTGTTGGCGCCGATGGCTGCCACTGGTGCTGAGTCTCTAGGATCAATGGGATCGGACACCCCAATGGCCGTGTTGTCAAAGCGCTCTCGACTGCTTTATGACTATTTTGTTGAGCTTTTTGCGCAAGTGACAAACCCTCCTTTGGATGCTATACGAGAAGAAATTGTTACTTCAATGTCTCGAGTTATGGGACCTGAGCAAAACTTACTGAATCCTACTGCTGCTTCGTGCCGTCAGATCATCTTGCCTTGGCCGGTTCTTGACAATGATGAACTTAACAAGATCGTTCATATCAATGATGACGGTGATCACCCAGGTTTATCCGCCAAAGTGCTTCGAGCTTTATATGAAGTCGAACGTAACGGCATGGGATTAGCTGAAGCGCTTGAAGATTTACGTTCACGAGCAACCCAAGCTATTGCTGATGGTTTCCGTACGCTTGTTATTTCAGATAGAGATTCGGATCACACCTGCGCTCCTATCCCTTCGCTAATTGCGGTATCAGCAGTACATCACCATCTGGTTCGAACGAAGGAGCGAACCAGGGTGGCTTTGGTTGTGGAAACTGGTGATGCGCGTGAGGTGCATCATATCGCATTGCTCATTGGCTATGGGGCTGCTGCGGTCAATCCATATTTGGCATTCGAGTCGATCGAAGATCTGATATCGGAAGGTGAGTTGACAGGTGTTGAATCGACTCAGGCTGTGCGTAATTACTTGCATGCCTTAGGAAAAGGGGTGCTTAAGGTAATGAGTAAAATGGGTATATCAACGGTTGGTTCATACACAGCTTCGCAGGCTTTTGAGGCTATAGGTTTAAGCAAAGATATTGTCGACGAATATTTCACCCGCACAACGAGTAAGCTTGGGGGAATTGGGCTTAATGATATCGCTGAAGAAGTGAAGATGAGACATCGGAAGGCCTACCCGGAGAATCCAACTGAGCGGGTTTACCGTCGGCTCGATATTGGTGGTGAGTATTTCTATCGCAGAGAAGGTGAACTTCATTTATTTACTCCAGAAACCGTATTCTTATTGCAGCATGCCACTCGCACTGGTAAATATGAGGTTTTCCAAAAATATAGTGATGAGGTTAATCGGCTAACACGTGAAGGCGGGGCGTTACGTGGTCTTTTTGGGTTTAAATCGGGTACCCGTTCTGCCGTTCCGCTTGATGAAGTGGAGTCCGTAGATTCAATTGTTCGGCGCTTCAATACGGGAGCGATGAGCTATGGTTCTATTTCTGCGCAAGCACATGAAACTATGGCAATAGCAATGAATAATATTGGTGCGAGATCAAATTCAGGAGAGGGTGGGGAAGATGCAGACCGACTTTACGATCCTTCGCGACGCAGTGCGGTTAAGCAGGTTGCTTCAGGGCGATTTGGTGTTACTAGTGATTATTTAATCAACGCCACTGATATCCAGATAAAAATGGCGCAAGGGGCTAAACCTGGCGAAGGTGGTCAGCTTCCTGGGTATAAGGTCTATCCCAACATCGCTAAAACTCGACATGCAACTGCGGGGGTGGGGCTGATATCGCCACCCCCACATCATGATATCTACTCCATTGAGGATCTTGCCCAACTTATACATGATTTAAAAAATGCGAATGATACTGCTCGGGTGCATGTTAAGCTGGTTAGCTCGGTAGGGGTAGGTACGGTAGCTGCCGGGGTATCAAAGGCGCATGCTGATGTTGTTCTGATTTCTGGTTATGATGGTGGTACCGGGGCGGCACCTTTCACCTCGCTTAAGCATGCCGGAGCGCCTTGGGAGATTGGGTTAGCGGATACTCAACAAACTTTGGTACTGAACGGACTGAGAGATCGGATCACTGTCCAATGCGATGGCGGACTGCGTACCGGACGTGATGTCATTATTGCGATGTTGCTCGGCGCCGAAGAGTTTGGATTTTCTACAGCTCCGCTGATTGTTGCCGGGTGCGTTATGATGCGGGTATGTCATCTTGATACTTGTCCAGTGGGAATTGCTACTCAGAATCCGGAGCTACGTAAGCGATTTACCGGTAAACCAAAGTTTGTAGAAGAGTTTTTCCGCTTCATTGCTGAAGATGTACGTAAGTATCTGGCGGAACTTGGGTTCAAAAGTATTGATGAAGCAGTAGGTCGCGCTGATCTTCTCGAAACTGCTCAAGGAGTCGCCCATTGGAAGAGTCGGGGATTGGATCTGACGCCACTTTTTGCGATCGCCGTAGACAAGAATGGGACGAGATTACCTCAGCGCCGTTGCGTAAAGGGACAGGATCACGGTCTTGAGCAAGCATTGGACCAGACCTTGATTCAACTTGCGGAGGGGTCTTTGGAGGATGCACATAAAGTGCATATCGAATTACCTGTTCGCAATGTTAATAGGACAGTTGGCACTTTACTGGGTGCGCAAGTAACCCGCAGGTATGGTGCTCAAGGATTGTCGCGGAATACAATTCGGATAACGTTAACAGGTTCTGCTGGTCAGTCGTTGGGAGCCTTTTTGCCGCCAGGGGTGACAATTAATCTTATCGGTGATGCTAACGACTATGTAGGCAAAGGACTTTCTGGTGGGATTATTACTATCCGGCCTCCAGAAAGTTCAGCTTTTGAAGCAGAGCGGCAAGTTATAGCTGGCAATACCATACTTTATGGAGCTACCTCGGGCGAAGTTTTTTTGCGTGGCAAAGTTGGCGAACGGTTCTGTGCCCGCAATTCGGGAGCTATAGCGGTAGTTGAAGGTGTTGGAGATCATGCCTGCGAGTACATGACAGGCGGGCGCGTGGTGATTCTTGGAGAAACTGGACGCAATCTTGCTGCAGGGATGTCTGGGGGTATTGCCTTCGTACTCAACCTCGATCCCGTCGATGTCAATCAGGCCATGGTGGAGTTGCAGGGCCCTGATCCAGATGATATTCGTTGGCTTAAAACTATTGTTGAACAACATAAATCGTTAACTGGAAGTGTTTTAGCTACCTCGTTGTTGGCAGATTGGCCGCGTAGAAGTAAACAATTTACTAAGGTCATGCCCACTGACTATCAACGTGTTTTGCAGGCAACCCGGTTGGCTAAAGCGCAAGGGCAGGATGTTGAACTAGCGATTATGGAGGCGGCACGTGGCTGATCCACAAGGCTTTCTTAAAATAACCAAAAAAGAATCACCAAAGCGTAAAGCGTCAGAGCGGGTTAATGATTGGCGCGAAGTATATCTCCAGCAGCAAATAGCCGAATGTGCGGAAGAAGTAACTCAGCAAGCCCGCCGCTGCATGGACTGCGGTATTGCTTTTTGTCATTCAGATACTGCAGGTTGTCCTTTGGGGAATCTCATTCCTGAGTGGAACGATTTAGTTCGTCGTGGGCGTTGGGTTGCGGCAAGCGACCGTTTGCATGCCACAAATAATTTTCCTGAGTTTACCGGACGAGTTTGTCCAGCTCCTTGTGAATCGGCCTGTGTGCTTTCCATTTCAGAGCAGTTTACTGGAGGAAGTGTCACAATTAAGCGAGTCGAACAGACTATTGCTGATCATGCTTGGGCTGGAGGTTCAGTAGAGTCGCAACCTGCCGCTATCTGTACCGGAAAGCGTGTTGCGATAGTGGGGTCTGGACCTTCGGGGCTTGCTGCGGCACAACAACTTACTCGTGCTGGACATGATGTCACCGTATATGAGCGAGATGATCGCCTTGGTGGGTTATTGCGGTACGGTATACCAGAATTTAAATTAGAGAAGGCTATTTTAAATCAGCGTCTTATGCAAATGCGTGCTGAGGGAACACATTTTATTACCGACTGTGAAGTTGGTGTTGATATTCAGATTAATCAGTTAAGTGCACAGTATGACGCAGTATTGCTTGCTGTCGGTGCGCTGAAAGCTAGAGATAACCAGACTCTTGAGGGTAGGGGGCTTGAGGGGATTCATCTTGCAATGGAATATTTGACCACTGCCAATAAGGAATGTGAGGGTGATGGACTGGCCACGATTTCGGCGCAGGGAAAGCATGTGGTCATTATTGGTGGGGGAGATACCGGAGCTGATTGTCTCGGAACTGCACATAGGCAATTAGCGGCCTCAGTGACACAGCTTGATTATCACCCGGAGCTACCAACTGAGCGTAATGCTCAGGTATCGCCGTGGCCGACCTGGCCGCTAATCATGAGGAGTTCTTCTGCCCATGACGAAGGTGGAGTGCGTAAGTATGAGGTTGCAGTTCAACGGTTCTTAGGTGATGACACCGCAAAGGTGAGGTCGGTTGTTCTTGCCGAAGTAAAAGTAACGCGAGATGCAGAGGGCAAACGCAGTATTAGTCAAGTGGGGGAGGAGTTTGAACTGCCATGTGATCTTGCATTATTTGCTATTGGATTTGATGGCATTGATGCTAGTTCGCTTATTGAGAGCTTTGGGCTTTCTCTAAACCGCCGTGGGGTGCTCTCCTGCGGTCCAGATTGGCAGACTGCTAAGCCTGGGGTGTTTGTTTGTGGGGACGCTCACCGTGGTGCATCGCTCGTTGTTTGGGCTATTGCTGAGGGTAGGTCAGCTGCCCAAGGTATCGATAGGTATCTGATGGGTGAATCAGATTTACCCGCTCCAGTGCACCCGACAGCGTTACCACTAGTTGTTGTGTAAGTTAATTCTTGGTGGACTTTTGGGGCATTTGCTCAGAGAACAGCAGTACATTCAGGGGTAATCTTCTGTATCGGTCGAGATGGTTCCGATCAGGGACTATGCTGATGGGCGTGACCAGAAGAACCAAGATTGTTTGCACGCTAGGGCCAGCTACTGCTACGGATGAACGAGTCCGTGAGTTAGTGGAGAGCGGCATGGATGTTGCACGTTTGAACTTTAGCCATGGTGATCACATTGATCATGAAGAAAACTATAAGCGGGTGCGTGCTGCTGCCGAGGCCACCGGGCGTGCAGTGGGGATACTAGCGGATTTGCAAGGACCCAAAATTCGGTTAGGACGATTTGCCGAAGGGAAAACCATCTGGTCCAATGGCGAGCAAGTGCGGATTACGGTCGACGAGGTGGAAGGAACTCACGACCGAGTATCTACTACGTACAAGGAATTGGCGCAGGACGCAAAACCAGGGGATCGACTACTTGTTGATGATGGCAAGGTTGGTCTGGTTGTTACTTCCGTCGATGGCAACGATGTGGTGTGTCGAGTGATTGAAGGCGGCCCAGTAAGTAATAACAAGGGTGTCTCGCTTCCTGGGATGGACGTTTCAGTTCCAGCAATGTCAGAAAAAGATATTGCCGATCTTGAGTTTGCTTTGGCGTTGGGAGTGGACTTCATCGCACTCTCGTTTGTTCGTTCCCCTGCTGATATTGAGTTAGTACATGACGTAATGGATCGAGTGGGGCGTCGAGTTCCAGTGATTGCCAAGCTAGAAAAGCCGGAAGCAATTGATAACTTGGAAGCGGTGGTCCTGGCTTTTGATGCGGTGATGGTTGCGCGCGGGGATTTGGGTGTAGAGCTACCGCTTGAAGAAGTTCCCATGGTGCAGAAGCGAGCGATTCAGATTGCTCGAGAAAATGCCAAACCGGTGATTGTGGCAACCCAAATGCTTGAGTCGATGATCGAGAACTCACGTCCGACTCGTGCTGAAGCTTCTGATGTTGCCAATGCGGTACTCGATGGTGCTGATGCAGTAATGCTCTCCGGGGAGACATCAGTGGGCAAATTTGTTATGGAAACTGTTCGAACTATGGCTCGAATTGTGGGGGCAGTAGAGGAGGATCCAGCTAAAGTCCCGCCATTGACCCATGTGCCGCGTACTAAACGTGGGGTTATTTCTTATGCGGCCCGTGATATCGGCGAGCGTTTGGATGCAAAGGCTCTAGTAGCTTTTACTCAGTCCGGGGACACAGTGCGAAGGCTGGCCCGGCTGCACACCCGATTGCCTTTATTGGCTTTTACGCCGCTACCTGAAGTTCGCAATCAACTTGCGTTAACCTGGGGAACTGAAACTTTTATTGTTCCTCCGGTAGATTCCACAGATGAGATAGTGCGGCAGGTTGATATTGCGCTATTAGGACTAGGTCGTTATAAAAAGGGTGACTTAGTAGTCATCGTGGCCGGGGCACCGCCAGGAACAGTAGGCTCAACAAACCTTGTTCATGTGCATAGAATTGGCGAAGATGACCGTTAGACGGTTAGAGAGGTAGACATTAAGTGACTAGCAAGGTAATGCAGTCAGACCTTAGGCAGATGCTTGGTCTTTTTGAGTTGGAGCAGGTCACTGAAAATATCTACATTGGAAGGCATTCCACGAAAAATGCGAGTAGGACCGCAGGTTCACTCTTGCTCGCGCAGACTATTGTTGCTGCTGGTCGTTCGGTAGCGGCAGGACTGCCAATGCGATCGCTATCTGCTCATTTTATTCGTGGTGGAGATCCAAGCGGGCCAATTGAATATACCGTGACAATGCTTCGTGCTAGTCGTGGTCTGGCTAATGTTAGAGTAGACGCGGCACAAAAGGGGAATATCGTTATTTCGACGCTCGTGTCTTTTCAGGATTCCGCCGGTGGTCTTGAGCATGGGGCACAAGTACCGGTGGTACCCCATCCAGAGTCGTTGCCCCCTTTAGGTGAGCACTTTACTGGTTATGAAAAACAGCTTGCAGTTCTTGTTAATGCTTTGCGCCCTATAGATATTAGGTTTGCCAATGAACCTATGTGGGTGCAGAAAGATTCTGGAAATCACTTGGATTACAATCGGGTCTGGATGAAAGCCGATGGTGAACTTCCTGAAGATCAGATTTTGCATTTAGCGGCCATGGGCTATGCCTCTGATACGACAGTACTAGATTCAATTTTTACCACTCATGGTTTATCGTGGGGAATTGATCGTCTGGTTGCTGCGACGGTGAATCACTCGATGTGGTTTCACAAACCAATTCGCTTTGATGAGTGGGTGCTTTACGAAACAGAGTCACCAGTGGCTGCCGAGTCAAGAGGGCTTGCTACCGGACGATTCTTTTCCAAAGAGGGAGAGTTATTGGCAACTGTTGTGCAAGAAGGTTTTATTCGGTATTTTCCGCCAAAGAGTTAGCTTTAGAGTATTGCGTGGCTGCAATGACTTTTGTTAACACTGAATGTAAGTTGGAAAGCTCCGATATGCTCATTCCTAAAAGTGAAATAACTTCTGCAGGAATAGGCTTGGCTTGCTCTCGAAGGCTAGACCCCTTATCGGTGAGCATCACATTAAGTTGACGCTCATCATTGCTTGACCTTAAGCGTTGTACAAATCCGGCAGTTTCAAGTCGTTTGAGGAGCGGCGATAGAGTGCCGGGATCAAGGCTTAGCTGATGACTTAATGCCTTTACTGATTGTGGTTGATTGTCCCAGAGCGCGAGCATAACAAGATACTGAGGATGGGTAAGCCCCAAGGGGTCGAGTAGTGGTTTATAGATATTCACCACATTTCTTGATGCAACAACCATGGCAAAGCAGACCTGCCGTTCGAGCGCCAGTGGATTCTCTTTTTCCCAGTTAGGGCGCAATTCTGCACTCATTTATTGAGTATAACAATCTCTGAGGTGCACACTTACTGCCAAGTTGTGACATAAAAGTTTGTTCTAGGTTCTGTTGCCATGGAGATTGCCGCGCTAAGGTTCTTAGTGTACGTAAGTTGAGGAATATTGGTGGTAGCTAAGGAGGGGTGATGGTACCTGGATCCGGTGCCCGTGGATCTTTACTGCATGATTGTGGTGTGGGGGTAGCTTGGCGTCCGCAGATTGCTCAACTGTTGCTCGAACAGGCGAGCTTGGATGATGCAGCGCGGTTGCACTTTACTGAAATTATTGCCGAAAATCTTGATAAGAACGAAATCCCTACTGCAATAGCTGAATTGTTAAGTCAGGGGGTTGAAATAATACCGCATGGGGTATCACTGGGACTTGCCGGAGCGCAACAACCTTCATCCGCTGGGTTGCATAGGCTTGCGGAACTTGCTGATGTTCTTGGTTCTCCGTTGGTCAGTGAGCATATTGCCTTTGTTCGGACTTCAGGTGCAGAGGGAAAATTACATGATGGAGTGCTGGACTCAGGGTATCTTCTCCCTCCACCTCGAACATATGATTCACTAAAAGTACTGGTGGATAATGTTAAACAGGCGCAAGACCAACTTCCGGTTCCGCTGGCACTGGAAAATATTGCCACCTGTCTGCTCTGGCCAGAGGATGAGCTTAGTGAGCCAGATTTTCTCGCGGAGCTCGTTAGCCGCACACAGTGCTGGGTCTTGCTAGATGTAGCTAATCTGTACGCCACTTGTTCTGCGGTAGGTTCTGATCCGCATAAAGTACTTCGCCGTTTTCCGCTTGACCGGATCGCTTATATTCATGTGGCAGGCGGAAAAATACGCAATGGATTCTATATTGATACCCATGCAGATCCTATTATTCCACCAGTCTTAGATCTTCTAGAAGATGCAATTTCTTTAACCCCGGGTAGTTGTGGAATTCTCTTGGAAAGAGATTCCAATATTACTGAAAAGGGTATCACTGAGGAGCTCAATATTTTACGGTCGCTACTAATTGCAGGAGCTGGATTATGAACGTAGCATTAGCCAGAACTCAGCTTATGGAGCGGCAACATGAGATTCTTGGTGCATTATTGGGTGGGTCGATTCCCGAAGGGTTTGATGTGGAAACAACAACCCTAGTCGGCAACCAACTGCGCATCAGGCGGCGAAACCAGATACTGGCTGTCACTCCTTGGTTGGATGAACTGCAAAACTGGTGGGAGTTTTTTGACGATTTTTCACGACATAACTATCAAGCCAGTTGTGCACACGAAGACTCTCATAATTTTCTAGATTATTTGCGTCGGCAGCCTAGTGCTAAGAATTTTATGATGTATAAGGATGTCTTTGAAGGGAGAAGGAGCATCGCCGTGCTTGTAAGCAATCGACGTAGGCAGTTGGTGGTCGGATGCCGGAAGCGAGTGTACAGATTTGCTCTTCGGTCAAGAGCTGAGGAAAGGTGAGTGGTGATAATGTGGGTAACATTAATTTTGATTGGTATTTTTGTTTTTGCAGTGTGCATTCCACTAATTTTTAGTGGTAGCTCAGAAAAAAATTCGCATCGAAAGCGAGGTGGTCGTAGCTTTGGCGCCGGAGATAGCGGATTGTTTGATGGAGGAAGTTCGTGTAGTTCTTCCTCCTGCAGTTCCAGTTCGTGTAGTTCTTCCTCCTGCGGTGGTGGAAGCGGTTGTGGTAGTGGGAGTTAACAATGCAGTTGATCGGCAAGATCGGTGATGCTTTCCGAATGATAGGACCAGTTTCCACTGGGGGTTAGATCTGTGCTCTGGTGAGATCCATGTTCGGTTGATCTGCGTACAAAACCAGTTTTAAATCCACAGCCTTGTGCCGCATGAAGATCAAAGTTATGCGCCGCTACTAGCATGCATTGACTCGGCTGAACGCCAAGAATATCAGCAGTTTTCAGATATGCAGCAGGTAAAGGCTTATATGTTTGTACCACTTCCGCTCCAAGAATTGCATCCCAAGGTAGCCCAATATTTTTTGCCATCTCCATGAGCAGGCTGATGTTTCCATTAGATAATGGGGCTATCACAAATTTATTTTTTAGGCGAGTAAGTCCAGAAATAGAATCAGGCCAGGGGGCTAGCCTATGCCAGGCATGAACTAACCAAAGTTGTTTTTCTGCAGATAAATGAACATTATTTTTAGCTAAAATTTTACGTAAGCTTTCGGCATGTAAATCATCAAGTCGGGTGTATCCTCTTCTTCCGCTGCGTATTTCCTCCATAGACGGCTCGTAGAGTGCGCGCCATTGATCAGCAAAATCTTCAGGGGTTATTTTTGTTTGTATCTCTTCGCTAAGTATTGACTCTACTTCGCGCGCAATGCTCGTTCGCCAATCAACAACAGTACCGAAGACATCAAATAGTAATACCTTTATTTCAGTCATAGTATTACTGTCGCGATCCAATGAGTCCAAAACCGACGACTCCTGGTTCCTGTGCCAATTTAAATTTGTGAAGTCTTATTTCATTATTTTCATTTCCGCCGATAGTCACTAGCTCACCGGCATTATTTGTCAAAACAATATTGGTATGCTGCCCGAAGTTACTGTTTGGGCCATAAAGAACAACATCGCCTGTTGCCGGTTGATACTGACTTGATGTTGGATAAAACTTTCCGCTACTTTCGTAGTATTCCTGTAGGGTGTATACCCCTGGGATTCGCCAGGAACCCGAATGTGGGTTTGTGAGGGCTAAGCCAGCTTTGTGCATGGTCCAACTAACAAAATCAGCACACCAAGGTTCCTGATTGTCTTCCGAATAGATGGTTGATTCTTGTGGTTGGGAAAACTCTTGGCGTAGAACTTTCACTAGTTTTTCCTGTTCGGGGGTTAAATTGCCGGTTTTGAGGTCAGGAAAATCATGGAGTAATTGTCCAGTAATTGCATCATCTGATTTCCAAGGCGACCATTGTAAAAACCCTAAAACAGCAATAGCGACCAATGCAGCCCCGGCTGCTACATAGAGCCTTTTACTAAGTTGAAGATGAAAAGTTTTCACGCTTAAAACTGTACGCAAGCTATCAAGATTGTGAGTGGGGGAGTAGGGCAAAACACTCAGGTTTTGTAGCCAGCATCTACTTGCGACTTCTGCGATTGATGTTTCGGGTATGTAAAACCTTTCATTTGGCCTTGCAACTTGGGTATGAGGAGTGCACTCTAAGTACAACTTGGACGATCGTCCAAGTTGTACTTAGAGT
>JBOFCS010000087.1:0-8802 GCA_051646185.1 Mycobacteriaceae bacterium | reverse complement strand
GACCTGTGCAGTGGGCTTGCGCCATCCCATTTTTAGTGATTATTGCGATCCTTCCGGTATGGACTCCAGCATTTCTTGACACTCCTGGCACTAGTTTTTCCGGGGTCATGACACAGTTTGCCATGTATGCACTCATAGCCATTGGCTTGAATGTTGTTGTAGGGCAGACAGGTTTGCTTGATCTTGGTTATGTTGGGTTTTACGCTATTGGTGCCTATACCGTGGGATTGTTGACAAGTCCAAACAGTCCGTGGAATCAGACAGGGCCGGATGGCTTCTTTGGGACAGACTGGGCATGGTTGGCCTGTCTGCCTATCGCAGTGGCTGTTACCGCAGTTTCTGGGCTTGTCCTTGGAGGGCCTACACTGCGGCTTCGTGGAGACTATCTGGCTATTGTCACTCTCGGTTTTGGTGAGATTGTTCGGTTGCTTGCCGATAATCTTAAAGAAGTTACCAATGGCGGGCAGGGCCTGGCGCAGGTTGCTTACCCAAGGGTGGGGGTATCGCAAGAGTATCCTAAAGGATGGTTTTCAGCTGGAAATGCAGTGGGCACCTTCACTTCTGGTGTTTTTTGGTTTTGGCTGGGGATCATACTTGTCATTATTGTGCTGCTAATTGTCGGCAACCTGGAACGAAGTAGGGTTGGTCGAGCTTGGGTGGCGATTCGGGAGGATGAAGATGCTGCGGAAATCATGGGTGTGCCCACTTTTAAGTTTAAACTCTGGGCCTTTGTTATCGGGGCCTCGATTGGCGGTCTTTCCGGGGCGTTATATGCCGGACAAGTGCAGTTCATTAATCCAACGGGATTTAACGTCATCAACTCAATGCTTTTCCTTTGTGCGGTGGTCTTGGGTGGTCAAGGTAATAAATTGGGCGTAATCCTTGGTGCATTCATCATTGTGTATTTGCCGAATAGGGTGATGTCCATTGAAGTTGGTGGTCAGTCTTTGGGGGACTACAAGTATTTATTTTTTGGTCTGGCGCTTGTTGTGTTGATGATTTTCCGGCCTCAAGGGCTGTTACCGGTGCGCCAAAAGTTATTAGCTAAAAGCCGTCAGGTGTATCAGGCCGTACGAAAACCACACACTGTGTTAGGAAGCCAAGGGTGACAACATTACTTTCTGTTGACGGCCTTACCGTCAAATTTGGTGGATTAACGGCCTTAGACAATGTGTCGTTTGATATTCAGCGTGGTGAGATACTTGGTTTGATTGGCCCTAATGGGGCCGGGAAAACAACGTGTTTTAATGCCATTACCGGAATTTATCGTCCCACGGCAGGAACATTAATTTTCAATGGGAAACCATTGGGGAAAGTTAAGCGCAATCGCATTACCCGGTTGGGTATTGCCCGTACTTTTCAAAATATCCGGTTATTTGGTGAAATGACTGCACTGGAAAATGTTGTGGTGGGTACTGATGCGCGTCATAAAACGAGTGTTCCAGGTGCAATTTTTCGGACCAGACGGCACCGACATGAAGAGGCCGATGCTGTGGAACGAGCGATGGCGTTATTAGAGTTTGTTGGCATCGCCGCCCGTGCTGCAGATAAAGCTCGAAACCTATCATACGGAGATCAGCGTCGCCTTGAAATTGCTAGGGCACTGGCAACGGAACCACAATTATTATGCTTAGACGAGCCTGCTGCGGGGTTTAACCCCAGCGAGAAGTCGTCATTGATGGAGTTAATTCGTAAGATTCGAGATGATGGCTATACGGTGCTGTTGATTGAGCACGATATGAGGTTGGTGATGGGGGTAACTGATCGAATTGTTGTCCTGGAGTTTGGCAAGAAGATCGCCGAAGGATTACCGGCTGAAATTCGAGAAAATCCAGCTGTGATCGCCGCATATTTGGGAGTACCTGATGATACCAGTGTCTAATGCTTTAGCAGAACAAGAAGTTCCGTTGCTTAGGATTGAGGATGCTGCGGTTAGCTACGGAAACATTAAAGCGCTGCATGGTGTTTCACTCGAAGTCAAACAAGGAGAGTTAGTCACCTTGCTTGGGTCCAATGGGGCAGGAAAGTCCACAACGATGCGGATGCTTTCTGGATTGCTGCCGCTTACTCAAGGAAAAATTTATTTTGATGGACAAGACATCACTAACCTGAAAGCTCATTTGCGAGTGGGACTGGGTATCGTCCAGGCCCCCGAAGGTCGTGGGGTTTTCCCGGGCATGACCGTGCAAGAAAATCTGGATATGGGGCACTACCTCCGTAAGTTTGTCACTAAAAAAGAATACGAAGAGCGGCTTGAGTGGGTTTTTTCTCTATTCCCAAGATTGCAGGAACGTCGCAGCCAGGTCGGCGGAACAATGTCAGGCGGGGAGCAACAGATGTTGGCTATTGGGCGGGCCTTGATGGCCCGACCTCGGCTGTTATTACTTGACGAGCCATCAATGGGTTTGGCACCAATGATTATTGCTCAAATTTTTTCGATCATCACTGAAATTAATGCCCAAGGAACAACCATCCTCTTAGTCGAGCAAAATGCACAACAAGCACTGGCGCGTTCCGATCGTGGGTATATTTTAGAGACTGGAGAAATCACCAATACTGGTAGTGGTAAAGATTTGCTTGCCGATCCCAGTATTAAGGCTGCTTACCTGGGTGTTGCTTAGAGTGCTGATCCTTGTGGTGGTTCGGTGTATCGCAGTTAGATGCTCATCCCTAGACTTGTGTTGTGAGCCCTAAGTCAGAGGTAGAAGTCAGGATCGGTGGCCCAAGCGCAGTAGCAGTAGAGCAGGAACCTGCAACGTTGCTTTTACTTGATGGGCATTCCATTGCGTTTCGGGCTTTTTTTGCGCTGCCTGCGGAGAATTTTAAAACTGTTACTGGCCAAAATACGAATGCGGTCTATGGCTTCACCTCGATGCTCATTAACTTGCTTCGAGATGAAAAGCCAACGCATATTGCCGCGGCATTTGATGTGTCAAGGAAAACTTTTCGAGCTGAAAAGTTTCCTGAATATAAGGCTAATCGCAGTAAAACTCCAGATGAGTTTAAGGGTCAAGTAGAAATCACCAAAGATGTCCTAGGTGCGTTAGGGATCCCGGTGATGGCCATTGCAGGCTTTGAAGCCGATGACATTATTGCCACTATTGCCACTCAGGCTGCTGCCGAGGGATTCCGGGTTCTTATTGTGACCGGGGACCGTGATTCACTTCAGCTTGTTACCGATGAAGTTACTGTTTTGTATCCCAAAAAGGGGGTATCAGATCTCACAAGATTTACCCCTGCTGCGGTGATGGAGAAATATGGTTTAACCCCAGCCCAGTATCCTGATTTTGCGGCTCTGCGTGGAGATCCTAGTGATAATTTACCAGGAATACCTGGGGTCGGGGAGAAGACTGCGACTAAGTGGATTGTAGAATATGGCAGCTTGCAAGGGTTGGTAGACAATCTTGGTAAGGTACGTGGGAAAGTTGGCGATTCACTGCGTGAGAATCTGCCTCATGTCCTGCTCAATCGTGAGCTCACTGAGATGGTTCGTGATGTTCAATTACCTTATGTGCCTAATGAATTAGAATTACGGCCTTGGGATCGTGAAAAGATTCATGAACTCTTTGACAATCTTGAGTTCAAAGTATTGCGTGATAGGCTTTTTGCCACGTTATCGTCCAGTGAACCAGAAGCAGATGAAGGTTTTGAACTTAGCGGCTGCACTCTTTTGCCGGGTACGGTGTCGCAGTGGCTAACCGAGCATGGAAATTCTGGTCAGCGACACGGCGTATCTGTGGTGGGTAATCTTCTTCCCTATGGCGGTGATGTTTCAGCTTTGGCTATTGCCGCCCCCGATGGTGAGGGCGCTTATCTGGTCACTACTTCTTTGACTGCCCAAGATGAAGAAGCCCTGAAAAGCTGGTTGGCGGATTCTGCTATACCCAAGGCAATTCATGAAGCCAAGCAAGCTATCCATGGGCTTCGAGGACGTGGTTGGGCAATTGCGGGGATAACAATTGATACGGCGTTAGCTGCATATTTGGTGCGTCCTGGTCAGCGAAGTTTTAATCTCGATGATCTAGTGTTGCGTTATCTCAATCGAGAACTTCGGGCCCAAGATGCTGGTGTGCAGCAGCTTTCATTGCTGGATGAAGATTTAGATAAGATTGATACTCAGGTCGCTGAAGCGGAAATGATAAAGGCACGCGCTATTGTTGATTTAGCTCAGGCCTTAGATGCTGAATTGGCTTCCATTGAGGCTACAGATTTATTGACCAAGATGGAATTACCTTTACAACGGTTGTTAGCTGAGATTGAAGCCGACGGCATTGCTGTGGACTCCACCCATTTGACTGATTTGCAAAGTAGGTTTGCCCAGAGTATTTCCGAGGCAGCAGAATCTGCCTATTCGGTTATTGATAAACAAATTAATTTGGGATCACCAAAGCAGTTGCAGATAGTGCTTTTTGATGAATTAGGAATGCCCAAGACTAAAAAAACGAAAACTGGGTATACAACAGATGCTGAAGCGCTGCAGGGATTATTTGATAAAACTGGGCACCCCTTTTTGGAGTACCTACTTGCGCATCGAGATGCCACTCGGCTTAAAGTAACTGTAGACGGTTTATTGAAATCTATAGCTGAAGATGGGCGGATTCACACCACTTTCAATCAGACCGTGGCTGCTACCGGCCGATTGTCTTCCACTGACCCTAATCTTCAAAATATTCCAGTCCGCAATAATGAAGGTCGTCAAATTCGGAGTAGTTTTGTTGTGGGACAAGGCTTTCATCGTTTGATGACTGCTGATTATTCGCAGATTGAAATGCGAATTATGGCTCATGTTTCTGGTGATGAGGGTCTTATTGAGGCCTTTAATACCGGGGAAGATCTGCATAGTTTTGTGGGTTCTCGCGCTTTTGGAGTACCTATCGATGAGGTTACTCCAGAATTACGACGCAGGGTTAAGGCGATGAGTTATGGCTTAGCTTACGGCCTTAGTGCTTATGGTTTGGCTACTCAGCTGAAAATTTCAACTGAAGAAGCTAAAGCTCAGATGGAGTCCTATTTCTCACGCTTTGGTGGAGTTCGTGATTATCTCCATGCAGTTGTGGAACAGGCTCGTAAAGATGGGTACACCTCTACATTATTTGGTCGCCGTCGGTATCTGCCAGATCTCAATAGTGACAATCGTCAGCGACGGGAAGTTGCCGAACGTGCTGCGCTTAATGCGCCTATTCAGGGTACTGCTGCCGACATCATCAAAGTGGCAATGCTGAATGTTCATCATGGGCTTCAGTCGGCTGGATTGCGTTCGCGAATGTTGCTTCAGGTGCATGATGAATTAGTAGTGGAAATCGTCCAAGGTGAAGCTGAGCAAGTAGAAAAAATTGTTCGAGACAATATGGCTTCGGCGTATGATTTGGCTGTTCCGCTTGAAGTTTCAGTAGGGTTTGGACGTAGTTGGGATGAGGCTGCCCATGAGTGATCGAAAGACTAGTAGTTCAACCGGCAGGTGAAAGGGCACGGACTATGGATACAGCCGGTATGTGTATTGGATTACTCATTGGTGATGGTATTGGTGCCGAGATAGTCCCTGCGGCTGTTCAGTTAGCGGAAGCTGCCATGAGTGCGGTGGGAGGAGAAGCCGTTGATTGGGTTCCTCTTCCTTTGGGGGCCAAAGCGATTGAAAGTCATGGTTGTGCCGTTCCGGAGGAAACCCTTAACGCGTTGGCTGAACTTGATGCGTGGATATTGGGGCCACATGACAGTGCTTCCTATCCTGAAAGTCACCGGGGGGTGTTACCTCCTGGCGGGCTGATCAGGAAAAGATTTGACTTATTCGCCAATATTCGTCCGGTGCAAAGTTTTACGGGAATCAAAGCGTTGGTGCCGGATATGGATCTAGTACTGGTTCGGGAAAATTCAGAAGGTTTTTACGCCGATCGCAATATGTTTGTCGGCTCGGGGGAGTTCATGCCTACATCAGAGGTGGCTTTAGCCGTGGGAGTTATTACCCGTGCGGCGACCGAGCGGATTGCTCGAGCGGCCTATGAACTAGCTCGGGCTCGGGCTTCGGCCCGGGCTGAAGGTAGGCCAAGGGTGGTAGTAATACATAAGCGAAATGTTCTCCCCATTGCTATGGGACTATTTGTTGATGTCTGCCAGGAGATCGCCAAGGATTTTCCTGAGGTTATTCTGAGTTTGGAGCATGTAGATGCTGCCGCAGCGCATTTGGTTCGTCGTGCCTGTGATTATGATGTACTGCTGACGGAAAACATGTTTGGCGATATTCTCTCGGATTTAGCGGGAGAACTCTCTGGATCATTAGGTGTGTGTGCGTCTTTGAACTGCTCGCAGACTCAAGCAATGGCTCAAGCTGCGCATGGTTCGGCCCCGGATATTGCCGGGAAAAACCAAGCTAACCCGACGGCCATGATGCTTTCGGTGGCGATGTTGTATGAATGGTTGGCAGGTAAAAAACATTCTCCCGTTTTTCATACGGCAGCCGAGTGTATGCAAAGAGCGGTACGGTCAACAATTGAATCTGGTTATTCCACAATAGATTTGGGTGGAAAATTATCAACAACTGACTTCACTCAGCGTGTGATTGATTGGGTAGCTAGTGCTGACAAAAATTGTTGATTCAGGCGATAATGGCAATATCATTGACTGTGAATCTTCCCCCGTCTAGGAGTTCCGTTAACCATTGTGGTGCTGGGATTCGTTGGGTGGTTGCCCCGGTTACAGGATTAAACTGCAAAAAGTAGGGATTCGCTGGGGAGATTTCTTCGCCAATGATCCGTTGGTCAAAAAAAGCTAAGCCCTGGTATTCGGATCCGATTGCTACAGCCGCCATAAGTTGTGTATCTGGGTTTTCTAAGTGGGCTTGCACCTGACCAAGGTTGCTGGAATGAGGTAAGTGCACTATTTCCGCATCGTTATTGATGAATCGCACACCATCGTTGTATGGCCAGGAAGTATTTGCGCCAAAAGGAGCGGAGTGACGATCAGTTAAAATGGAATACCCAGGATTATTGGGGTCGATCTGGTCTAAGGTGTTCCACTCGGAGGTGCCGTTGTCGAGGTTGATCCGGTAGAAACCTGCATCCCAGGGTTCTCCAGGCTCGGGTCTGTTGCCTCCCCGAATGTATGCACTGATGGAGTTGGTCTGCGGATCACAGACCATGGGTAAGTTATTTCCATAGGGACTTAAACTTTTTGATTCCCATTCGGAGATTGTGTGGTATTGAATGTGCCCGTCAACTCGGAGGATTTCCAAAAGTTGTAGGCGGCTTTGTATCTTGGTGATCGGAGAATAGTCTTCCACTGAAGAAGTGGAGATGACATAAGATTTTCCGTAGCACTGCCCTAGTGCGCCCCCATAGCCATTGAGGCTAAAAGGTGTTGCTGTCCCGTCGGGCTGTACCTCGATCCCTAGGGTCTGGTAGTGGCCATCTTCCTGAACTCCGCCGCTGAGTAGCAGGAAGGCATTGCCGGTGGCCAGGTCATGTGGGGACTGGGAAATGGTTCCGATAACCTTCCCGCTGTGCGGGTACGTTGTTGTCCCATGTGCTGTGACGACACTGTAATGTTGCCGGTCGGCAAACACTATCCCGTCCCGGAATCGGGCCACTTGGCTACGAAACTGCCCTTTTTGGTGAAGGTATCCTAGGGGGTGCATTGTGCTATCAACAAAAACCAGCCACGAATTATCGAGGTAGGTTCCGTTGCGAGTTTCAAACGCGGGGGTGGTGACCATGACAGCGGCGTATGTTCCGGCTGGTATCCGATCCACTTCTGCACCCAAGGCGGTTGTGTCAGGTAGGGGGCGTTCAGAAAAACAGGAGGCGGTGGAAAACGCAAGAATGCAGGAAAGCAACGAAATAACAAGTGTCCGTGCAAGTCCCATCAGTAGGATACCGTCTTTTTGGAGTCCGTGAGATCTCTAGGATAGACACCAGGATTGGGGGTGACGGTATTCCATAATCCTCCGTCACTATCAACATCCAAATCGATCCGATACGGTTCATAGTATGAAGCCCAGACTAATTGAGAGCAATTGTAGTGGGTGACATCTTCCCCACCTTGCCGATTAAAAGCAAAACCATTGAGGTTATAAGCTTTACCTATTTGCTTCTCCGCGTAACGTGCAGCACCGGTTTTTTGAGCGTTAGAAGCGTACTCGGTTTTCACGTAGTATTTTTTAGGGTTTAATCTCCAACTTGCGGCAGCATTAGGAGACAGGTGAACTGCCTTTTCGTCGCTAGCTTCAACTGTATCAATTAAGTTAACGAAGATACCGTTGTGTCCGTGGTTTACGCCCTTGGTGCAGGAGTCTGAGTAGAAAAAATCACCCTCATGTGATGCTTCGCCTACTGGTCCGTTAAAAGGTTTGCCACAGGTATCATCTGCCGAAGGGTTGGAGGATTTAAAGACAGCTCGTAGCGCGTTTTGCTCGGCGTCAGCAAGGACATCGTAGTAGTCGAGCTCGTGGATACGAGCGAACGTCATCAGTTGTTCCCGTAGCGTTCTGATGGCGATATCAAAGTTTCGTACGGAAATATTGACGAGCTTCTCCAGTTCAGCAGGGAGAATATCTGATAAGTCTCCGTTGATGGTTGGAAGACCATCTGGTCCGGGTATTGTGTTGTCGGTTTCTGTTCTTTGGGTAAGTGGGTCGTGAGGGTGCTGCGCTGGCCCATCGTGGGTTGTCGAAGGTGATGGAGCAGTGGTGGTGCTGGTGGTCTGATGGCCTTCTTGTGGTGGTTGGCTAGGGTTGGGGGTTGATGGTGATGGAGCGGGTGTGTCATTGCAAATATAAGGGACTGGTGGGGGTGGAGCATCATCAATATTTGT
>JBOFCS010000029.1:0-8633 GCA_051646185.1 Mycobacteriaceae bacterium | reverse complement strand
GGTGCTAGACCCAAATCAATAGTGCGCGCGCCTCCGCCAAGTGTGCTTTGGGCCTCGATGAGGTGTACTTTTAATCCGGCTCGCGCCAGGGTTACCGCAGCGCCAAGCCCATTTGGCCCGCTGCCCACTACTACTGCATCAAAACTGTATGACTTCTGGCTCACAATTTTCCTCGATCACTATGAGTGAACGTGCTTGTGTCTTTAAGGTTAGCGCTATCGACATGCTAATAGGGGTAACCGCATTGTGAGAGCAAAGTTCGCGGACATTAAGCTGTTGACCGGTCCGAGTTCGTTTCTTGGTACTTGAACCATCGCCCGTCCGTGATCGCAGCTTGATGCAGGGTCATGGTAGCCAGATATTTGTGACACATTCGACACAGGGAGTTTGCACGTGAGCCAGTCAGGCCGCCCGGATACATCAGTTGCCTCTTCATTACTTCCGGTGGTTCTTATCGCCGATAAGCTTGCTCCCTCAACAGTTGAGGCGTTGGGCGATGCAGTCGAGGTGCGCTGGGTAGACGGCCCAGATCGCGCGGCTTTACTGGCAGCGGTTCCTGAGGCGGATGCTATTTTGGTGCGTTCGGCAACCACGGTTGACGCTGAGGTGCTTGCTGCGGGCACTAGATTAAAAATTGTTGCCCGCGCTGGTGTGGGGCTTGACAATGTTGATGTCCCAGCCGCGACGGCTCGCGGTGTGTTGGTCGTTAATGCCCCCACCTCCAATATTCATACTGCAGCCGAGCATGCAGTTGCTCTTCTTCTTGCTGCTGCTCGAGAGATTCCGGCAGCCGATGCCACTTTGCGTGAGCACACCTGGAAGCGCTCTCAATTTAACGGCACCGAGATTTTTGGTAAAACGATAGGTGTTGTTGGACTTGGCCGTATTGGTCAACTTTTTGCTCAGCGCCTAGCAGCTTTTGAGACCCATATCATTGCTTATGATCCTTATGTCTCAGCTGCCCGTGCAGCACAACTAGGAATTGAACTCGTTTCACTAGATGAACTCTTGGAGCGGGCAGATATGTTCTCGGTGCACTTGCCTAAAACTCCAGAGACCAAGGGGATTATTGGCGCGCAGGCGCTGGCTAAGACCAAGAAGGGCGTCATTGTTGTTAATGCCGCCCGTGGCGGTTTGGTTGATGAGCAGGCCTTGGCCGAGGCTATTAAGAGCGGGCATGTTCGGGCGGCTGGGTTGGATGTTTTTGACACCGAGCCGTGCACGGACAGTCCACTGTTTGATCTTCCTCAGGTTGTGGTGACCCCGCATCTTGGTGCGTCCACAACTGAAGCTCAAGATCGGGCCGGTATTGATGTAGCCAAGAGTGTAAAACTTGCTTTAGCTGGAGAATTTGTTCCCGACGCTGTTAACGTTGCCGGCGGCGCGGTAGGTGAGGAAGTTGCTCCGTGGCTTGAGATCGTCCGTAAACTTGGGGTACTGGTTGGTGCCGTATCGCAGGGGCTTCCTAGTTCACTTTCGGTGGATGTACGAGGTGAGCTTGCTTCCCAAGATGTTGAGGTGCTCAAGCTTTCCGCGCTACGCGGATTGTTCTCTGCGGTGATCGAAGATCCAGTAACCTTTGTTAATGCTCCTGCTCTAGCCGCCGAGCGTGGAGTTGCTGCTGAAGTAACTAAGGCAACCGAAAGCCCAAATCATCGAAGTGTTGTTGACTTGCGGGCAGTTTTCGCCGATGGTTCAGTGATTAATGTTGCAGGTACTTTGTCAGGTCTGGCTGCCGTTGAAAAAGTTGTCCAAATCAATGGCAGGAACTTTGATTTGCGTGCTGAGGGTCTGAACGTGGTTATCAATTACGTAGACCAACCGGGAGCGCTGGGTAAAATTGGCACGCTTCTTGGCGAGGCTGCAATTGATATTCAAGCTGCTCAACTTAGCCAAGATGCTGAAGGATCTGGTGCCACAATATTATTGAGGGTTGATCAAACAGTTCCTGAGAGGCTTCAGTCGGCGATCGCAGCTGCGGTTGGCGCATCAACTTTGGAACTTGTTGATTTGCGTTAGTTTGTGTTGTACTCGCCAACCCTAATGAGGAATTATGATGAAGCTTGCTGTCATTGCCGGTGACGGAATTGGTCCTGAGGTTATTGCTGAGGCACTTAAGGTCTTGAATGTTGTTGTTCCACAAGTGGACAAGACAGAGTATGATCTGGGTGCTCGGCGTTACCACCGTACCGGTGAGCTTATGCCGGAATCGGTCTTAGCCGAGATTAAACAGCAAGATGCAATTTTGCTTGGTGCGATTGGTGACCCCTCGGTGCAAAGCGGAATTTTAGAACGTGGCTTGTTATTGCATACCCGGTTTGCTTTAGACCATCATGTGAATTTGCGGCCTTCAAAACTTTATCCGGGAGTTACTAGCCCATTGGCGGCTAATCCGGCAATGGACTTTGTTGTGGTTCGTGAGGGTACTGAAGGTCCATACACCGGAACTGGTGGTGCAATTCGAGTTAATACTCCGCATGAGGTTGCTACCGAAGTGAGCACTAACACCAGATTTGGGGTGGAACGTGTTGTCCGCTATGCCTTTCACCAGGCCCAAGGGCGTCGCAAGAACCTCACTTTAGTGCATAAGAATAATGTACTGGCTTATGCTGGTTCCTTGTGGACCCGTACCGTCGAGGAAATATCGGCTGATTTTCCTGAGGTTGTGGTGTCTTACCAACATATTGATGCGGCAACAATTCATATGGTGACTGATCCGGGTCGGTTTGATGTCATTGTGACTGATAACCTTTTTGGAGATATCATTACTGATCTTGCTGCCGCAGTTAGTGGTGGAATTGGGCTTGCGGCGAGCGGAAATATTGATGCTACGGGTGTGAACCCCAGTATGTTTGAACCAGTTCATGGTAGTGCTCCAGATATCGCTGGGCAATCAAAGGCCGATCCCACTGCGGCAATTTTATCGGTGGCATTGATGCTGACACATCTGGGTAATGGTGAAGCTGCTACCCGTATTGAGAATGCAGTAGCCGCCGATTTAGCAGATCGAGTCACTGGAAATGCCGGCTCAACAACCGCGATTGGTGATCGAATTGCGGGTAGGCTTTAGGCTTTCTGCGGTTGATCCTTATCATTATTAGGGACAAGTGGTGCTGCCAATAGCGGGAAAATGGCAGTAATGGCTATGGCTAGAGGAAAGCTAGTGGAAGCAATGATTGCTCCAAAAGCCGGTGGCACTAGAGATGCCCCAAGAAATTGGCCGGTATTTTGAATGCCAAGAGCTCTGCCACTCCAATAAGGACCGGCAATTTCAGCCACCGAGGTAAAAGCAAGCCCATTATCAATGACGGTGATGACAGAGGCAATGACCAATAACGCTAGCGATAGTGGCCAGTTCTGAAAGTCGCTAATCGCTAGTAGCAACAGTGTCATTGAGGCGATGAGGGCTATCCATCGAATGGGGCTAAGCCGGTCTTGGAGATGATCAGACCAGGACCCAATGGCCATTCTTCCTGCTGCACCGAGTATCTGGGTGAATACAATCAGTAAACCAGCTGACGTTGTGGACCAGTGCTGCCGGGAAATGAGCCAGAGTAGTGCATAAGTCCAGATGAATGCCTGCGGTAGCACCAGCAGTATGGAGACTAGATGAATTTTGGTCAGGGTGGCCGAATTGCGATAAGGGTTGCTTAAAAGCCCAGTTTCCGCTGCACTACGAAGATTTGGGCGAGATGGGTTGGTGACTGCCAGGGCGCAGATAGTAGCTGCGCTGAGGCTTAGCCCAGCGATCAGCGTCATTGCTGCACCTACCCCATGTGCCGAGGCTAGGGTGGGCACGCTGAGAGCGCCGATGCCAACGCCGAGCGGTTGAGCCATTTGTCGAATACCCATAGCTAAACCGCGTCGATGGAAGGGGAACCAGCCAAGAACTAAACGACCGCTTGCTGAATTTGTGCTTGCAGCTCCAACTCCGCCTAGGAATAAAAATAAACCTATCAATATTAGTGAGTTCGAAAGCGCTGCTGCTGCACTAAAAAGTGCTGTTATAAGTAGACCTACAGTAAGTACAATACGTTCACCTACTCTGTCAACTACATAGCCCCAAGCGATTAAGGCACAGACGAAACCCATACTGGGCATGGCAACAACCAGGCCTACCTGGGCCAGCGGGAGGTTATTGTGGTTATGCAGGGTGGGTATGAGAAACGCCACACCATTAACAAACACTGCACTGATTGTTGCCGAGTACAAACTGATGAACAGCATAAGCCAGCTCAAGGCTGTGACTGGCTGCGTTTCTCCGCCCTTTTTCATTCTTCCCACTATCTGGAATACAAATCCTATTTATTGATATTTGACTTCAAGCTTAGACTTGCAGGGGGGTTGAGGTGAAGCCGAGGTGGTGAGAACCTTAGGCTTGGGTATGCGTTTAGCCAGAATTGCTAGTCCAGATGGTGTTGCTTTTGTCAGTATCGACGGTGAAGAAGGTGGCCTCACGGCCAAAGAAATCGCTGAACATCCTTTTGGGAATCCAACTTTCACCGGGCGTAGCTGGCCGCTGCCGGATGTTCGGTTATTAGCACCGATCCTGGCTAGCAAAGTTATCTGTATTGGTAAGAACTACGCGGCTCATACTGCCGAAATGGGTGGTGAAGCACCCGTTGATCCAGTGATTTTCCTCAAGCCAAGCACCGCAATAGTTGGCCCCCAAGCCGCAATTATTTTACCGCCAAGCTCTGCTGAAGTGCACTATGAAGGTGAGTTGGCAATCGTTATTGGCCGACCATGTAAGGATGTCAAGGCCGCTCGCGCTGCCGAGGTTGTGCTTGGGTACACGATTGCCAACGATGTCTCTGCTAGGGATCATCAGCGTCAGGATGGGCAGTGGACTCGTGCTAAAAGTTTTGATACTTTCTGCCCTCTTGGCCCCTGGATTGAAACTGAAATTGACCCAACAGACCTCAAGATCAGTACTACTGTCAACGGACAGCTCAAGCAGAGTAGTCGCACTTCGTTAATGCTACGTACTGTTGGTGAGATTATTGAATGGGTTTCGGCAGTAATGACTTTGCTTCCAGGTGATGTCATTCTCACCGGAACCCCGGAGGGTGTGGGGCCCATAGTAAATGGTGACACCGTGAAAGTTACCGTGGAAGGCATTGGTACGCTTACTAATTCGGTTTCAGTAAAAAAGCCCTAGGCTGCCCCGTTTGTTGGTAGGATGCACTGGTTATGTAGCCCCAATGCTGCAACTACATGGGTGAGGTTGCCCGATCAAGAGATCAGCTCAGGTGGGGCTAGTCTATAAGGGTCATTGACCCCGCAATCTTGAAGTGAGTTATGAGCACTCCACCCGATACCCGCGTTCGTGTCCGCTTTTGTCCTTCGCCTACTGGAACCCCGCATGTGGGTTTGGTTCGCACAGCACTGTTTAACTGGGCATTTGCTAGACATAACGGTGGTGATTTTGTTTTTAGGATCGAAGATACCGATGCTTCCCGCGATTCCGAGGAGTCGTACCGGGCTATCGTGGATGCACTTCGGTGGCTTGGGCTCAATTGGGATGAAGGCCCTGAAGTGGGTGGACCGCATGAGCCTTATCGCCAATCGCAGCGCCGGGAGCTGCATCTAGATGTGGTTCAGCGCTTGCTGGAGGCCGAGGAGGCCTACGAGGCTTATTCCACTCCTGAGGAAGTAGAGCAGCGGCATAAAGCTGCTGGGCGTGATCCCAAGCTTGGCTATGACAATTTTGACCGCGATCTTACCGATGATCAGCGGGCAGCTTATCGAGACAAAGGCAGACTCCCAGTTATTCGGCTAAGAATGCCAGATCACGATTTATCTTGGAATGATCTTGTTCGGGGAGAAACAACTTTCCGTCCGGGTACGGTGCCGGATTTTGCTTTGACCCGTGGCAATGGAGATCCACTGTATACCTTGGTCAATCCCGTTGACGATGCGTTGATGAAGATTACCCATGTGCTTCGTGGCGAAGATTTGCTTTCCTCCACTCCGCGTCAACTAGCTCTTTATGAAGCTCTTGAGCGCATTGGGGTTGCTGAGTTTACTCCATATTTTGGGCATTTACCCTTTGTGATGGGGGAGGGCAATAAGAAGCTGTCTAAGCGTGATCCGCAGTCGAATCTTTTTGTGCACCGCGATCGGGGATTCATCCCTGAGGGGCTGCTGAATTATTTGGCTTTATTAGGCTGGGGAATAGCCGATGACCACGATGTTTTCAGCTTGGCTGAGATGGTTCAGGCTTTTGATATCAGTAAAGTTAATTCCAATCCGGCTCGTTTTGATCAGAAAAAGGCAGACGCGATTAATGCTGAGCAGATTCGATTGCTTAACCCACAAGACTTTGAAAGCCGTCTTTTAGCCTTCCTGATTGCTCAGGGAAAAATTACCAATGATGTTGATAAAAAAGTTTTTTCGGCAGTAGCAGAATTAATTCAAACTCGAATCGTCGTGCTTTCTGACGCTTGGGATCTCGTGAAGTTTTTATTCGTTGATGAGGCTGACTTTGCCTTCGATGAGGCTTCTGTGGCAAAAAACTTAGGTGCTGACGCGGTACCTGTTTTGGACGCTGCCATCACGGCTCTAGACGCTACCGATACGTGGTCTACGGCAGAATTAGAGCGGGTACTGAAAGCTTCACTTATTGACACCCTTGAACTCAAACCACGCAAGGCCTTTGCGCCTATTCGGGTGGGTGTGACAGGTTCGCATATTAGCCCGCCGCTGTACGAATCTATGGAGTTGCTTGGCCGCAACCGGACTATGACTCGCTTGCGTGCTGCTCAACAAAAAGCGGTGGATGCGTAAGTTAGCGGCTTGTGAACTGCTGGTTTGCGTTAGTTGCGGAGGTGTTTGGTACTCTTTTCTACGGCTCAAAACGGAGCGTCTGCTGAGCTTGGTGAACGCTTCGAGGACAGCTTTTGGGGTATGGTGTAATTGGCAACACAGCGGTTTCTGGTACCGCCATTCTAGGTTCGAGTCCTGGTACCCCAGCGAAGAAGGTTAAACCTTTTTCTTGTCAGCGGATTTTGTTCGGGAACTCTCGGCAGATATGATGACAAAGCATTACAGCTAGTAATGTTCTTGGCCCCGTCGTCTAGCGGCCTAGGACGCCGCCCTCTCACGGCGGTAGCGCGGGTTCAAATCCCGTCGGGGCTACCAGAATGAATACCCTCTGACCTTTAGGAATAGGTCAGAGGGTATTTTGGTTTTCGGCTAATTTTTCTTCTGCCCACTTTTTGCCCACACTTGAGTGAGCATCATGTAGTGCAGCGCCCACCGCATCTAGGACATCAGGTCTTTGGTACTGGCTGCGCTACGTACTAGTTGAGTTCAGAGACTATTCAGTAGCATCTGCGTCTAGGGACCCCTGAACTCCTAGTGGTGTGGCAAGTTCTAACTCCTGTAACACTCGACTTACCTTTGATGCCGTTTGATCGCCAACGGGAATTGACTCAAAAATCTCAAATACAGCGCGTACACGTGGATGATCAATCTGGAGTTCGATAGCTTTCTTTCTGAAATTGTTATCGTCCTTCATCTTTGCTCTAAACACTCGTCCATTTTCGGGCTGAAACCACATGATCCCTTCGATGTCCTTTGTCCCGTGTACGAGGCCAAACATAATTTCAGTGCGACGCATTGGAACGTTCGCGATGAGAGCATGTTCTAACCTCTTGGCTCCTTGAATAGACAGATTGATTGCTCCGCTTTCGAAACCCCGCTGACTGATGGTGCCCTCAATATTCCATCCGGCCTTTGACACGCTTTTTGCAACACGCTTAAGTCCCATTCTTGCTTGCATCGGGAGCCCGTGAACTTCAGCCATTAACGGTGAGTCCTCGGCTTCATCATCGGCGTGCTTAAGAATTGACGCGATTGATCTGATTGCATCAGAATCTGCAGTACTGGCAATTGTTGCAGTATCCACGATTGCTTCGAGACTAATAGAAGGTATTGGTGCGCGAAGGATAATTCGCACTGATCCAGGTAGCGCACCCTGGATAAGGAGGTCCTCGACGTAGCTTCCCCTGCCAAGTCGGTCTTTTACTGTTTCTTTTACTGCCAGAATGAGACCAGAGATAAAATCAGTAAATTTCTTTGCATTGGTAGAATTTTCGTGGATGTTATCACCTTCAAGGTGTAGATCAAGAGTGGCTTGTTCAGGAGAGGTTTCCTCGGCCCAAACTTTTTCAGCTTCAGGATCGCCGATAACAATGCCGCTGTACAGCTGATTGAGCTTAAAGTCCTGCAGTTCTGGACTACTATCTGATGTCATCTGCAATTTTATTGCAGCCCGCAGTAATTCTTCGTTGCTTAAGTGATTAACATTCATGGTCAACCACCTCCAAGAATCCCTTACGTAATCCAACTAGCATTGTGCCATCTGACCCTTTTACCTGGGACCACTTTCTGCGCCATAGCTCGACAGTGATGGGTGACTCGGAATCAACTATGTAAGCATCGGTTAGCCCAAAACCAGTATGCAGCTTACTTGTGACATTTTGTGCTTTTGTTGTACCTATATGGGCTGTGACATTCGATAATGTCCAGAGGGGAAGTGCCGGTTCTTTCGTCGCCTTCTCTTTAATCACGGCTCCAGGTGCAAGAAATACTATGTCAGCATCACGTGGCCTTGCCTTTTTGTGGGT
>JBOFCS010000239.1:0-4210 GCA_051646185.1 Mycobacteriaceae bacterium | reverse complement strand
ATTCACACTCAATCGCCTCGCCGTTTCCTGCGCAGAAGCACCCCCCAGAAGCATCGAATACGCAACACATCGATCATTCCACGAAACCGTCACGACAACCTCCACAAAGAAGGTGTTGCGTTAGCTCCTTGAAACCGCCGGCAGTTCGGAGTATTGATTGAATATTTTTGGTGCCATCGTTTACTTGACCAACGGTAATCCCGAGTTCTGTTAGCCGGTCCGTTAACTGCGCAGTAGGGCCTTCCGCTGCATGGACAAGGGTGGAAACTTGGTCAGCAACAGATACCAGTTGATGTGCACCCTGCCGTGCAGTTTCAAGATAAGGAAGTAAATCCTTAACTCCGGAAAGTGCTTGTTGTGCTTGGGAATCAGCTGCATTAACACCAGCGGCCAGTAGCTGGGCGGTAAGTAGTACCTGCTGGAGTTTAGCGCGGGCTGAAGATACGCCGTTCAAAAGATCTTTGATGCCCGCGGTGCCTGTTTCTTGGGAAATTGTAGAGATAAGGCGGTTTATGGTTGCTTCGTCCTCAGTTGAACCGCGTCCGTTGTAAGTGATAAATAATTCTGCTTGCTTTGGGGTGGAGCTGGTTAATGACTCTATTGACGTGCTAAAGCTTGGACTAATGGTCACCGAAGCGAAATAGGCAGTGGAATCGGCCTCTTCTTGAGAAACAACTTCCCAGCGAAAATCAGTTGATTGTTGTAATGCCCGTACCACCTGATCGCCTGCATTGATGGGCTTTCCTTCGGCAGTTGCTCCATTATCGGTATTGACCAGGGCAATGAGGGGTACGTCAGAAGTGCTGTTCGCCCTGATCCAGAAGTAACTTCCAGCCGCAATGAGAATCGCACCGGTTAGGGCGAAAGCGAACCAACTTTTCTTTCTAAACCACCTGTTCGTACTCTTTGTGGGATTAGGTCCTGCGAGGTTAGTCTGAATACTCACTTGTTCGTTCACTTCCGATGCCATTGAGTCATATTTTCTCTTATGGCTAATCTACGTGGTTGAATACAAAGAGTTATGGGCTGGAGTTAAGAATTTTCTGAGAAACTGAGTAGGAGAACTGTTGGGGTTAAGGCATGTCATGGCTAAGTATGAGGCAGCATTGTGACAGTAACCAGAGAAGTACATGCCGGAACGAGCATTGTCTGGTTTCGGCGGGACCTGCGGACCCATGACTTGCCCGTACTCGATGATGCTTACCGCAGTGATGGAACGCTTGGCGTTTTTATCTTAGACCCAATGTTGTTGGCATCCTCAGGATTAGCGCGTCGGGCTTTTCTTTATAACAGTCTTCGTGCGCTTAATGAATCTCTTGATGGAAAATTATTGCTCGTTAGTGGGGATCCTGTCCTGCTCATTCCCTTGCTGGCAAAGCAGATATCCGCTGATGCGGTGCACATTAGTGAAGATTTTGGTCCTTATGGACGGATGCGAGATGCCTCAGTTGCTCAGCAGGTAAGGCTGAGAGCCACGGGCTCACCCTATACGGTGGCCCCGGGGCGGCTGCGGAAGGAAGACGGCGCAGGCTATCGGGTGTTTACTCCTTATTTTCGGCGTTGGTTGGAGCATGGTTGGCGCCTTCCAGCGCAGACCAATGCACGGACAGTGGGATGGCTTGATCCCGATGGTCTTGTTGGCCTTCCTCCCCGGTTGGTGATTCCTTCGATTGATACTGGGCAACTACCACTTCCAGAAGCTGGGGAGAAAGCGGCGATAAGTCGTTGGAAAGAGTTCTTGCATAACGATATTAACAACTATGGTTTTGCTCGGGATCGGCCGGATCTTGATGCAACGAGTAAGATATCGGTATATCTTAAGTGGGGTGCTATCCATCCACGCACAATGTTGAAGGATATGAAAAATCTGGATAAGAATCGGGACAATGCGGGTATTAAGGCATTTGAACGAGAATTAGCCTTCCGAGATTTTTATGCGGATATCCTTTTCCATAAACCTCATTCAGCTCGACAGAACTTTAATTCAAAATTTGACAGTATTACTTATAACACTGGGCATGAGGCTGAACAGGCTTTTGCATCCTGGTGTGCAGGAACGACTGGATTTCCTATTGTGGACGCTGGTATGCGTCAACTCAAGCAGACCGGGTGGATGCATAATCGGGTTCGGATGATCGTGGCTTCTTTTTTGGTGAAAGATTTACATCTCCCTTGGTGGATTGGTGCTCGTTATTTTATGCAACAGCTTATTGATGGTGATTTACCGTCGAATCAGCATGGGTGGCAGTGGACGGCTGGCACTGGGACCGATGCGGCCCCTTACTTCCGGGTGTTTAATCCGCTCTTGCAGGGGCACAAGTTTGACCCCAGTGGCGATTACGTTAGGCGTTGGGTGCCAGAGCTGCGAGCTATCCCTGGTTCAAAGGTGCACGATTTAGGCAACAATAGACCCCGGGATTATCCATTGCCGATTGTTGATCACAAGCAAGAGAGGCTTGTCGCTTTGGAAAGATATACGCAGATCAGTCGTTAGTGATGAGGGCACTCAGGGGCAGCGTGATAGTGAGCTTTATCCCCCCTAAATTACTTGAGGTTAACGATGCTGAGCCACCATGGAGTGCTGCTTGTTGAGCAACCAAGGCGAGTCCCAAACCAGAGCCGGCTGCGGTAGCTGTAGTGCCACGGATAAATCGGTCAAATACTCTGGTGCGTTCACTCAAGGGAAGGCCAATGCCATTATCATCGATGTAAATATCGATAGAGTTGTTAGTGACCATTACTGTTAGTCGAATTTCGGTAGCTTTGCCATGCCGAACTGCGTTGGTTATCGCATTATCAACGGATAAGCGCAGTCCCACCGGTAGTCCAGAAATGAGTAGTGGTTCCGAAACCGAAAGATGCACTTGCACTTGTGGGTGAGTGCGCTGGGCATCTTGGGCTGCGCGGTCAAGTAAATCAGTGAGATCTAGTGGTAAGTGATCGGAAGATGAGGAAAGTTCGCCCTGTGCAAGACGTTCCAGTGCGGTAAGGGTTTCTTCGATTCGAGATTGTGTCCTAAGGGCATCCATTAGTACTTCTTGCTGATGTTCCTGGGACAATTCTACTGTAGAAAGGACTTCAAGATTGGTGCGCATAGCCGTTAGCGGGGTACGTAATTCATGTGCAGAGACCGCAGCAAAATCTCGAGCCGATTCGAGTGCAGAATGGGTTTTTTGTTGTTCCTCTCGTATTCGTCTTAACATGGCTTCCATTGCTATGGCAATATCTTCGGCCTCTTTTGCACCATGAATTCCTAAGGGTATTTGCTCTGGTCCTGATTCCAGTTTTGCGTCGATTTGACTTGTCTGTTTGGCCAATTGTCCTAATGGACGTACTGCAAAACCGGCAAATAACCATCCCAGAATAGCTGCTGCTGCAACCGATCCCAGGCATACCAATACCACATTGCGCTGCTGTTCACCTATGGAGGCTTCGGTATCGCCGATAGGTGTGCCAACGGCTAGAGATAGGGATAACTCTTTGTTTACTTCGATGGTTCGCACTCGGTATTGTTGCCCCTCAATGGTGGTGTTGCTATAGCCCACAGGAAGTTGGGGTATGGTGATTGATGTAGTTGAAATCTCAAGAGCACCAAATCTTCCCGTTGCTGCAACACCATTATTGCTCGTAGCGGCAATCTCTGTGGGGCCAGTAGGTCTGTCAGGGAATTGGGCGATGAAATTGGGGGATATGACATTACTGATGGAGTCAAGTCGGTTATCGAGGCTTTTGTATGCGTCACTTCGGATGCCAGACCAGACCACGGCCCCCACAATTAACATAACGATGGTTGCTCCTAGAGCCGCAGCAATGGCAACTCTGGTGCGTAAACTAGGGGAACGGTGCGAAGTTTTCATAAGGCTATTGCACTCGTAGAACAAATCCGACACCGCGCACGGTATGCAGAAGTCGGGGCGCGCCACTTGCTTCTAACTTGCGGCGCAAATATCCGATGAAAACATCGACAACATTGGTATCAGCGACAAAGTCGTAACCCCAGACAAGTTCTAGGAGTTGAGTCCGGCTGAGAACTGCTGCGGCATGTTCAGCCAGGATGAGTAGTAAATCAAATTCTCGTTTTGTCAGATCCACTTCTTTGCCGTTGACTAATGCCCGTCTGCCGGCGATATCAACGGTGAGCGGGCCAACAATGATAGTTCCGGTGCTGCTATTAGTGGGTTCTCTCCGCCGTCGTAGTAGAGCCCGGACT
>JBOFCS010000219.1:0-5841 GCA_051646185.1 Mycobacteriaceae bacterium | reverse complement strand
GCAGTTAAACCTATCGGTTTATGCCGGTGAATTTGTTGCAGTCCTTGGTCCAAATGGCTCGGGAAAGACTTCGTTACTTAAAGTTCTTCTTGGCGAACATCATTTAACTTCGGGAACCGCGAGCATCAGCGGTGCGCCGGTTAGTCGCAGAAGTTCTCATGTCGGTTATATACCTCAACAGCGTTCGATTGAGCGCGGCGTAACCTTACGTGGTCGAGATTTGATTAGCCTTGGAATCGACGGGCATACCTGGGGTCCAGGGTTGAAAAACCGAATTAACCGAAAAAAATTAGTCGACTCGGCTATCAAACAAGTTGATGCCCAAAGCTTTGCAAATGCTCCACTTGGGTCACTTTCTGGAGGTCAACAACAACGACTCAGGATTGCTCAAGCGTTGGCAGGCAACCCTCAGGTACTACTCTGCGACGAACCGCTGCTTAGTTTAGATCTTGCCAGTCAGCGCCTAGTGTCGGAGCTTATCGACCGGCGTAGACGCGATCACGGTACCGCAGTCATTTTTGTTACTCACGAGATTAATCCGATCTTACCTTTTGTGGACCAAGTCCTTTACCTTGTTGATGGTCGTTTTAAGATCGGAAAGCCAGAGCAAGTAATAACTTCCGAAGTTCTCTCCGATCTATATAAAACCAAAGTTGACGTTCTTCAACTTCATAACCAACTGCTTATTGTTGGCTCAGGAGACGCCGCAGATGCACTTAACTCTAGCGGAATCAGGCCCTGCGAAGGAATGCATCATCTAGAGAGTGACCGATGAACGACAGGCTCATTGAGATTTTCCGTAAAATGGTTGATTTTGAAACAACCGCAGATTTATTAAGTCGCGATTTTGTCCAGCAAGCGCTACTTGCCTCATGTGTACTCGCCTTAGTCTCTGGGGCAATTGGCCCACTGATTGTTATGCGGCAAATGTCTTTTGCCGTTCATGGCTCAAGTGAACTTGCCCTTACTGGCGCTTCAGCTGCTCTACTTCTGGGATTTAGCATAGGAGCTGGCGCCATTATCGGGTCAGTAATAGCTGCCGTGCTGTTTGGCTTATTAGGACAAAAAGCCCGGGAACGAGACTCAGTCATCGGCGTGGTAATGGCCTTTGGCCTTGGGCTGGCAGTACTTTTTATACATCTATACCCAGGTCGAACAGGAACCAGCTTTGCTTTATTGACAGGTCAAATCGTGGGAGTAAGTTCCACCGGGATTACCCTACTAGCCATTGTTGCTACTGTAGTGTTGGCTACTCTCTTCGTCACCTATCGGCCGCTTCTGTTTTCTAGTATTGATCCTGAAGTTGCTGCAGCACGGGGGGTTCCGGTACGTTTTCTTGGTATTGTCTTCGCTATTCTTGTGGGACTGACCGCGGCCCAGGGTGTACAAATCGTCGGCGCATTACTCGTAATGTCACTACTGATCACCCCGGCAGCCGCGGCTGCTCACGTGACCTCTTCACCGGTAAAAGCAACGATCATCTCTATTGTTTTTGCCGAAATCGCCGCGCTAGGTGGGATTATTCTTTCTCTCGCGCCAGGAGTGCCCATTTCCGTTTTTGTGACCACAATTTCTTTTGTTATTTACCTTGGGTGCAGAATTTTAAGTAAAAAGATAATTTCATACAGTCAGCTCAAGACTTAGGCCAAATCTCCTATCCGAGGATATTAAAACCAGAACTGTCAGATAGCAGCACTTTGAGCGAAGCCACTCAGCGCTGATGGACACAACTTCTGCAACAATTAATCCCTATGGGCAGCAAACTTCCTGAAAAAGTGGTTTAACGGACTGCCTACCGGAGTGATCGCCCACTTTAAAAAAGCGAATCCATAGAAGGTGTCGCTACGATAAGTTTGGTACCTATTGAATAGGCTTTTGCGAACCACAAAATCGGTAGCTGCATCACCTACCCTGCTATTGAACCAGTTATGAAAGCTACAGTGGTCGGCTGCTTTCGATTTTATTTTCACAGTCCAATGTTTCATCCTTTGTGCCTATTTTGGGTCTCAATAAACTCCATCACAGTGAAGCAACAGAGGAGTATGTGCAGCTCACGCTTAAGTCTCATCTGAGAGTTTCTGGAAGTCACTACCCAATGGATTGCAGAAAATTGGCAGCACCTGGCACCGAATAGTGGACTTCCAGACCGCCAAATCAGCTCTACAATAGGAACTGACTTCTTGCGAAAGAAGTTGGCAAGAAAAATAATTCAGTATTAATCGGCCAATACAGCCTTTTGACTAGCTCATCGTACCTAAGATTTTGGCGGCTCATTAAGAGCTAACCACGACTTAATGTAATTCTCTCCCCTATTGACGAGTATCCTTTCAACAGTTCGGGAGCGACTCGCCAGAGTGTGGAACGGAAAATTAGTTATCCAGGCAATTGGTACATACCAAATTGTGCTTGCCGGAAGGCCTAGATCTTTCAGTCCTGACTTTCCGGAGAAAAGCCGCTGCAGACTTAACAAGCTTTTCTGTTGAAAGATCCGGTTAGCGACCATAAATCTACGAAAGTTACCTTTTCTCCACGAATTATAGAGCGAAGTCGCCAAAATTCTGGAGTTCTCATCTGCGGCAGGGGCGAGCAACCCAAACTGACACATCAAGCGTCTACCAGACATTTCGTCATCAACGAGCCACTGCTCATCGACCCCTAGTAGCCAACCAATATACCGCCATAGGTGCATTACATCTCGACCCTCGTCAACAGAAACCGATACCCCCAGAGATCGCAGCCCAAGGAGGAAGGTAGTCGAAAATAACCCAAGCGTAGCTGCTTGATCGGCTTGATTGATTGGCATTCCCCAATCGGATAGATCCCAATCCGAATTATGCAATAACTTATAGTTTGCGATCGCGTGCATCAATCGGACATGACAGGTCAATTGCCAGCCTTGACTTCCGCGCTCCATGCCGGATGGACTAATACATTCAAACCACCATCGCGTTGTCTCAGCAACCCGCCTATCAACGTCACTAACGAGCCTGCGTGTTGCAACCAATTGACGACTAGAAGCAGCGGAAACATAGCCACCCATAAGTGATCCCGTGGCAAGGATCTGCGCCCCCGTCTTTCCTGATCGCATGCAGACTCTTCCTCCCCGCGCAATGCGTTCATGGTCTAGCCACCTTGGTTGACTTTCGATTTCATTAAAAAAAGCCAAAAGATCGGGATGTGCCCGGGGAACGCTAGCAACGCCCTCTGACGTCGCTTTCCGAAACTGTGCCATCGATACAGTTTTATCGGAAAGTATCGCTCGAGCTAGTAGCGCACCTGCTTTGTCGTAGCCATAGACCGCTTCGACATGCCTGCGAAGTTCAGCTTCGGTTGGCGCCACCGGTCCTCGAGTGAAGAATTTGACACCACGCACCGCCTGTGCTGCCCACTGCGGATCTTTATTAAAGCGTCTCGGTGGGTCAACTGGCAGGGAATAAGGAAACGTAACGCCCTGGGTTGTTGTAGCAGTCACCTAAATACCTTCCGACTAATCCTGAGAATTGTAGCCACACAGAATTTCTACAACAGATGTTGTCACTTGGCCTGAACTGTGTCAAGAGTCATAAAAAAAATTTGGTCAACACCAATCGCTAGGATGCACCTGTGACCTCCATTGACCTCAACAGCGACCTAGGCGAAAGCTATGGAGCCTGGCAGCTTGGTAATGACTCCGCCATGCTTAAAGTGGTATCGAGTGCAAATATCGCATGCGGCTTCCACGCTGGGGACCCGCTAACCATCTCTACAACCTGTCGCGAAGCCTGCCGCTCAAATGTTCAGATCGGCGCTCACGTCTCCTACAATGACCTTCGTGGGTTCGGACGAAGATTTATCGATGTCGATTCGGAGGTTCTCTACTCGGATGTCATCTACCAGCTTGGCGCTCTCGACGGACTAGCCCGCGCATCTGGATCTTCCATAAGTTACGTTAAACCTCATGGTGCACTATATAATTCGATTATAAATCATACCGAACAGGCACGCGCGGTAGCACAGGCGATATATTCCTACGATAAAACTCTTGCAGTACTCGGCTTAGCCGCTTCGCAGTTTTTTCTTATCGCACGCGATCTTGGATTGCGTACTGTTACAGAAGCTTTTGCCGATCGCGCTTACCTACCCAATGGCGAACTTGTACCACGAACGCATCCACAATCGGTCCTGAATGATCCGAAAGTAATTAGCCAAAGAGCACTACGTCTGGTCACCGATGGCCAGCTCACCGCAATTGATGGCTCTATTATAAATATCGAGGCTCAATCTATTTGTATACATGGTGATACCGATGGAGCAGTTTCTATCGCAACTAGCATTCGTCACGAACTAGAAGCAACAGGGATTACCATAGATTCATTCATCCGATGAAATTTCGTCCTGCCGGGGAAGGCGGTCTTCTCGTAGAAGTTGACTCATTAAGTAGTGCTATCAACCTTTATCACTCATGTATTTCACTAAAGCCAGCCGGAATTATTGATCTAGTACCTGCAGCTCGAACATTACTCATCATTTTCGAACCCAAGGTAATTAAGCAGTCCGAACTAATCCACATTATCCATCAAGCACTATCACTCCCGACTACGCAAAATCATTCACAATCCCCTCTGGTCTATATCCCAGTTATTTATGACGGTCCTGATCTTACTGAAGTTGCTGAGCAGACTGGACTATCAAAGTCTGAAGTTATTCACATACATACCTCAGCACCCTGGGTGGTGGCATTTACTGGATTTGCCCCAGGATTTGCTTACTTAACAAGGCAGAACAATCCAATCTCAGTGAGACGTAGAAATAGCCCTCGAGCTACGGTGCCCGCTGGCTCGGTAGCTTTGGCCTCAGAGTTTAGTGGAATCTATCCATGTTCCACGCCCGGAGGTTGGCAACTGATAGGACATACAAATGTTTCACTTTGGGATGAAAAACGAATCACACCAGCACTTTTAAAGCCTGGTATGGAAGTAAAATTTGTGGAAACATTATGAATTTTCTTGAAGTTATTCACTCAGGTTGCTTAACAACATTTCAAGATGAAGGACGTCCAGGCCACGCTGGGATTGGGGTAAGCGCCTCAGGGGCAGCTGACCAAATCTCCTATGCCGCTGGCAATAGACTCCTGGGTAATCTTAGCGGCACAGTAAGTCTCGAAATAACGTTTGGAGGATTTCAAGCGCGAGCACACGGAAATATTATGTTAGCGATAACTGGAGCCCCCGCGCCGATACTCGTCAACAGCTATCCTGCACCTGATTACAGCATTATTTATCTTAAAAAATCTGACATGATCTCAATCGGAAGACCCACTCTGGGGGTGCGGAGTTACTTAAGCGTTCGAGGAGGATTTGAAGCTCAACGCTTCCTTGGTAGTGCTTCAACCGACACATTATCAGCATTGGGTCCGTTTTCTATCAACAGCGGAGACCTTCTCCGTATCGGAAATTCTCACTCCCACTGGCCCCTCGTTGATCAGCTACCAATGAGGTTAGAGATTGCAAATCCAGCAACCTTGTATATCACTTTTGGACCACGACAAGACCGGTTTACACATCAGTCAAGGGAACTTTTAGTTTCCCAAACGTGGACTGTAACTGAACACTCAAATAGGATAGGTGTTCGATTGCACGGGCAGAGGTCACTCAAATACCGTATTCATACCGAAATGCTAAGCGAAGGAATAGCTCATGGATCTATCCAAATCCCTCCCAGCGGCATGCCTATTCTTTTTTTGGCCGATCACCCAGTCACGGGGGGATACCCCGTAATCGCCGTTATCACAGCACAAGATATTGCTAAAGTTGCGCAACTACCACCTGGGCATCAGATTCGTTTTAAAACGAATGGTTAGCT
>JBOFCS010000182.1:0-6387 GCA_051646185.1 Mycobacteriaceae bacterium | reverse complement strand
AGCGTTACCTAAGGCCCAGCGGGGGCAGTCCTCAACATATCGAGGGGAGCTACTGGGGTTACCGCAAGCTGGTATCGGCTCGATCGCAGGAAGCGGTCGCCGAATTGCTGCGTTATTTGCTGATTGGCTTATGTCCGGTGGAGTTGCGATGCTATTGGTGGGAGGCCTACTTGCTCAGCATCTGTCAACGGCAGTTCTGGCGATCTGGGTAATCGTCGGGGTGCTATCGGTCACGGCCTTTGGCTTTACTCCTGGGCAATACCTTCTAGGCATTCGGGTGGTCCGGGTTGATTCCCCAGAAAGAGTTGGTTTTTGGCGTGCTTTCGTCCGAAATTTATTGATAGTTTTTGTTCTTCCTCCATTGATTGGTGATTCGGACGGACGCGGCATGCATGATCGGGTAACAACAACTGCTTTGGTGATAGCCCGGTAAAAGATGATCGATCTCTTTGAGAGCACCGCAGGCTAACATGCGTTTATCGACGCCGAATCGTCCGTTGCACCCCACGCATCTTCGCCCCGCCCGGGACAGGCCCTTTTGGTAGTGCTGCCCCAGATTTTGCTCCAAGTGCGACAAGGCGAGACTCGAGATTATCCATACGATGTCCATCGATATTTGATGGCAGCTTTGTTAGATAGCGCTCCAGCTTTGCAAGTGGTACCTGGCCTTCATCATTTCCAACAATAATGTCGTAGATGGGAGTATCACCAACAAGACGTGCAGTGCGTTTCTTCTCCTGTGCCAATAACGATTTAACGCGGCTAGGGGCACCTTCAGCGATGAGTATCACTCCAGGGCGTCCAATGACTCGATGAACTGCATCTAGCTGTGCGGTACCGGCTACGGCATTAGTGACCCGCCATTTTCCCCGCATATTCTCTAGCGCCCACGCAGCAGCACCGGCTTGCCCCTCGGCTTTAGTGAAGACTGATTTTTGAATTCTGCGGCCAAAAATGACAAATGCAATTAAGACGCCAATAGCAATCCCTAAAGGTAATAGGAACCACAGAGCGGTGCCTCCAATAAGCCAACCAACTATTGAAACAACAACCGCAGAGCCAACTATCGCAGCGATCATGAGCGGAAGTAGAGCTTTGTCTTCCTTGCGTTGCATAGTGAAGGCCTGCCACAGCTGGCTGCGGCGTTCCTTCGACGCAGCCTTGCGTGCGTTACGCGCCGCAGTTTTTGCTTCTTTAGCCGCTGAGTTTTTCTTTGTGGTACTGCCAGTCTTACCGATCGCCATATTTACAGGATACGGCCCACTCTGGAAACACCCGACAGCCCTGTGGAAACTATGCGATTAGCAGCCGATTATCTAGGCAAAAGACGTGCTAGTACTGAGCTTGCTTCCTGAGCGGAAGTACCTTCGGCCCCAAGATGAGACAGATGATCAGGTAAGCCACGGCCGTGATGAGTCAAAGCTTGGGCATATAGCCGACCTGCTCGATATGAAGAACGAACGAGGGGCCCGGCCATTACCCCGGAAAAGCCAAGCTCGGTGGCGTATGCAGAATGCTCAACAAATTCCTCAGGCTTCACCCACCGATGCACTGGGTGGTGGCGGGGTGAGGGGCGCAGATACTGGGTGATGGTGACAATATCGCAACCGACCGAGCGCAAGTCGCTGAGTGCTTCGCGGATTTCTTCAGGAGTTTCTCCCATGCCTAAAATGAGATTGGATTTTGTGATGAGAGAATCTTTTTGGGCAGCTTCAAGGACAGCTAAGGAGCGCTCATAGCGAAATGCGGGCCGTATCCTTTTGAATATCCGCGGAACGGTTTCCACATTGTGGGCCAATACTTCTGGGTGAGAAGAAAAAACTTCGGCAAGCTGATCTGAACTGCCATTAAAGTCTGGAATAAGCAACTCAACGCCAGTTTCTGGATTCAGTTTTTTAATGTGACGGACTGTTTCTGCGTAGAGCCAGGAGCCACCGTCGCTAAGGTCGTCACGGGCTACTCCAGTGATAGTCGAATAGCGAAGCCCCATGGACCGAACGCTTTCGGCTACTCGGCGTGGTTCATCGGTATCGAGTGCACTCGGTTTACCAGTGTCAATTTGGCAGAAATCGCATCGTCTTGTGCACTGTTCACCGCCTATGAGAAAAGTTGCTTCCCGATCTTCCCAGCATTCATAAATATTGGGACAACCTGCTTCTTCGCAGACAGTGTGCAGGCCCTCGCGGCTAACTAGTTTTTTCAATTCGGTGAACTCTGGACCCATTTTTGCCCTGGTCTTTATCCAACTAGGTTTACGCTCAATGGGGGTTTGTGCATTACGGACTTCCAGACGCAACATCTTTCGCCCAGCGGGAATTACTGGAACTTCTGAAGATGATTCTGGTGCCGGTTTCACCCCATAAGTGTACGCGTGACCGCCTCAAGTTGCTCTCGAGGTCTACAAGGTTTTTCTACCCGAGTTGCAAGGTAGTAATTGCAGACCCGGACCGTTCGGTGGGGGCTAGCCGTGTGATGTGGTGTGTAGCTATGCCAAGTGTTCCGTCCAAAGCGGCGCAGATTGCTTGCTCGGCAAGAGGAAGGACTTCGGAAACTGCAACTTCCCGGCCTATTTCATGCGATAGCGATGTCACGCCGACATTAGCGATTCCGCACGGAATTATTGCCGAAAATGGCGTGAGGTCGCAGTTGCAATTCAGCGAAAATCCATGCAGCGCAACACCACGTTGCACTCGAACGCCGATTGCAGCAATTTTGCGTTCGGGGAGATAATTGTCATTATAGTTGCGCGCGGGGAGCCATACCCCGGATCTGCCTTCAACTCGGCCGCATTCAATACCAAAGCTATTGCATACCGAAATAAGAGCTTCTTCAAGTCTGCGAACATAATTAACCACATCGATAGGTTCGGCAAGTGCAACGATGGGATAACCAACTAACTGGCCGGGTCCATGCCAGGTTATTTTTCCACCGCGATCAACGTCCACTACTGGAGTTCCATCGGATGGACGATCTTGTGGTTCGGTGCGACGCCCGGCTGTATAAACACTGGGATGCTCAAGAAGTAGGAGGGTGTCATGTCCCAGTCCGGCAGATCGAAGCTCGGCGAGCTCACGTTGCTGTTGCCACGCTAGGTGGTAATCAAGGAACCCAAGTTTCTTGATGATCATTGGTGTGGCAGCTAATCGTGCTGATCCGGAGGGGGTGCTGGTTTGCATGGAGCAGATGCCTTCCTAGTGTGATGTGGATAGCAAAGCCGCATCTAGTGCAGATCCAATAGTGTTGTGCTGAAAGCGGAAGCCATCGTTTTCTAAAGCAGCAGGGATTACCCGTTGGCTTATGAGTGCCCCTTCACTAGCGAAATCGCCAAGAATTGCGGTAAGCATAACCTTGGGGACGACCCAAGGTGCGGGACGGTGCATTGCCTTGGCAAAGGCTAGGTTGAACTCAGAGTTTGTTACCGGCGCCGGTCCGGTGAGGTTCACCGGACCCGATAGCGTGGAATCAGTAAGTAAAAAACTTATAGCGCGAATCTGATCAACCAGTGAGATCCAAGGAAAATATTGTCGACCATTTCCTAATCTTCCGCCAAATCCTAAAGAATATAAGGGCTTGAGCCTTTTTAGCAGTCCGCCGTATGGCGATAGCACTACTCCGGTCCGTAGCTGAATAACCCGAGCACCAGCTGCTGCTGCGGTTCCAGTTGCTTGTTCCCAATCTTTGCACAGCTCAGCAAGGAAACCAGTACCATTTGGCTCAGACTCGTCAACAATAAGATTCCCAGTGTCTCCGTAAAAGCCTACTGCGCTTGCATTAATAAGCGTGCTAATTTTTGCGTGTGCGACGGCCGTAGCCATAACTTCGGTTGAGCCGATGCGGCTATCGCGAATCTGTTGTTTGAATGACCCGGACCATCGGCGGTCGCCGATGCCGACTCCGCAGAGATTTATGACAGCGTTAAAACCTTGTAAATCTTCAAAATTCACCTCGCCCAAGGCTGGGTCCCAGCCTAGTTCGTCGGGTGAACGTGGTGTTCGACGGACTAACCTTTGGACGGTATGTCCTTGGCTGCGAAGTGCCGGTACCAGAGCAGTACCCAGAAGACCAGAGGATCCGGCGATCAGGACTTTCATCTATAGTTCCCCTTCCTTTTCGCCACAGCTATTGGGTTATAGGCCAAGGTCAGCTTCGAAAGCAGCTTCTTCCAAGCGGTGTTTAATCGTGGTTAAGAACCGCCCGGCGTCTGCGCCGTCTATCAAACGGTGGTCGTAGGTGAGTGGCAGATAAACCATGGACCGAACTCCGATTGATTCGGCTCCGTTGTCATCAGTGATAACAACAGGTCGTTTGACTATGGCTCCTGTACCAAGCATGGCAGCCTGAGGAGGCACGAGGATTGGAGTATCAAAAAGCGCTCCCTGACTGCCAATGTTGGTAATGGTGAAAGTTCCACCAGCCAGCTCATCTGGTTTGAGACCGTTTGACCTTGCGCGAGCAGCGATATCGGCAATCGCTCGAGCCAATCCCACCAGTGAGAGGTCTCCAGCGTTGTGGATTACAGGAGAGAGTAAACCTTGTTCAGTATCTACTGCGATGCCAAGATGCTCAGCGTCATGGTAGGTAATTTCTTTTGCTTCTTCATTAATGCTGGCGTTGATGTTTGGATGTGCTTTAAGCGCTTCCACAACGGCTTTTGCAAAGAACGGGAGAAACGTAAGGTTAACTCCTTCACGCTCGGCAAAACCAGTTTTTGCTTTTGCTCGCAATGCCGCAATTTTTGTCACATCAACTTCAAAAGTCTGGGTAAGCTGAGCTGAATTTTGTAATGATTCACGAGTTTTCTTAGCGGTAATCTGACGAATACGAGTTATCGTTTGGGTGGTCCCACGTAAATGTCCAAGCTCAGGGCGAGTGGCGGAACCAGCAGTACTTGCCGGTGCTAGGGGGACAGGAGTTGCTGGGGTAGCTACAGGCGAAATGGCTGTAGCTGCTTGGGTCTGGGCCGCAGCGAGAACGTCTTGCTTGCGAATTCTTCCGCCGACTCCAGTTCCTTGCACCGCATTTAGATCTACATTGTTCTCAGTGGCTAATTTTCGCACCAGCGGAGTCACATAAGGAGTATCGCTGCTAACCTCAGGCGCCGGAGTTGCTACTTCAACTGAAACTGCAGATTCTGCTGACACCGCGGCTGGGGGAGGGTTGATTGGTGCTGTCGGAGCTACTGGAGTGGAAGGGGGAGCAGGAACCACGCTTGCATGTGCCCCCACTACCGCGAGTGGGCCACCCACCGCAACAGTTGCGTCTTCTACGGCGGAGATCTCTAACAGAGTGCCAGATACCGGGGAAGGTATTTCAGTATCGACCTTGTCAGTAGATACCTCAAGGAGTGGTTCATCAGCTGCAATCTCATCGCCCACTGATTTAAGCCAACGGGTGACCGTGCCTTCGGTAACTGATTCTCCCAGTTCGGGCATGCGAATGACAGTATTTTGGTGTGAGCTCCCACTACCTGCTGATGGTGTTGGCACTGGCGCAATTACCGGTTGTGCAGTGTGAACTGGGGCAGGCGGTGCGGCTGCTTCTTCGGTTAGCGAGATTTCAGCGGCTCGAACAGAAGGACTGCCACCTGAAGGAGCTAAGGCTTCGCCTGTCTCGCCGATTATTGCCAGTTCACCGCCAATGTCTACAGTGTCGTCTTCTTGGGCAACAATCTTTGTTAAGATACCTGCTACCGGCGAGGGTATCTCGGTATCAACTTTATCCGTGGATACTTCAAGTAAGGGTTCGTCGACCGCAACAGCATCTCCCTCCTTTTTTAGCCACCGAGTAACGGTTCCCTCGGTGACGCTTTCACCAAGAGCGGGCATCTGGACGGAGAAGGCCATCTTGTTTGACTCCTCAAAAGGTTGCGGTGAACGTATGAGTTATAGCTGACTTGTGGTCATGCGGTGCGTTGTTTTGTTGTAGTAGACAGCTAAGGCGTACTTAGTTCTACAAACCGGCTTACCACAAGATGCCGATCGGTGCCTAAGTCCACATTAACTTTCTATAGTGACATCCTTGCACTGATCTGCTCTGTTCGTGCGATCAGGGGCGGTGCAGGGTCAATCCTGGCTATGTCTTCGATCGTATGGGTGAGAAACGGATCTGCGTTAAGTATTGCTGGCTGGCACAATAGATTGCAGAATGCAGTGGTCATGGGCTTCGTTCAAACGAGGCTCGATGTGCTGTGATAGTTCTCTCCAGTAAACATTCAAGGACGAGGAGTTCAGGTGGGGTTATTTAATCGGAGGAAACAGCGCAGAGGGCAGTTGCGCACAGGCACTAATGAAGATTTTCAGTATCTGGCGGATTGGTCATACCGGCACGAGGGAGTTGAAGCATTTGTGGAACCAAGAACGACTGTTACTGAGGTAACAGTCGTTCTTG
>JBOFCS010000169.1:0-14382 GCA_051646185.1 Mycobacteriaceae bacterium | reverse complement strand
GGAACACCCTAAAAAACTGCATACCACGGGATGCGAACAGTGGCTCATCCCCGCATTCGCGGGGAACACAGTCTACCAGGTTTACTAATTTTGTCAAGCGGGGGCTCATCCCCGCATTCGCGGGGAACACGTATCTAGTGATTCAGCTCTTGAGCCGATCGTGGGCTCATCCCCGCATTCGCGGGGAACACCCTAAAATCCCTTACATCGCAAGGGATAACGTGGGCTCATCCCCGCATTCGCGGGGAACACTGCATTTAGCTTTTTTCATCCACGGTAAGGGCGGGCTCATCCCCGCATTCGCGGGGAACACGGAATGTGCTGCGCACTTCGTTGTGGCCTATCGGGCTCATCCCCGCATTCGCGGGGAACACGCTAGTTCACCAGGAGGTTTCTAGATGCTTCGAAGATTCTAGCATCAGTCATGCCTATTCGCTTTCACCAGCTCGTCGCAATCTCGCTTTCCTATAACGGCTAGCTTTACTCCAACCAGCTCTTGGTTTAGCCTCCGAACTAACTGACTCACCGGTGTGAGGTCTTCTCATCAATTTAACTCCATCAAGATCCGTCGGTTGCCAGTCATGCCTATGTACCAAAAAATCTAACCTCTGTTCGTTACGTGCTTGAAAAACCATGATTGCTCTACCATCTTTGCATAATTCAACTACCCTCTCCCACAATAACTCTCGAACCCTCCTATTCAGTACACCAATAAAAACCCCTGGGCTCACCTCCAAAAGCCATCGGGTAATGAACCCACGAAGCCCCGCTGGGCACGCCGTAACTACTAGAACTACCACAACCCATCTCCATACGCCGTACCACTAGCAACAGAGTCGCCCTTGTCATCCCATATCTGAACAACATCCTCATTCCACTCCGTAACATCTTTTTCACCTGGAAGTAGGAGGTTCTGAATATCCTTAACGCAACGAGATAACAACTTTTCGCTATACACCAAATCTCTTACAGTTCTTCGTGTTACACCCGGGACATCAAACCCTTCGCCTGCGGTCCGCGCTTGTACTGCAATATCAAAAGCAACAGGTATAGCCATCTCTGCCTTATACAAATCAGCGATGTCATACACGAAAGAACGATCATGCCCGGCGTGAACAAAACCCAGACCTGGCGAGCATCCCAATGCGACGATAACTGCATGGGTAACGCCATAAAGACATGTCGTTGCTGCCGAAAGCGCTTGATTAACAACATCAGAAGACCAAAAATCTTCAACGTCATATTGACGTTTCGTCCATTCAATACCTGTGCGATTTGCATTCTCTCGGTAAGCGTTACGTACACGGGCGCCCTCACGCCCACGCAACTGCTGCATATTTAGCGATTCAATATCCTCCCCAGGAAAACGCATTGAATACATTGCCCTCGCAACAGCAAGCCGACCAGCTCGCGATGAAACTGCCATCGCCTGGGCTTCCAATAACCGATTTGTACGCCCGAGAGGTCTCCCGTGCGCATAATACCTCACTCCACGCTCCCCGACCCATACTGCTGTTGAACCACTTTCAGCCATCAACAGCATCGCCTGATGAGTAACCCGTGATCCAGGACCAAGAAGTAACGCACCCACAGTAGCAGCAGGAATATGCATTACTCCCCGTTCATCTGTGACCGTGATGGCATTACCATCGCGGTGCACAGTACAACGTTCTAAATAAATAAAAGACAATCTGTCTGAAGCTCGAACGAGTTCACTTGGCCTTACCGGATTTTGACCAGTCATCTCAACCGCTCAAACAGCCGGGGCAATGGTCAGTAGCCCACACCCATAGGCTTTAGCTCTTCCGATACCGGCAGTTAGTGATCTCAAAAAGCTTTCTTTATCAGTGATTTCCAGTATTCCCTCGAAAGTAGCTATCGTTAATGTCACCTTATGTCCCCCCTTACGGAAAAACAGACTTTTCCGCTCAACTACAGCGAAAGACTTTTCCTCCTCTAATCCATCTGGAATTTGAAACCCTAGGCGCTCAACCCGATCAAGCAACCACTGCTCTTGATGTTTAACAGTAAGATGCCCGACAGGCTTAGTATCTTCCCAATCACCTTTTCGCGCATAAAAAACTGGATTAGCGGTTAACCGAAAACTCCATTGCTGGCCTTCTTGTAGCTTTTTTAATAATGGCGAATAATCGCGGGTCTGCCATGGGTTTCCCGTCTGCCATCCCGCCTGCTCGACAATATGAGTCAAATCGGGTTCTGAAGGACTGACAAGAACTAAATTTACCTCATGCTGAGAAAACTGATCAACTCGCCAAAGGACCCGATTCTCAGAAGTTAGGAGACCAGGAGGAAAACTTGAAAGTACTGCTGCATGCATCGATTGGGGAGATCCTAATAATTTTTGAGCACCTCTCCGTACCGGATTGAGCGGCATTGTTGTTAAGTACATCTAGCCTCCACCTAACGCTGCCATTGGATCATGATGATTGATTTCTCCATCAAGATTTTCCATAGTAGTACTAAATTCCTCTACTGTCCGCCACCCATACTGGCGTAATTGTGGATCAAAGCTGATAGGTTCATCTCTAATTGTTTCACCAGCTTTTCCTGGATCACCATCGATGACCACTCTAAGATTCAATCTCTTTGACTGCTTCCGACGGTGCCAAAGCGAAGCTTGCCACGGCGCTGCTTGCAAGGCATCTAACAACGGCACATCAGTCACTGTGGGATGCAAAGGCATACTTGGCGGGCAGGAACGCCGACCAAGATATAAAGGAAAAGTTGGCCGACGAAGCGCTTCTTCCAAAGCGGAGATTAAGGATGAATCTCCTTCTACCCCGGCAATAAAAACCGCATCACTAAGATAATATCGATAGGAAAGTGGCATAACCCTTTTACCATCAAGACTTTTAGCGGTTTGAAAGTCTCGCAACAACCGGCCTGGCTGGTCAATGCGTACACCAAATTTCAACGAAGCAAGATCTTCCAAGGGGTCTGTCCTCCTACGGCCTTGAGCAGCAGCCAGCAACCCCAAGACACCGCTTTTTGTTGGTTCTTGCCTGGTAGTCCTTCGGCTAAACCTGCTTTCAGCACCCCAAGCCTGAAGCGGCCCAGCCAAGGTTAGCAATAGTGTAGTCATGAAGATTCGCCTAGATGAGCACTAACAATCTCACCGATTCGGGTAAATAATTCTTCACTTCCCAACTTCTCACCTATGCTAGCCAGCGGATCGGCGGCATCTCCTACAGAAACGACCAGAGCCTTACCTTCCGAAGCTCCATACGCGCGCTCAATCTCGCTATACCGTTTCGCAAAAGCATTGGCAGCATTAGTCACGATACTCGAACCATTATTGCGATTGATCGCATCTTCAAAAGCCCCGGCTAGGTTTATTGGCTGGTCCTGACGAACAGAAACCACAATTGCCTCTGGCAAGGTGCGGTTAGCAAAGGTGTTTTGCTTACCAGTGGGCATCGACCGGGAAAAGGCCTCCACAAAAGCCTGGGCAGCTCGGGCTGTTGCAGCATCATCACCAAGATTTTTTCTTAAGCCATTAATATTCAAAGTTGCATACCGGTATAACGTCGAAGAATTATATTCAACGGTACCAATCATTCCTGCACCAGTTATCTCTTCTCGCTCGCGTAGGTCATCAAGCGCAGTAAAGTAATCAAATTCATTATCAACAGCATTCACACTGATAGCGTGTGCGACCTGCGCTGCTGCATCAACATTTAATTCCGCAACGTCAGCAACCATGCGCCCAAACAACGCAATATCAAAACTGTTGTCAGCATTTGCGGCAGCTTTTGCTTTCTTAGTATCGATCTTTGAATCGGAAGAAATTGTCTCCAAGGCTAGTTCAGCAAGTTTGCGTAACTGCCCATTGCTCAAGAAAAGAAGATACCCAGATTCATCAATCGGGGAGGCTGCATCTTCCGGTGCATTTTTAGGCGTTTTAGGAGTTGTCAGCTTAATACCAGCAGCCTTAATAACATCAGCGGCAATGCTTACTCTTTGTTTCTCCTCAATGGAGGGGTCTAACTTTTCAATCTCCTCGGCCACAATCTCAACAATGCGTTTTGTACGAAAACCGATATCACTGCTATCTAAACTTTCATTAAAATACTTGCGGGTAGCCCTTTTCCAAGCCTGGCTTGATACCCGGGATCTACGAACCCCACCAAAAACTGCAGATTTTGGGCTCCCAGTGTCATCACGGTTGATATTGCTTGGTGGAACTGATTGCAAGATATGAATATCGATGTAGGTATTTGTCATGATTTCCGTCCTTTGATTGAATATTTAGGAATCAGATTCTTGTGAATCAGATTCATTGCTATTAGAACCGTAGTAGTCTCTGCCCCAATGTAATTGAACACTTTTTGACTGTGAAGGCACCAGCAACTTCCTTATGTCCACAGCGAGTAGACCATAATCAAGCGGCAAATCTTCAGCCCGAAGTAAACCAATCATGCCTCGTAGATGGTGAGCGATCTCCTCACGCGACTCCGCAGTTGCCAAAATGAGGAAGCGTTTACGAATGGGCCCTTCATACTCATATCCTTTAGTTCCCGCTAGTTTTCTCACCGCGGAACCGAGTGATACTTTGCGAACATGAACAGGATTGGTTCCCGACTGTCTATGCAAAGCAAACATTGTAATAGCTTGGTGCGCAGCATACTCATATAACGAAGGTTCATCTCCCTTTCCCAGTAGAGAGCCATCTAATGTCCCGATAGTGTCCTCCCATACCTCTGGGACACTGCCGGGAGCAGCTGTGGTAGCCCGTCGCAAACGCGCCAACCGAGCCAACGCTGAAGGTTCTCTCGTATCTGATAAGTACTTCTTTTCTAGTTCTTCAACAACTTTTCGAACTGAAATTTTCAGTTTTTCATCACGCGAAAGGTTTTCTTCCGCTTTTTCCTTGTTTGTCATATCGCAGATCCCTCCATTTCCGTATTGGATGCTTAGTTATTCATTTCTTTGTCAAAAGCTAAAGGCAACTCCCGACCCAACGCCATCCAAAACCACTTATAAGCTATAGATGCGTCTAGATGCTTCTCCTTGACCATGCGTCCGATAAAGGCTGGTCGTCCAGCAGCTTCAACTAGATCTTTTCCTCTAGGTCCGATAATTGACCGAACTTTCTTTTGCCACATAGCAAAATGGCCGACAAGATCTGTGTCTGGTTTAAGTGTTGCAAGCCAAGCTCGATAAGGGGAATCTAATTCAAAAAAAGCTTGAGCAAGAGCGGTGCCCTTAACCCCCTCGGGTTCGCCTCCCGCTGCCTGGGCAAGATTTCCAGCTAAATCAGCTAAAGTTTTTGCCGCAGCATCTGCTGCTCGAACAGCTTTCACAGCATACTGCCGATGCTCGCTTTTTCGCCCGAGTAGTGCAACGCTCATACTTAATGTGTCATCAATGCTTTCTTCAACCACGGAAGACTGACTAACATAATGCAACCCCAAAGAATGCGGTCTAATTATGAGGTTGTCCTCTAAAAGATCTTCAGCACTCAATCGCTGTAACCAGTGTGCAACTCCCGGTGCAATACTAGATTTTCGACTTTCCACTTTTGGATCATCGACATCACTCAGCAAGGCTTCGATCCCTCGCCATAGAGCACGTTCAGGATCATGTTGTTTAGGCAAATAGCGGGTTTCTCCGAACTTTTTAGTTTGCGGTTCGCTGTAACGCCAAGGAGAAAGAAACTCTATTTTGAATCTATTGTGTGAGTTAATAGCGTCCCCATTGGCAATTAAAACGCCACAGACCTTTTCGCCATCATGATCCAGTCTTAATCGCCGACTTTGCCAGGTCAGTAAATCGATCGTACCTAAAGGAGTTGGGTCTGCACGTTCACTCGGCCCTGGCTGCTCACGCTCCCAGACTGGGGTGTCCTTAGAGCTCGGCGCTTCACCGTCGCTATTTTTAAGTACAAGGTTGAGCATCAAAGTTTCAAATAAGCTAGCTCCTTCAAAAATTACCCCACCTAACTGCCCAGACCAGGCGACGCCAATCGGGTAACCTCTACCGCTTTTTACTCTTTTGTCACGTGGGTCCCCACTTCTAATACCTGAAGCATCAAAAGCCTGGCAATGCACAACCCACCGAGCCGCTTCCGCGTAAGAAATTTTCTCGATAAACTCCCCAGCCCTCGTTGCGAAATATTTTTCATTTGGGGGCACATCAGCAATTATTCTTTCCAGTGAAGTGAACTCACCTTTAGCTGTATGTAAATCTGCCACCTGAAAGAAGGGCTCTTCATGATGCAGTAAATCAAAACGATGACGGTATTCATCTAAATATTTTTGGATCTCGGAAATAGGGAACTCCTTCTTTTCCCAAATTTTCCCCCAGTGTTCCTCTACAGGTTCTTCCCACTCAATGGCGCGATACAGAATTGCTAATAGCACTCTGGTGATTGCAAAAGCTTGGGTTGGGATATCTCCGCTAATAACTCTAATGGACCCCGCTTGTTTAAAGACTTCTGTGATCGACAGAGAATCTCGACTACCATCAAGTCGCTGAACTAAAATCCATGGCTCTGCCAACAAATTAAATTCTTTTATCACCATAATATTGACTACTCTTCCTTCTCAACAAGGAGACCCTCAATGTGGTCATAGTGGATCCAATACCCATTCAACTTGGCTTTACACTCAGCGTCTAGTTCTAAAATTAATTCGCCAGCAAGCCATTTCGAGTCTTGCCACCCTGGATAAGATCTTTTTTCCAGTTCAGAAATCGTTCTGTCGATGATCCCTGGCAAAGTCAAGGACATGGGTAGGCGCACAGTTGCCGTGAGCGCTTGACGAGCCAATTTTGAGTGAGGAGCAAAATCAGTATCGATAACCTCTCCTCCACACTGAACTGGCAGCCGTACCTGGCCGTCAATCTTTTGCGTCACAATGACTTCAATCCCTTCATCGGTATCCCGAACCTGCGCTTGTCCGCGTGCATCATTTGCCTCGCCCACATTCTGCATTAACCATCCGACAAGTGTGCTTGAACTATGCGGGCGACTAAGTAAAAACGTAGATGCCTTGTCTTCAGATTTGTTCCGTTTGATCAAATCTTTTTCCACAGCTTTATGAAATGCCTCCGCCCAGGAATCCGGAAAAGATAGGTTTTCCGAATATGCAGCTTGCACCAACTTCGCAATATCTAATGGCAGTTCTACCTGATCGCAATTCTCCAGTACAGCTAAACAACGCAAGAGTAACACTGATGAATAAATACTTTCTGAAACTGCAATTGGTTTGGGGGGTTCAGAGGACCAGTCCTGCACGCCCGTAATAAAAAATTGTGGTGCTTGCAGCCACTCTGGTCGAGAATCTCTGACATGTCGATGTAGTCGACCCATCCGTTGAAATAGCAGGTCAATTGGCGCTAAATCGCTGATCATCACATCAAAGTCAATATCCAAAGACTGTTCAATAACCTGAGTTCCCACAACAATATGGCGGAAGGGCCTACTCCCATTTGGCCCCAATTCTTTAACCAGCTGTGCCTCAAGATCTGAGCGATGCTTAGCAATGAATCGTGAGTGCAATAGAACTACTTCACCAGGGAAATGTTGTTCAAGAACACGAGCTAGTTCCTGCGCCCTGCCAACAGTATTACGAATAATGCCAACACATCCTCCTTCTGCCAACTGCTCAGTTAAAAGCGTTATCAGTTCTGCATTTTCGTCATTGAGACGTCGGATAACAACTTTTTTTGATTGTCCACTACTTGAAACCGGCTTGGCAATTATGTTTTCCCGGGTGCATACAGTAATCAGTGGGTAGCCAATATCTCCCACAAGATCCGGGTGTTCGCGTTTACATTTTTGTCCAGTCTCATACGCTTGCACTAATTGAATACGCTGATCTGAAGGTAAAGTTGCCGATAGTAAAATTACTGGAACATTATAGGCACCAAGCCATTCCAATGCTCGATGTAAGTAAACACTCATATACACATCGGTGGCATGCACTTCATCAACAATGACCACCTTATTCGTGAACGCCAAGTGCCTTAGTGCTACATGTTTCGCTTTCAAAGCCATAAAAAGCAGCTGATCTATCGTACCTACAACAAATTCTGCTAGTAATTTTCTTTTACGCCCAGACATCCAGCTATGGGCAATAACGGTAGCTCCGTGTGCACACACATCGTCACCGACCGAACCGAGCATTTTTTCTGAGTCCAAAGATTGATAGTCTTCATTTAAACCTGCCTTGCTATGGGCAAGCACAGCTGACGCTGCAGCCATTCCTTCCTGCGCCTCGATCCAACTCAAGACTCGGGAAAACATCGCATTAGACGTAGCCATAGTCGGTAAGGCGACAAATAACCCACCTTGGCCGAATTTTTCGGCAAGAATTTCTGCCACTGCTAAAGCAGCTTCGGTTTTTCCTACTCCCATCTCCGCTTCAATAATTATGAGCCCAGGTTCCTTCATAGCTTGCGCTGAAGCAAAAGCTTCAGACTGGATCGGGCGTGGTTTGGCATCTTCGGGAAAATGAAAACGATTATGCAACAGTTCTTTTAGAGTAGCTGCCGCTTTAGCTTGCCACGGTGGAAAGAAGGCTAAATCTTCCCACATTTGTTCAGCAGTACAACTCGAATCTCGATTTTCCCCTAGCGGAAAAAACCTGTCATCGCTGGAAATCCAATCTGCCATAATGACAAAAGCTGTCCACAAAGCTTGCTCTTGTGAAGTTAGTGCACGGGTTTGCCATTGCGGCAAATACTTCTCTGCACCGGTTGCCTGCGAAATATACTCAAGTAATTCCGATCTGCACTCTGCCCAAATTTTCCCACCAACATGCTCAGTCAACGAATCCTTCCCCAGCTGCTCGTGAGTGGGCGGGGCCCCGTGATGCCCTCCGCCAATCACGGCAAAAGTATTCGCAACTCGCTTGTTCCAGCCTTTAGCTACCAAAAACTCTATAATTGCTTTATTGCTGACTAATGAATGTGGGGTTTCAGATCTTCGTGTCATTCGTGGATCAAACTGTAGTCCCGCGTCTCGCATTGGTGCAGTCAATTCTTCAACTTGCACGGCAAAAGCCGGACTAAGCTTCCCCACATCGTGAGTACCGGCTAGCCAACTGGCTAGCGCTCGTACCTCATCCCCGGTTCGACCATTACTTAAAAGGGTTTTTGTTGAATCCGGTAACCATCTATCCCACAGCAGTAGAGCCACAGCTGCCGCGTCTTGACAATGCCGAACAAGCGAAAGCGATTCGCCGGTATTGCGATTGTACTTCGCCCATGCTGATTGCGTCGCTGCAGTAAGTTTCATTTTTCCCTTGGCTCAGAAGCAGCATACTTCATACAAAATACTTACGGTAGGTTTATAAAGAATGTGGGTAAGATCTGGAGATAACCTCCAGCCTTACCCACATTCTCACCCCTGCATCCGCAGGGAAGATGCGTATACGCATGACTACCGTGGGCTCACCCCAGCAATCTGGGACACAAGCCAAAGCGCCTCACCGGTAATGTCCACTACAAGAAAGAATACGAATTGAATCGGGCTCCTGATTGAAAACAACTCGATTTTTTCTATCAACTCTTACTGAAAGGCATCCAGACAAATCGTGTTTCAGTCTTTCGGTCTTCCCAATGCTATCGACCTTGCCCTCTGACATCTTCGTCACTATTAGGCCAAGTTTTCGAGCCATCCTCTTGTCATCGGCTTGAAGCTTTATGTAATCGCTCCAAGCCTCCGGGGCCCAAACAACGTCTATTGCACTCATGGATTTCACCTCCTAACTAAGGTCCATATTTTCCTACCGGTTTGTTTCTCTTTGAGGTTAGCATGAATCTATCGAATGACTACCGTATTACGAATAAATAATTTCCGACCCCGCCCCGCCCCCCACAAAACACACAACCCGGCCCACCGCAAGGTGGACCGGGTTGTGGTTAGCGTGAAGAGCGGGACTTAAAAGTCCATGCCGCCCATGCCGCCGGTTGGATCGCCAGCAGGCGCTCCAGCCTTCTCAGGCTTGTCAGCAACAACAGCCTCAGTGGTGAGGAACAGAGCCGCGATGGACGCTGCGTTCTGCAGTGCCGAGCGGGTGACCTTCACTGGGTCATTGATGCCAGCAGCGAGCAGGTCCTCGTACTCGTTGGTTCCGGCGTTAAGGCCGTGACCAGCAGGCAAGTTGCGAACCTTCTCAGCAACAACGCCAGGCTCAAGGCCAGCGTTGAAAGCGATCTGCTTCAGTGGGGCTTCAAGGGCAACGCGAACAATGTTCACGCCAGTTGCCTCGTCACCGGTGAGGTTCAGGCTGTCCAAAGCAGGAGCCGACTGAAGTAGCGCCACGCCACCACCGGCGACGATGCCCTCTTCCACAGCTGCCTTAGCGTTACGCACAGCATCTTCGATGCGGTGCTTGCGCTCTTTGAGCTCAACCTCAGTAGCAGCTCCGGCCTTGATCACTGCAACGCCACCAGCCAATTTGGCTAGACGCTCTTGCAGCTTCTCACGGTCATAATCGGAGTCGCTGTTCTCGATCTCAGCGCGAATCTGGCTGACCCGACCGGCAATAGCCTCAGCATCGCCAGCACCCTCAACAATGGTGGTCTCATCTTTGGTGATGACAACCTTGCGGGCCTGTCCAAGAAGCTCAAGGCCAGCAGTCTCGAGAGAAAGACCAACCTCTTCGCTGATGACCTCGCCACCGGTGAGGATGGCAATGTCAGCAAGCTGAGCCTTACGACGGTCACCAAAGCCAGGAGCCTTAACGGCTACAGACTTGAAGGTTCCACGAATCTTGTTGACCACCAAGGTTGACAGGGCTTCACCCTCAACATCCTCAGCAATGATCAACAGTGGCTTGCCAGACTGAATAACCTTCTCCAACAAAGGAAGAAGATCTTTCACGGTAGAAATTTTCGAGCTCACCAGCAGGATGTAAGCATCCTCAAGGACAGCTTCCTGACGCTCAGCATCAGTAGCAAAGTATGCCGAGATGTAACCCTTATCGAAGCGCATACCCTCAGTCAGCTCTAGCTGAAGACCAAAGGTGTTGGACTCCTCGACAGTGATGACACCTTCCTTGCCGACCTTGTCCATAGCCTCGGCGATAAGCTCACCGATGGAAGGGTCGCCAGCAGAAATACCAGCAGTAGCAGCGATCTGCTCCTTGGTGTCAATTTCCTTGGCAGACTTCAGCAGCGACGCGGTAACGGCTTCAACAGCCTTTTCAATGCCACGCTTGAGTCCCAATGGGTTTGCTCCAGCAGCAACGTTACGCAAACCTTCGCGCACCAATGCCTGAGCAAGAACGGTTGCAGTGGTAGTTCCGTCACCAGCGACATCATCAGTCTTCTTGGCAACTTCCTTGACCAGTTCAGCACCGATCTTTTCGTAAGGGTCGTCCAGCTCGATCTCCTTGGCGATGGAAACACCATCGTTGGTGATCGTGGGAGCGCCCCACTTCTTCTCTAATACAACGTTGCGACCCTTAGGTCCCAACGTCACCTTGACTGTGTCGGCGAGGGCGTTAAGGCCTCGCTCGAGGCCACGGCGTGCCTCTTCGTCGAACGCGATGATCTTGGCCATTGCGAAAGTGATCCTCCGGATTTGGGGGTGACACACAGGATGATCGTTACCGAACACCCAATTTCCAAAGCTGGCCGGGCTCAGCGCCCGCGACGGACGATCAGATGTGTCTTGGCTCTGATCTCACCATCCCGACCTGGCACTCACGTATGGAGAGTGCTAACTGCATTTTTAGCACTCTATGGGCGAGAGTGCAAGGTCTCGGATGAACTATCCACAAACTTTTTCCTCCCACTCACCAAAAATTTCCGTAAAGTGAATAGTTCATAGCGTGCCCAAGGCGCGCCCAACGCAAGGGAAAAGCAATGAAGAAACTGCTAACAGCACTTCTTATCACCGCAACCGGAGCCGCAACACTAGCTCTGAGCAGCTGCTCAAGCGACGAACCCACGTCTACTGCAGACGACGCCGGAGTCACCGTCATCGGCACCGGCGAAGTTCGTGGCGCCCCAGATATTCTTCACGCCGATATTGGAGTGTCCGTCCAAGGAACTGACGTTTCCGGCGCACTATCAACCGCCAACGACCTTGCCCGCACAATGATCGATGCCATGGTCAACGCCGGGGCCAAAAAAGAAGACATCACCACCACCAACTTGTCAGTTAATCCTGATTACACCCCCGATGGACAAGTCAACGGCTACCAAGCCACCAACACTGTGGCAATCATCATCCGCGATCTCGGTAAAGCCTCAGCAGTCCTCAACGCCGGAACAGCAGCAGGCGGCAATTCTTCCCAACTGAGCGGTGTGCGTTTCGCCATCGATGATGACTCCACACTCCTCACCCAAGCCCGCGAACGCGCCTTCACCGACGCTAAATCCCGAGCTGAACAATATGCTGCACTCTCCGGCCTTAAGCTTGGCAATATCATCACCATTAGCGAATCGCACAACACCCCGGAATACCCCACCGGGCGCTTATACGATGCCGCCGCTAGCCCTATGACTTTAGAGCCCGGCCAACAAACCGTCACCTTCCAGGTCACAGCCCGCTGGGCACTGACCAAATAACGTTAAAGGCTGTCCAGCAACGCTGGAAGGTCCGCAACAGAATCAATGACGTGGTGGGGTTGCAGGGAGTACTGATCCTGCGCCCACCTGTCTAAAGTGTCCTGACGGAATTTTCCAGTACGCACCAAAACCCCTGTCATACCAACAATCTGGGCAGCAACTACATCGTTTTCTAAGTCGTCACCCACCATAATCGCTTCTTCGCAGTCAACACCCATGCGAGTGGCCGCAGCAAAAAACCCCTGGGGTGCCGGTTTTCCCACCGCAACAGCTTTGTTACCACTAGCTTCTTCCATCCCGGTTAAATACATCCCAGTGTCAATGCGAAGACCATCATCGGTAGACCAGGTCACACTTCGATGCATGGTTACCACCGGAACACCAGCACACATCCAAGAAAAAACGTTACTCAAAGCCTCATGACTAAACTCTGGGCCCGCACCACCGAGAATCACCACATCAGGGTCGGTGTCCACAAATTCAATACCCGGCATATCTGAAGTGACATCACCACTGTTCAACAGGTATGCCCGCGCCCCGGAGTGGGTGGAGCGCACATATTCAGCAGTGAGCGTGGCGGCAGTAATAATTTCATCTTCGCTAACGCTAATACCCAAATCTGTCAGCGCATCGGCGATATCAGCCCGAGTCCGCGAGGTGGTATTGGTGAGAAAGGCGCGAGCAATATCTTTCTTACGCAAGACATTAATGGCATCCTGTGCGCCTGGAATAGTTTTCCAGGAGGTCACTAATACCCCGTCGATATCAAAAAGCACACCACCGATCACCGTCATAGCGCTAGCCTATGCTGTGTTGATCCGGTATGCGAACCAAGCAGATCACCGTTGGTATGGCACCCCACCCTGTGCTCAGTAGGGGTAAAATCTTCGAGCGGAAAGCAGGGTATGTAGTTCTTGGTGAATATCTGCGGTCGAAGCCGGGCGTACTACTTCATCGTGTCCTGGGCGTAGCAGGTATCGACCGTCCCCTTCAATATCAACAAATCCAAAACACCCGCGTAGCAAACGATTTTCTCTACTTTGCCCGCGATCACTCACCGTGATTAGCGCCGAAAGTTTTTGGGGTTGGGTGAGGAAGGTGGTGAGGGTTTGGGTGCGGGGTTGGTGGACGGGTTCTTGATGCCAGGTTCTGGTGTGGTGGGACTGTGGGGTGGGTGCCCGCACCGGGCTACCTTGACCGGGGGTGGACTTGGGGAGATTCAACGCCACCCGAGACGCTAACGCTGGGGCACCACCAGCCCACACCTGAACCTGCCCACTATGAGGATGTTGATGCAACAACACCGCATACCCGGCTTCACTGGCCCCGACCATCCGTACTTCCCAGCCCTGGGCAGCAGAACCCAGCACCGACACGTGCAGAGCTGGGTCCACCACCATCCGTAACGCCCCCAACAGATCAGGGTCCTCATGGGTATTCCACCACTGCTGCACCTGCATCTGCTGACCCGAGAGATCGTCCATCGTGGTCACACCAGTCGGGTTTACCACCGGGTATGGCAACCGATCCCAGCGGGTCGCGACCTGCCACACATACCACAACTGCGGGAACGACAACATCCACTCATGACGCATTTACCGGCACCGCACCTTCAACTGCACAGCATGACTACCCCACATGAGCATTCCTTCTCCCGACGGCCATTCGTTTCTCTGTGATCATTCGTTTGTGTGTGTTCATGGGTGGTTGGGGTCGTTCCAGTCCCCCAGAACCGCCGGCCACGCTTTGATCGGAGGACCGATCAACGCGCTCCCGTTTTGCACGGTAATCAGATAATCAGGGTGATAATCGCGTTCGTTTTCCTCCTCCTCCACC
>JBOFCS010000168.1:0-6269 GCA_051646185.1 Mycobacteriaceae bacterium | reverse complement strand
AGCGCCGAATTGACCCGTCACGCTGCGGGCGCAGGCATGAACGAAGCTTGGCAAGGGTTGGCCCTGGCCGATTCCTATAGCGTAGCTCTGGGCATTGACCCTCGTTTCATCACCAGCGCAACACTCACCAGCGTATGGGCGCAACAAACATTGGATACCACTGTTACTGTCCGCTTACGCCGAGACGAGATGGAAAAGCGTACTCGGGTAAGCGCGCTGGTCCGCTACGCGACAACTCGCCCTACCGAATACCCGATCAAAGAAGGCCTACTTTCACTCAATGGTCGGCATCGCGATGCTCTCCTCGCCGGCTTACCAGTGGGTGCAGTTGGCTTGGAAAATCTCACTCCAGCAGGCGTACTTACACCGGAAGCGCTTGATGCGCTACAGGTTCCAGCTTCAGGCTGCGGGCAATTGATTGGCTCAGATCCTCAAGGCTTTGCCGTTGCCGCCCGGATTGCGGGTAGCGGCGTGAATAATGTCGTGGTTCGAGGTGAACTCTATGTTGCCCAGCAGGTCGTTATTCGCGCCGTCGCGGTGGGGGCAAGAGTAGTTCTCTACACCGACCGCACTCACGCTTGGGAAGTTATGGTCGATTCAGTCAACGACCGCAGCCGTCTCCAATTTGCTAGTGGCCGTGAATATTTTGACCCACACTGCAACCTTATGGTTTTTGATGGCTTGGATGCCAGCGAACGCTCTCGCGGTGCCACAGTTATGCATGTCATCAGTAGCCCCGACATCGCACTCCCCTCTCGGCCTGATGTGATGATCGATCAACCATATGGTTATGGGGATCGGGTAAACCTTTACACCGGTGGCGAAGTTACCGAAGTCAAGCTTGTCACTATCGGCGAAGAACTCGCCTATGTTGGCCGCCCACAATTCGCTAACTCTGGGCGACACAGCAGATAAGACGTGCGGTCACTCCCCACAGCAACCGGAACGTGGTAACTGCTCCCGGGTATCTCGGGTCAACGCATTACGGGCAGCAAGCTCATGGTCCTGCGGATAATCCACCTGAACCAACGACAGCCCATGCGCCGGTGCTACCAAGATGGCACTGGATCTGGCTCGTTCCTGCAATAGATCCGCGCACCACTGCACACTCCGCCGCCCCTCACCCACCGATAACACTGCTCCCACCAAAGAGCGCACCATCGACCAACAGAATGCATCGGCTTGCACAAAGGCCGTCACGTAATCCCCCTGCTGTTCCCAATCGAAACGTTGCAACTCCCGAATCGTCGTTGCCCCCTCCCGGCGTTTACAAAATGCTGCAAAATCATGCAGCCCAAGAAGTGTTGCGGAAGCCGCTTCCATCGCAGTCACATCGACTTTCCGGGGCCAAGCCACAATACCCTTATTTTCCAAGGGCATTGAACCAAAATCAGCGGTTGTTAACCGATACTCGTAATGTCGCCGTAATGCAGAGAAGCGGGCATCAAAATCTACCGGGACCTGTCGAATGTACATTACCCGAACATCTTCGGGTAAAAACCGGGCAAGCCTGCGGACTAAGGCCGGAAAATCTGGCTCTCCATCTTTAGCTCCACGGGGATTGATCAACTTAAGTTGTTCCGCCGTCACCTCACAGTGGGCCACTTGACCGCTAGCGTGCACCCCAGCATCGGTACGGCCAGCCACCGTTAACTCCACTGGACCCCGAAAAATAGCACTCAGCTTCTCTTCCAGAACCCCGCATACCGTGCGTTGCTCACGCTGTCGTGCCCAGCCGGCAAAGTTGGTGCCGTCGTAGGAAATATCAAAGCGGAGACGCATAATCACATGCCAACCTCAATAAAAACTTAACCAACTTTTGGTTATTCGGACAATAGCAATGGCCCGCTATCTGAACTGATAGCGGGCCATTGCTTGAGCAAAGATACTGCGGACTAATCTTCCGACTTTGCCTGCTGGGATTTAGGCTTTGCATAACCAGCAGCCTCAGCATCAGCCTCAGTTGCAAACCACACCTCAGCAACAGTCTGCTCGAAGAACCGGCTACCCGGCACATGGTAGAGCATCGAATCAGCGTTGCCCTTAATCGGGAAACCTTCAGGCGCTGAACCATCTTCGTTTGCCGGATGGCTACCCGCAGCAGCGGAAGCATCAAGCAAAGAAACAGGAGCAGCTGAAGCATCAGCATCGGTAGCTGAAACAGCTTCGGCAGCAACAGCTTCCGCCGACTCAGTCTTCTTTGACGCAGCTACCCGAGTTGCCCGGGTGGCTTCAGAAGAAGCAGTCTTTTCCTTGACAAGCTCAATAACGGCCATAGGGGCATTGTCACCCTTACGGTTAGCTGTCTTGATGATGCGCGTGTAGCCACCGTCGCGGTCTGCAAAAAACGGACCAATCTCAGCGAACAATGTGTGCACAACATCCTTATTACGGATAACCTTCAACACCTCACGACGATGGGCAAGATTGCCCGCCTTGGCATGAGTGATGAGCTTTTCTGCATACGGGCGAAGGTTCTTGGCCTTCGTTTCCGTGGTGGTGATGCGGCCGTGCTCAAAAAGCGCCGTGGCTAGGTTCGCCAGGATCGCCTTCTGGTGCGAGGCCGACCCGCCTAAGCGGGCACCCTTCTTGGGTTTGGGCATGATAAATCTCCTCGTAGGTGGCCCGGAAATCCAGGCCGCAAGTTACAGCTGTTCGGTTTCGGCGTAGTCCGGCTCGATGCCGTCATCCGAGAATGCGCTGGCATCGTCATCAATCCATGTTCCAGTTGCCACGTCATAACCTGCAATCTGCGAAGGATCGAAGGAGGCGGGGCTATCTTTAAGGGCTAAACCAAGAGCATGCAGCTTGATCTTGACCTCATCGATGGATTTCTGACCGAAGTTACGGATATCAAGCAGATCAGACTCAGTACGACCAACCAACTCACCGACGGTGTGAACACCTTCACGCTTGAGGCAGTTGTACGAGCGAACAGTCAAGTCCAACTCTTCGATAGGGAGTCCAAAGGAGGCGATGTGATCGGCTTCAGCAGGTGAAGGTCCAATCTCAATGCCCTCTGCTTCAACGTTGAGCTCACGAGCAAGTCCGAACAGCTCAACCAAGGTCTTGCCCGCAGAAGCGAGCGCATCCCGTGCGGTGATGGAATTCTTGGTCTCGACGTCAAGAACGAGCCGATCGAAGTCGGTCCGCTGCTCAACACGAGTAGCTTCCACCTTGTAGGTGACCTTGAGTACCGGTGAATAGATCGAGTCGACCGGGATACGGCCGATCTCTGCACCAGAAGCCTTGTTCTGAACGGCAGGAACATAGCCGCGACCGCGCTCAACTACAAGCTCAATCTCCAACTTGCCCTTGTCATTTAACGTGGCGATGTGCAGATCCGGGTTGTTCACCGTAACCCCAGATGGGGGCACAATGTCACCTGCGGTCACAGCGCCTGGGCCCTGCTTACGCACGTACATGGTGACTGGCTCGTCCTCTTCGGAAGACACAACCAGACCCTTGAGGTTCAAGATGATGTCAGTGACATCTTCCTTCACACCTGGGACAGTGGTGAATTCGTGCAGAACACCGTCAATACGGATGCTGGTAACAGCAGCTCCAGGAATCGACGAAAGCAGAGTGCGACGCAGCGAATTGCCGAGTGTGTACCCAAATCCGGGCTCAAGGGGCTCGATAACAAACCGTGAACGGTTGTCAGCGATGACCTCTTCGGTCAGCGTGGGGCGCTGAGAAATGAGCATATGGTTTCCTCCTGTTGTAACAGTCCACTATTTGACTGTTGTTGGCCTGCACTAGCTTTCAGTCAACCGAAAGCTAGTGCAGTAAGGGATTACTTCGAGTAGTACTCGACGATAAGCTGCTCTTGCAGCGGAACGTCGATCTGTGCGCGCTCAGGTACCTGGTGCACCAAAATGCGCAGTCGGCTACCAACAACCTGTAGCCAACCCGGAATCGGACGATCACCCTGGGTTTCCCGGGCAATCTGGAATGGCAGAGTTGCTAGCGACTTCTCCTTGACATCAATGATGTCGTACTGAGAAACACGGAAGCTAGGAACATCAACCTTCTTGTTGTTCACCAAGAAGTGTCCGTGCGAAACAAGCTGACGCGCCTGACGACGGGTACGAGCCAAACCGGCGCGGTACACAACGTTGTCAAGACGGGTCTCCAGAATGCGAAGCAGGTTCTCACCTGTTTTGCCCTGAAGGCGGTTAGCTGTCTCGTAGTACAAACGGAACTGCTTTTCCATCACGCCGTAGGTGAAACGAGCCTTCTGCTTCTCTTGGAGCTGCAGTAAGTACTCACTTTCCTTAATCCGCGCGCGGCCATGCTGGCCTGGCGGGTAAGGACGACGCTCGAACGCCTGGTCACCTCCAACGAGGTCAACGCGCAGACGACGTGACTTGCGGGTCATAGGACCGGTATAACGTGCCATTTTTAATTCCTAACCTTTCCCGCTAGACCCGACGCCGCTTGGACGGACGGCAGCCATTATGTGGCTGAGGAGTGACATCGGAGATGGTGCCAACCTCTAGGCCAGCGGCCTGAAGTGAGCGGATAGCGGTCTCGCGGCCGGAGCCGGGACCCTTAACAAAAACGTCAACTTTCTTTACGCCATGCTCCTGCGCCTTACGGGCAGCGCTCTCGGCGGCAAGCTGAGCAGCAAATGGTGTCGACTTACGCGAGCCCTTAAAACCAACATGGCCCGAAGACGCCCAAGAAATAACATTTCCCTGCGGGTCAGTAATCGAAACAATGGTGTTGTTGAAGGTGCTCTTGATGTGAGCCGAGCCGTGCGGAATGTTCTTCTTATCCCGACGACGTGCTTTCTGAGTCTTCTTTGGTCCTGTACGTGCTTTAGGAGGCATTGCTTACCTGGCCTTCTTCTTGCCGGCGATGGTGCGCTTTGGTCCCTTACGGGTACGCGCGTTGGTCTTGGTGCGCTGTCCACGCACGGGCAGACCACGACGGTGGCGCAGACCCTGGTAGCAGCCAATTTCGATCTTGCGACGAATATCCGCTTGAACCTCACGGCGGAGGTCGCCCTCAACCTTAAGTGAGTTTTCGATGTACTCACGGAGTTTGGTGAGATCGTCGTCACCTAAGTCCTTACTGCGAAGATCTGGGCTTACCCCAGTAGCAGCAAGAATTTCCTTTGAACGGGTACGGCCAATGCCGTAGATATATGTCAGTGCGATCTCCATGCGCTTTTCGCGTGGTAGATCGACACCTGCGAGACGTGCCATGTGGCATTTCCTCTTTCGGTGTGGCGGAGGTCTGATCCCAGTCCGTCCCCGCGTTACCAGTCCGCAGACTGTCGGGGCCCCGGCCTCCGTGCCGGGGGTAGACCATCACGCGTCTGTGATGGCTGGTGCTGGGAGGTCATCTTCGCTTGTTGCCAAGCCGATCTTTAAAAAATGCGGTGTCTAGCCCTGACGCTGCTTGTGGCGCAGGTTCTCGCAGATCACCATGACGCGCCCGTTACGGCGAATCACTTTGCATTTCTCGCAGATCTTCTTGACGCTCGGCTGAACCTTCACGTCTTCTGATCTCCTGGTGTGGTGTTCCTAAGTCCTGGTGGACCTAGGAAAGTCCTACTTGTAGCGGTAAACGATGCGGCCTCGAGACAAGTCATAGGGCGACAGCTCTACAACAACCCGGTCTTCAGGAAGAATGCGAATGTAGTGCTGACGCATCTTCCCACTGATGTGGGCAAGGACCTTGTGGCCGTTCTCCAGCTCAATGCGAAACATTGCATTGGGCAGGGGTTCAACAACGCGACCCTCAACCTCGATGGCTCCGTCTTTCTTAGCCATATCCTCCGCGATCCTGGTGACTTGCGATGACTTGGCAGGTAAACCCTGCTTTGTCGGCCACCTTGTGACTTTCGATTACCGTGTTTGGCACGGCTATATGTCACCGACAGAAACGTGAGTCGGTGAGGTGATCGGAAGATCGCCTAGCCGCAAGGCACGCAACAGTCGGCGCGCATAGGCGCACCGTTGGTCCAGAGTACTCGTATCTAGCCATCAGGCCAAATGCAGGAATAACTTCAGGTGTAAATTCGCTGAGATAAGTGGAAAGCTGGGTCAATCGTACCGATCAGATCAAGCCCATTGTCCTCCAGATAACAGAGCAGCATCAGATCAGTGGGCACCCAAAATCATGGGTGGTTGGGGTCGTTCCAGTCCCCCAGAACCGCCGGCCACGCTTTGATCGGAGGACCGATCAACGCGCTCCCGTTTTGCACGGTAATCAGATAATCAGGGTGATAATCGCGTTCGTTTTCCTCCTCCTCCACC
>JBOFCS010000164.1:0-5669 GCA_051646185.1 Mycobacteriaceae bacterium | reverse complement strand
AGAACCCGCATTATTTTCCACCTTTCGGTTCCGTCACCCGAGAACCCATACCTGCGCTTGCTAAGGCTGCTGCCCTGGCCCGTTCAAGAACGTGAGGCAATACCTCAACTAATGCCTCAACATCATCAAGCACTGAACTATGCCCTAAAGAAAACCTCAACGACCCACGGGCGACCGCCGGGTCCATTCCCATTGCCGTCAATACATGCGAAGCACTCGCCACACCCGCCGTACACGCTGAACCAGTTGAGCACTCAATCCCACGTGCGTCCAAGAGCATAAGCAGCGAATCTCCTTCACAACCAAGGAAAGTGAAATGAGCATTTCCCGGTAATCGGTGTTCCCCCTTCGCGCCATTAAAAACCACACCATCAGCTATAGCGCTAACACGATCAACCAGATCGGCCCGCAATGCACTCATCATTTTACTCGCATGAGGCATTGCGGTAACTGTGTAGTCAAGCGCAGCCGCCATCCCCACAATAGCCGCAACATCAGCAGTACCTGAGCGGATATCGCGTTCATGCCCACCTCCATGTTGCAAAGGCACACAAGCAACATCCCTACGAAGCAATAGCACCCCCGCCCCATGCGGCCCCCCAAATTTATGTGCAGCAAGGCTCAACGCTGACATACCGCTGGCTGCAAAATCAACCGGAATATAGCCGGTTGCCGCAATCGCATCGGTATGAATCGGAATATCAAATTCAGCTGCCACCGCTGCAAGTTCAGATACCGGATTAATGGTCCCAACTTCATTATTGGCCCACATAATACTGATCAGAGCAGTTCGATCAGCATAAGTTTCTAAGGCCTCGCGAAGTTGCTGTGGTTCCACAGTCCCTTCTGAGGTTACTGGCAACCAAGTAACCGTTGCGCCCTCATGCGATTGCAACCAGGACACCGCATCAATAACAGCATGATGTTCTACTGAACTGGCGATGATGTGGGTACGCGCTGGATTATCTCTTCTCCTGGCCCAAAAAATTCCCTTCACAGCCAGGTTGTCACTCTCGGTTCCACCTGAAGTGAAAATAACCTCAGATGGTCTTGCACCCAGTAAGGCAGCAATTACCTCTCGCGACTCTTCCACCAGACGTCGCGCCTTCCTGCCTGAACCATGGAGCGAAGAGGCATTACCTACTGTGGAAAAAACCTTGTTCATCGCCTCAATGGCCACCGGAACCATCGGGGTGGCCGCAGCATGATCAAGGTAGACGGTAAGTCGTGGGGCAGGAGAAGTCATCTTGCCTTATAGAATAGCTCGCCGCTTTCGTTAACCCAGTGCCGCGCCTGCCCGCCTCACACCTCACCTGACACCTTGATGCTCCAGTGCTAGATATGCAGCAAGATCAATGGCGGTCGCCGAAATCTGCGGCCCCCGAGCTTCCTTGTCACAACGGAACGCAAGCTCACGACGATCGGCGCCAGGTTCCTGCACTGCAGCAAAAGTTAATTCCACGGTTGAACCACGAAGACCGATCAATCGACGTAAAGACTCAAGTATTGTCTCATCACCAACAAAACAAGGTGCTGCGGTTAGCTCTCCAGCCTCAAGATATCGAATGCTCACTGGCTGCACCATTGCCTGTGCATCAATCGCAGCTTGAAAAAGCGCTGGCCGAAATGCGCCATAGGCAATACCGCACCAGGTGGTCCCTTCAGGAAACACGACAACGGTATTACCTTGATGCAATCGCTGAGTCATTATTTCGATTACGGTAGGCAACTCGCGCAGCCGTTCACGGTTAATGGAAATTACCTTCATACTGCGAGCAAGAGCACCCAGAATAGGCCAATCAACGAGATCCCCTCTGGCCACAAAACTTAATGCCCCTGGAGTCACTGCACTTATCGCCAACACATCAATCCAAGAAATATGTCCGGCTACCAAAAGCGTGCCACGATCTTGCGTTTCAGCGGAGTCAATCTTCCTAGCCTCGCCATTAATCAATGTGATTCGCATACCCATGCAACGCAAAAGTAAGCGCGAATACCACTGCAGAACAACAGAACTCTTAACAATCGGTAGAGCCCACGATAGAAGCAACACTGGAGAGGTAAGCAGTAAAAAAATTACCGCAGACCATCGAAAAATTACAGAAAAAATATTTGCTTGTGCAGAATCCATAGGGATGCAACTAGCACCACATGGACTTGCTGGCATCCATGCATGGGCCTGGGCTTGCATGGTTATCGCACTGTCTCGGCATAAGCTGCAGCAGATCGTAAGCGCTCTAAATATCGCGCATTTGCCTTCTTTTTTTCAAGAATCGCAACAAAATCCGCCACACCAAAGTCCGGGTCGTGTGCAGGTTCCCCGCATACTTTTGCACCAAGACGCAGATAACCCCGCATCAGCGGAGGAAACTTAACCTTCGCTGGAGCAGCAATACTGTCCAAAGAAACCCCGTCAAGGACAACGGGGTTAAGCGGAGTAACCCGTTGATTTACTGGCGTAGCATGTTTGGCCAATACAATATCGCGCACCCCTCGCACCTGACTACCTGGAATTTCGGCGGGATTTTCCTGAATAGGAGCAGAAACACAACCGGTCACAAACTCATAACCAGACTTCTCCAAGTACGCCAGAATCCCTGCCCACATAATGCCGAGAACAGTGCCGCCGCGATGATCCGATCGGACAACAGCTCGACCCATTTCGACAACTTGCGGACGGATCACATCAAAGCAAGAAATATCGAATTCCGTTGCGGTATAGAGACCTCCGGCAGCAATGGCCGCAGGGGGTGGAAGCATCCGATAACAACCTACCGTTTCACCGGTAGTATCATCGCGGACAAGCAGATGATCACAATATTCATCAAATCTGTCACTATCTAGGCCGACAAAAGCTTCAGGGGTAGTACCAACACTAAAACCAGGCTCACTCGAAAAAACGTGATATCGAAGCCTTTGCACCGCTTCGATATCGACCGGGTCAGTGGAAAGTAGTAAAGAATACCTCGATCTAGCAAGCGATTGGGCTGCCAGACTCATTGTCGGGGCGGGGATGAGAACCGTTGTTGCGCTCATGGATACAGAATTGCCGAACTAAGCTTCGAGGCGGCAACCACTTCATGTCGTGTTGATGCACGATTGATGAACACCAGGACAAACAGCAGTTGGGTGGGTGAAGTTCATAGAATAACTTCACCCACCCAACAGTTTGCAGAACAGAACCTAGCCCTTGTGAGCCTTAACAGCCTCAGTAAGTTGCGGCGCTACGTTAAACAGATCTCCAACGATGCCGAAGTCAGCAATCTCAAAGATCGGTGCCTCTTCATCTTTGTTGACCGCAACGATGGTCTTCGAGGTCTGCATACCAGCACGGTGCTGGATAGCTCCAGAAATCCCGAGCGCAACGTACAGCTGCGGAGAAACAGTTTTACCAGTCTGGCCAACCTGGAACTGCCCCGGGTAGTAACCCGAGTCTACAGCGGCACGCGAGGCACCAACAGCAGCCCCAAGAGAATCCGCTAGTGCTTCAACAACAGCAAAGTTATCAGCTGAGCCGACACCACGACCACCTGAAACCACGATAGTTGCCTCAGTGAGTTCTGGGCGGTCACCACCAACAATAGGTTCTTTAGCCGTGATCTTCACCGCATTTTCTGCCTGAGCAGGTACCTCAACGACGACCTGAGTTCCTGCGCCAGCCTGTAGTGCAGCCTCAACGGCACCCGGACGAACAGTTATCACAGGGGTCTCGCCCGTAGCCTTAGCCTCAACCGTAAATGCCCCACCAAAAATCGAGTGGACAGCGGTTCCGTCAGCCTTGACCTCGATAACATCGGTCAACAGACCCGAGCCAAGACGGGCTGCCAGACGTCCAGCAACCTCTTTACCTTCAACGCTTGCAGCAATAAGAACCGCAGCCGGACTTGTTGACTCAACAAGTGAAGCAAGAACATCCACCTTGGGGGTGATCAGGTAGTTCTCAACATCAGCGGACTCAGCCACATAGATCTTCTCTGCACCGGCAGCTGCCAATGCCTCTACCAAAGCTGCGCTAGTACCGGCGGGACCGGCAACAACAGCTGAGGGTTCGCCTAAAGCCCGAGCTGCGGTGAGCAACTCAGTGCTGACCTTCTTCACTGCACCCTCTGAGTGCTCAATGAGCACAAGTACTTCTGTCATGACGTGTCTCCTAAAAAAATTTCTGGACTATTGGTTGTGTGAATGCGATCTAGATGATCTTTTGAGCTGTCAGATACGTGGCGATCTTTGTGCCGCCGTCACCCTCATCCACAACACGCTCGCCAGCAGTCTTTGCAGCCTTTGGAGTGGAGGAAACAACAGTGGTTCCAGCGTTAGCAACGCCTACTTCGTCTGTCTCAACGCCAATGTCAGCAAGGGTAAGAACCTCAACCTGCTTCTTCTTAGCCGCCATAATGCCCTTGAAGGAGGGGAACCGTGGCTCATTAATCTTTTCTGTGACGCTCACGATCGCAGGCAAGGTTGCTTCGAGGTGGAAGACACCCTCATCAGTCTCGCGCTCGCCGACGATCTTGTTTCCATCCAAAGTGAGCTTGCGCAGCGCAGTTAACTGAGGAAGGCCCAGGTACTCAGCGATGATCGCTGGGACAGAACCAACTCGGCCATCGGTGGCTTCATTGCCGGCGATAACTAGCTCTACACCTTCAACGGTGCCAAGGGCCTTAGCCAAGGTCCATGCAGTCTGAACTGCATCGGAACCGTGAAGCGCTGGGTCATTGATGTGGATAGCCTTATCGGCACCCATCGAAAGAGCCTTGCGAATGGCGTCAGTGGCCCGGTCAGGCCCTGCAGAAAGGACGGTGACGACACTTTCGCCGCCTTGTGCCTCTTTGATGAGCAACGCTTCTTCAACAGCGCGCTCGTTAATCTCATCGAGGACAGCATCTGCGGCCTCACGGTCCAGGGTGTAGTCACCATCGGTGAGCTTTCGCTCAGACCAGGTGTCCGGAACCTGCTTGATCAAAACGACAATGTTTGTCATGGGTCTTCGTCGACCTCCTCGTAGTGGCTGACTGCGGCGCGGGGGTTCCAACACGGCGTGTACAAATATTACCCCATAGTAAGTTACTGGGGAGTAACTTACTATGGGTGCTCCTCTACAATAGCGGGTAAGTTATCAACTCATACCGAGTGATCTGGACCGCCCTGTAAGTGGCTACCCCGAATGGCACTAACCTGCCCAGAGTGACCGATTTTGAATTAAGCCGCTCCCCCGCCAGTGGCCCCAGCTCGCTTCCCCTCACCGGGGAACGAACCGTGCCTGGCATCACCGAAGAAAACTATTGGTTTCGTCGACATGAGGTGGTTTATCAACAACTGCTACACCACTGCGTCAATCGCGATGTCCTCGAAGCCGGGTCCGGCGAAGGCTATGGTGCAAACATGATTGCCGAAGTTGCGCATTCAGTGACCGGAGTTGACTACGACGAATCGGCCGTACGTCATGTGCAAGCCCGCTACCCTCAGGTGCACATGCTTCAAGGAAACCTAGCCGATCTTCCCGCAGCCGATAATTCCGTTGATATTGTGGTTAATTTTCAAGTAATAGAACATCTTTGGGATCAAAGCCAATTTATCCGAGAATGCGCTCGAGTATTACGTCCTAGCGGACGACTTCTCATCAGCACCCCCAATCGCATTACCTTCTCCCCTGGCCTAGACACTCCACT
>JBOFCS010000088.1:0-7654 GCA_051646185.1 Mycobacteriaceae bacterium | reverse complement strand
CGTGATGCTGGAATATTCGATGGTGATGAACTTATTGTGGACCGTTCGATCCCCCCGGCGGTGGGCAAAATTGTGATAGCAATAGTTGACGGAGATTTCACAGTCAAACGACTCGGTAAAGCACAGGGCCGCTGGGTGTTACGTGCAGAGAACCCGGCAAACCCTAATATTGTTGTAGCCGAAAATCAAGAACTCTCCATTTGGGGAGTCGTTACGCGGGTGCTGCACCGTGTCTAAACAGAAACCGCAGATGGTCTTCGCCTTAGTCGATGTGAACTCTATGTTCGTCTCCTGCGAACGCACCTTTGCCCCGTCCCTTATCAACAAACCCATTGTGGTGCTCAGCAATAACGATGGATGCGTCATCTCTCGCAGCGATGAAGCAAAAGCTTTAGGTGTGCGAATGGGCATCCCCTGGTATCAGGTTCAACAAGACAATACCTTTCGTTCAGTGATTGCATGCAGCTCTAACTACGCACTATACGGGGATATGTCTGCACGATTTTGCGCTGTCCTAGAACAATTTTCAGCCCATGTTGAGCCCTATAGCATTGACGAATGCTTTTTACTCTTGCCAGCCAACAAAGCTCGGGCACTCGCCCAAGATATTAAACGTACCGTTGCCCAATGGATTGGACTTCCGGTATGTGTTGGAATCGGACAAACAAAAACCCTGGCGAAGTTAGCCAATAGATGCGCAAAAGCCTCGGCCACTCAACAGGGCATCTGCGACTTTACCCAATGGACAACACAAGACCTTGCTACCACATTCTCCCGAGTCCCGGTAAGCGAAGTGTGGGGCGTTGGTCGCAAGATGACAAAAAACCTTGCTGTACTAGATATTTGCACAGTAGCTGACCTTCAACAAGCAGACCCTCACTATTTACACCGGCGATTTTCGGTGGTCCTATATCGGACAGCCCAAGAATTACATGGCATCTCCTGCATCCCCTTTGGTGGCGAACCGCAACCCCGACAACAACTCATTCATTCCCGGCATTTTTCCCACCCACTAACCACACTCGATGAGATTAACGAAGTCATGAGCGTCTACGCCAGCGCTATCGCACAAAAATTGAGAAAACAAGGACTGCAAGCAGGTTCATTATCGGTTTATCTTTCTACCAAACGCCACAAAGATAAACCACAACACCACCCACACGGGCATAAAACATTTGCGTTACCTACCGACAAACCCCTAGCCCTTACCCAAGCCGCTAAAACGCTAGCGGCAACACTCATCCGAACCGGAACTCCATATGTTCGAGCGGGATTATCCCTCTACGAACTCTCCCCCGCAGGATCTTCCCCCACGCTCTGGGAGCACAGCGACCAGAGAATTGATCAGGCACTTGATGCTGTTATGAATAAATATGGCAACAGCGCAGCAGGATACGGACTAGCCGGAGTCAAACAACGACGCAACTGGGAATCTAAACGCACAATGCTTTCACCAGCCTATACAAGCAATTGGCATGATCTACTCACCGTGACTACTTAGTCTTGTCGCAGGCAATCCCATCCCCATCACGATCTAAACCTGAACGATAACCCGGCTCCCCACGATGAATCGGTGCCGCACCAGCAGCCCTAGCTTCAGCACAGTTTCCGTAATACGCAGCCGGCGCAGGTAATGTTTCGCGCGTGGTCGTTACGGCGACCTGCGGCTGTGGAATATTTGCCACCGGCTGTGGAATCGAGTACGGAACTGGAACATCACTGGTTGTCAATGGCACAGAAGACGCTGGGACAGTTGAGAATGCTGTAGCAGAAGCTGAAATCGTTGTTTGAGCACTGCTGAGTGAACTCATCGCCACTGATGCACTGGATGGAATTATCATAATCGGCAAGGGTTTTGACTCGTCGACATCTTTCTTTTCCGGCACAACGGCACCGCCGATAATGAAAAGAATCGCCGCCGCCGGAGCAACCGCTTTCCAGCTGCCCAGTCGCCGCAACAGCAACGCACCTACCAATAAAAATGCAGCACCAATACATGCACTAGAAAGCACCCTCTCACCAGAAAAGACGGTAAAAAGAATTACGAAACCGAACCCAACAAATACCCACCCGGTTATCGTTCTCCCCTTCGATAACCGAGTAGCCACATTCTCTGATGATGCAGGCATAGCTGACAAACCTTCCTGATTGGGCATATCCGAACAACATGATCAAAATGCGCCAACAAGAAAGGGGCACACCGAAGAGTAGCTGACAAAGCAACCGTTCGTAACGCATTGCGAGTATCGAACGATAGGCCAGGTGAAACCAAGCACTTACCTCGAGAAAGCAATAATTGGAGCGATTCATGCTGAGCAAAATTGCCCTATGCCTAGCCACTGGTATAGGTGGCGCCCTCCTCGCTGGATGCGACTCTTCCCATAACCTGCCCGAGCCGTCCACCACCGACTATGTACCCACTACCAGCACGTTAAGCACCAGATTTCCATCAACATCCGAACCTCCAGATACTCCCCCAGAAGGTATTCCACCGGCAATAGCACCACCCATGACAATTCAATAGCAGTATTTCAGTAAAAGTCTGATAGAAAGGGCCTAACCAAAGGGGCCCAATGTGGACCAGCTCAATCTCGGCATCATTTCCCGCACCCGCAAGGAAAATGAAAGCCGCTTGCCCATCCATCCGCTACATTTTGTTCGAATTGACCCTGAGGTACGCAAACACATCTATCTAGAAGCTGGCTACGGTCACCAATTTGGTGTCTCAGATGATTACCTTGCACAGTACGTCGCTGGCATACAAAGCCGAGAACAACTCATCGCACATAGCGATGTGATTTTGCTTGCTAAACCACTGGCCGATGACTTAGCTGATCTTCGCATAGGTCAAACACTCTGGGGATGGCCCCACTGCGTGCAAGATAAAGCGATCACTCAGATAGCCATTGACAAGGAGCTCACGCTCCTAGCATTTGAAGCCATGAACCACTGGGGAAAAGACGGCTCTTTTAAACTCCATGTCTTCCATAAAAATAATGAGCTCGCCGGGTATTGCTCCGTATTACACGCACTATCTCTCATCGGTTCAACCGGAGACTATGGTCGCCGACTCAGCGCAGCTGTGATCGGCTTTGGAGCCACCGCCCGTGGCGCTGTCACCGCACTCAACGCCCACGGAATCCATGAAGTCAATATCCTCACTAATCGTGGTGTCACAGCGGTAAGTTCCCCTATTCACTCAGCTCAAATGATTAACTTTGCACATGGAAACGGCGATCCGCGGCGTAGCCATGCACTCACCGAGAACGGCAGAGTCCCCCTTGAAGAATTTCTCTCTAAACACGATATTATTGTTAATTGTGTTCTACAAGAAACAGATTCACCTTTAACTTTTCTCATCGAAGATGATCTTCCCAAGCTCACCCCAGGAACCCTTATTGTTGACGTATCATGTGATGAATCAATGGGTTTTAGCTGGGCTAAACCAACTACATTCAATACGCCAACTTTCAGCGTTGGCGATAACATCACCTACTACGGGGTAGACCATAGCCCCTCATACCTTTGGGACTCGGCCACATGGGAAATCAGCGAGGCCTTGCTACCTCACCTGCAAACAGTCATCAATGGACCTCAGCATTGGGACGCAGATAGCACTATTTCACGATGCATTGAAATTCGTGAGGGGAATATACAAAACCCTGAAATTTTATCCTTCCAAAAACGAAAAGCTGAATATCCCTACAACTATCGCTAACACCATTTCCATGCCAGGGCGTGCTGACTAAGAAGCGAAGCGGTAAGTTGAGTTTATGGCGGCAAATATCTCACATGAACCGTACTGGCTCTCAGCACTAAACTCACTGGCCACAGGGGCGCTTATTGCTGTGCCAGATGTTATTTCGACCTCACGTGGGCGAACAATTACCAAAGGCCTCCTCGCAACAACATTGGCAATGATCGCATTGGCACAAACAAATGCGGTGCACAGTGGGGTACCTACAGCTGAAACAAACTATCCGCTTGTTACCCGGTGGGATCAGCTACCTATCACCAAACAGGCGGCATCAATCATTTCCCTTGCCGCACTCACCATGACCGGTCCATTCATCGGGAAAAAAACAACCTCTGCCCTTGGTTCCGTGCTAGAAAAACGAGGGGTGACTCGCCCCCTTCTATGGATCGGTGCAGCAGTGAGCACAACCCTCATCACCGCAGAATCACTGCGCAGATTCCCTGGTTCACCAGCAATCAAATAATTTTTACCCCCACCCAGCCTAACGTATCGATGGCTGGGAGGAGACAAAATCACTGGAATTGACATCCCAGTACGGGTACATCAGCAAAGCGTTGCATTAGGTAAGACATCGGTCCATCGAGGTCAACTATGTGTCCTAAAAGTGGTAGCGCATGGTTAACAACCGAACCAGGGAAAATTGAAGGTAGCAAGTTAGTATGCAACTCCACTTGGGCACCATGTGAACACCAGTCTTCAGCTAATTGCTGAGCCTGACTGTAAGGAATGGCGTCGTCATTTCGGGCACTGACAATAAGCACCGGAGCTAGAGGCGTCCTACGGCCAATTCTTTGCTCATCAATAATTTTGACTGCTTGAGGTATTTCACGAAGATGCTCGCTCAGAGATCTACCATCAAAAGTAAGAGTTCTCGTCTGCAAGAAGGGGTGCCCAAACACCATGTCCGATATACACCCGGCTGATAGCTGATCAAGAATAGCTTGTCCCTCAGGCGAAATAATTTTGTCAAAAACCGCTACTAAACTCGGATTCCGCTCGATGATTCCGTTCAGAGCATAGCCAATTGCGCCACCAATAGTGGTTCCGTCAATTTGGGTAAGAACTTTAGTGAGATCAGCGGGAGGAGCACCAGCGTAGGTCCCTTTAACATTTAGCTCAGGACCGTAAGCGGCCTGCAACTCTGCCGCAGCCGCAGCAGCAGCGCCACCTTGCGAGTAACCCCAGAATGCGATAGGGGTATCACTGCCCGAGCCGCTAAGAATATTTGCAGCACGCGCACCATCGATCATGGCATGTGCAGCCTCTGTCCGGTTTATGTATGTATGGACGCCAGGGGTCCCTAACCCAATGTAATCCGTCATAAACACCCGTGCGCCTGCCGCAGTCCACTGGTCGGCAGCAAGTACCTCATAATTTATCGACAACGAGAGTGGCTGGGCCGAGATTCCCAGGGCAGTCGGAAAAATCTTTGACGGTGCACACTGATCACCCTGTCCAACCGTTCCTGGACCAATGACAATAGTGGGACGTTCTCCCGCCCCCACCCATTTTGTTGTTGGCTCAATATAGGTGCCGGTAACCACTGTGTCCGTACCATCTTGAAGCCTCGAAGTATACATAACTCGCTGGGCGGTACCAGGCCAAACACCATTGAGCACTGGAACCTGCACCAATAGCGGCATATCTTGCGTTCTTACTATTGCCCCCAAACCTTCAGGAAGCTGCCTCGGCGGCTGGTAAAAATCCATAACGGTAGTCTCTGCATGAGAATTTAATACGGGGGTACTCACCAGTACGACACTTGTCGCCCAAAATAGTTTAGCGACAATGTTTCTCGAACTCATAACTCACCTTCGCGGTTGTTTAGATTCCTATCCAGAAATTTGGGTCTGCTTACCTATCCAGCTAGATCTCTTGGCTTACCCAAAAACCTGTCAACAATCACTATTAATGTTATATACAGTAACACATATAAATAGAGGACTACACAACCAGTTGCACTGCATCTAGTTGCATAGGTACGCTATTACCGTGGCCCTGGAACATGCACTTCTTGTCTCACTAGCTGAACGTCCCAGTTCCGGCTATGAGCTGGCCCAACGTTTCGATCGGTCAATCGGCTACTACTGGGGCGCAACTCACCAACAGATTTATCGAACCCTCAAACGAATGCACTCCGCCCAGTGGGTAACTTGCACACTCATTACTCAAGAGGGAAGACCCGATAAAAAGACCTATTCCATCACCACCTCGGGCAACGAAGAATTACGACGCTGGATCTCTACACCTGTTGCACCAGCAACACTGCGCGATGAACTTGCAGTGAAAATTCGTTCAGCCAGTTTTGGCAATATAGTCGACATTATCCAGGAGGTTACCCACCACCGAGCAGAGCATGCCGAACGTCTAGATATCTACCGTCAGTTTGCTAAAAATGATTACCCAAATCCTGACAAGCTCACTGGCGCAAAGTTTCATCAATACTTAGTACTCCGTGGTGGCATCCTCGGCGAAGAATTTTTCATACGTTGGTGTGACGAGCTCCTAGAAGGACTCTCCCCCGACTAAACCCACAGCTAAACCATTACAATCCAAAACCGAAAGGTGAATCACATGACCTCAACAGGACAGTCAACCCGGTCAGCTAATCCCTATCCAAACCTGATGTCCCCCATCGCAGTAGGCCACACCACTATCAAAAACCGGGTAGTAATGGGGTCAATGCATACTGGGTTAGAAGATCGAGCAAAAAAGATACCCAAATTAGCTGAGTACTTCGCCGAACGCGCCCGTGGGGGTGTAGGACTGATCATCACCGGCGGGTACGCACCAAACCGTACCGGCTGGCTACTGCCTTTTGCAGGTAAACTCACAACCCGATTTGAAGCAGCACGCCATCGCACAATCACCGATGCCGTACATGCTGAAGGTGGGAAAATCGCTATGCAGATCGTCCATGCAGGACGTTATTCTTATCAACCCTTTAGTGTTTCAGCATCATCAATTAAATCTCCCATCAACCCTTTTCGCCCTCGGAAACTCACCGATCGTGGAGTCCGTTGGCAAATTCGTAACTTTGCCCGCTGCGCCCGATTGGCTAAAAAAGCAGGTTATGATGGCGTTGAAATAATGGGTGGTGAAGGTTATCTGATTAACCAATTCCTTTGTGAACGAACAAATAAGCGCACTGACAGATGGGGTGGATCAGTAGAAAACAGACAACGGTTCCCCCTCGAAATTGCTAAGGCAATTCGCAAGTCCGTAGGCTCAGATTTTATTGTTGTTTTCCGACTATCGATGGCAGATTTTGTCAGTGGTGGGCAAACCTGGAATGACATCGTCATATTGGCTAAAGAACTTGAAAAAGTTGGCATTGACATGATTAACACCGACATTGGCTGGCATGAAGCTCAGGTCCCCACCATTGTTACCTCAGTTCCCCGGGCCGCTTTTGTTAGCTATGCCGCCCAACTCAAAGAGCACATCAGTATTCCAGTCTGCGCCTCCAACCGCATTAATATGCCAGAAACCGCCGAAGAAATTCTCACTCGCGCAGATGCTGACCTTATTTCCATGGCCCGCCCCATGTTGGCCGATCCAGACTGGGTCAACAAAGCTGCCGAAGACCGCGCCGACGAAATTAACACCTGCATCGGCTGCAACCAAGCCTGCCTTGACCACGGTTTCTCCGGAAAACCTGTTTCCTGCTTAGTTAACCCACGCGCCGGAAACGAAACTACCCTCACATTACTACCTACTCGACACAGCAAGCGAGTTGCTGTTGTTGGTGCCGGGCCTGCAGGCCTTTCCGCTGCCGTCACACTGGCCCAACGTGGGCATCACGTTGACCTTTTCGAAGCCAATACTTCCATTGGAGGGCAGTTTGGTATCGCCAAACTCATTCCAGGGAAAGAAGAATTTATCGAAACGATCCGA
>JBOFCS010000059.1:0-6766 GCA_051646185.1 Mycobacteriaceae bacterium | reverse complement strand
TCTGATGGGTCTCCTCGCAGCAAAGCAAGTTCAACATAGCCTTGGCCTGCGCGTTCAGCTGGAACTCCATAGCGTTCAGCAACTTCGCTAGGGCCGTATAGAGTCGCCTTGGCCAAACCATTGCCCACATAGAGAACGCGTACTGATACCGGCGAATCGGTCACCACTTGCAGTAAGTCTCGGTCTCCGCTGACCACCACCACATTCGCCGACCGCTCTTGGGCACATAACGTTCCTAAAACATCATCCGCTTCATAGCCTGCTGCCCCTGCGGTTGCTATTCCACAAGCATTAAGCACACTCAGGATCATGTTTACTTGGGGACCAAGACTCTCCGGTGCTATCTCTTCATCCCCCGACGCAGCTACGCGATGCGCCTTGTATGAAGCAATGGCATCTGTCCTGAATTGAGGTCTCCAGTCCAGATCGAGGCATACCGCGAGCCTGGTTGGCTCGACTCGTTGCATTAAGGCCGCCACCATATCGATAAAACCTCGCACGGCATTAACTGGGCGGCCATCGGGGGCAGTAATTTTTTCTGGGACTCCGTAAAAAGCACGGAACCATAAACTTGCCCCATCAAGCAGCATCAGAGTATCAGTCATAGCGCTAATACTGCCATTGCTGTAACGGAAGCTAATCTGAGTGTATGAACACTTCCGAGCGTTTTGCAGCTGCGGTGTATAGCTCAAGGCTCACTAAGGCCGCAGCTTTAGCCGCCAAAGCAGATCTTGCTGGTCTGGTGATTGCTCCTGGGCCAGATTTGCAGTACCTTATTGGCTCCCGTGCCAGTTCCTTTGAGCGGTTGACTGCGCTGGTGGTACCCAGTGACGGCAGTGTTCCTACACTCATATTACCTCAGCTTGAGTTGGCAAGCTTGAAAGAAAGTGCCGTCCCAGAGCTCGGGCTGAAAATTAGCGATTGGGTTGATGGATTGAACCCTTACGTGCTAGTCGCGACTTCTTTCACTACTTCTGGGCTTGCTACTCCACTACATTATGCCGTATCAGATTCCATGCCTGCACTACATGTGCTGCCTCTGCAAGAACATTTGGGCGCTACTGCCCAGCTTGCTACTGAAGTACTTCGCGAACTTCGAATGATTAAGGATAAGAATGAGATTGAAGAGCTACGCAAGGCAGGTGCAGCTATTGACCGGGTACACGCACAAGTGCCACTGTGGCTTAAGGCTGGTAGGACTGAAGCACAAGTAGCGGCAGACATTACTCGCGCAATTATCAAAGAGGGTCATACGCAAGCCGCTTTTGTCATCGTAGGCTCGGGACCCCATGGCGCTGATCCGCATCACGAGGTATCTGATCGAGTACTAGAAGCTGGCGATATTGTTGTTGTTGACATTGGGGGACTAGTAGCAGCTGGATACTATTCGGATTGCACCCGAACATACAGCCTTGGCGTACCCGATCCGACCATTGTTGAGCACTGTGCCGTTCTTGAACGTGCCCAACGCTCTGCCGTCGAGCAGGTGCGACCTGGGGTGAGTGCTGAATCTGTTGATAATGCAGCTCGCGGAGTGCTAGCCGAGGCTGGGTTAGCAGAGGCCTTTGTCCATCGCACAGGGCACGGAATAGGTTTATCAGTCCATGAAGAGCCCTACATCGTCCAAGGTAACAATGTCATTCTTACCGAGGGGATGGCTTTTAGTGTCGAGCCAGGTATTTATTTTCCAGGAAGTTGGGGTGCTCGAATAGAAGATATTGTGGTAGTAACCGCCGATGGTTGTGAACCACTTAATCATCAACCCCACGGTTTGACCGTTGTTCAGTGAAACAACGATGCCGAACCAAGCACTCGATCAACTAGAATTTCAATCACTACCCGATCAGGATTTACCCTTGGTTCACGAAATCTTTTGGCGTACAGTTGAACTCCTTTATCTATCGAAAAGGTGTCATTTTTTACGGTGGCTTTGCCTTCAAGAGTGAGCCACCGTGCTCCATCAACTTGATTGACCGCAACTCGTTCGGCTCTAAGCACATTTTTTACTTTTTGCGAAGCAGCATGGGTAATAATCCGCACCAGGTCATTTTCCTCATCCCAGGTAAAACCTACGGCAACAAGATGTGGAGTGCCATCTAAGCGAATAGTTACTAGTGTACCCAAATGTCGTTCACTGAGAAACGATAGAGCCAGGGAGTTAAGTGCCTGAGGTGTTTTACGTTTCTGCGCCATGGAGTTCACCCTATCCTTTCTCAGTACCTGTAATAACGCAAGTTATCTCAAGCGAGTTTTGATAGTGACTACAGTTCTTGACTAAGCCCGCTATAAGCTAACTGTGTGATTTCTGATGGATCGGTGCTTATTCTTGGCGGACGAAGTGAGATAGGGATAGAGCTGGCCAATTTACTTGCGCCAGGACGCACGCTCATACTTGCTGCACGTAGGGCGGAGAATCTAGATAACGAAGTTGCCATGCTTGAACTTGCCGGTGCGACTCGCGTTATTACGGAGGAGTTTGACGCTGATAACACCGAGCATCATCAAAAATTCTTATTAACTATCGTAGAACAGTACGGTCCAATAGGTGTTGCGGTACTTGCCTTTGGGGTTTTGGGAAACCAGCAACAAGCAGAAGTTGAGGCCGCACATGCGCTAGCAGTCATCCATACAGATTATGTTGCCCAGGTGAGTGTATTAACTCATCTGGGCAAACTTATGCGGAAACAGGGGAATGGTTCAATAATCATTTTTTCTTCTGTGGCTGGTATTCGGGTTCGACAAGCCAACTATGTTTATGGATCAGCAAAAGCTGGACTCGATGGCTTTGCTTCAGGTTTTAGTGATGCTTTACATAGCAGCGGAGTTCAGGTTCTTACTGCTAGGCCAGGTTTTGTTATTGGGAGAATGACCGCGGAGATGGCGCCAGCTCCCTTTTCTCGAACCCCGAGGCAGGTTGCCCATCAAGTTTATAAAGCCCTTGATAAGGGTAAGTCCTTCGTCTGGATACCCGGGACTTTGCGCCCAGTATTTTTTGTGATGAAGCTTCTTCCACAGGTTATTTGGCGGAGATTGCCACGATGAGTGTCATTGTTGTTGGTGTCGGTGCTGATGGTTGGGAAGGTTTAGCCCCACCAAGTAAAAATGAACTGAGGTCCGCGACAGTAATTGTTGGTTCTGAACGCCAATTATCCTTAATTCCACCTTCGTCAGCTATCAAAATAGCACTTCCAAGCCCACTCTTTACTGGTCTACCGAAGCTGTTGGCCCAGTATGCAGAGCAGAATATTCACGTCTTAGCCAGCGGCGATCCCATGTTTTACGGGATTGGAGTTACTCTGGTCCGATTACTTGGCAGCAAAAACGTTAGAGTAATTCCACATCCTTCATCGGCCTCCTTAGCGTGCGCACGACTCGGCTGGACTGGACATGAAATCCCTACAGTGAGTTTGGTAAACCGGCCTGTTGATGAGTTGCGTTCGGTGCTCACTCGCGATCGAAAGATCTTGCTTCTAAGCGAAAACGGAACTACTCCCCAAAAAGTTGCAGATTATTTAGTCCAGCGAGGTTACGGTTGGACTATGCTAACCGTTCTCGAGCAACTGGGCGGTCCAGAAGAAAGAATCATTTCCGGCCTAGCCCAATCTTGGCAGTATCCATCCTGCAATGATCTTAATATCATTGCACTAGAATGTATTTCATCAACTAATACACATGATTTATCGAATCTGCCAGGCTTGCCCGATGAAGTTTTCGACCATGATGGCCAGATAACAAAACGGGAGATACGTGCCTTAACGCTAGCCGCTCTGTCCCCGCTTCCCGGGGAAGTGCTCTGGGATGTCGGAAGCGGATCTGGCAGCGTGGCCATTGAATGGTTGCGATCTGAGCGGACTGTCTCTGCCGTCTGTTTTGAGGCTGATCCGCAACGCGCAAAAAGAATTATGGAAAACGCGGTAAAGCTGGGGGTACCACGCATTAAAATTTCGGGAAGCGCTCCGCAATCTTTTGGTACAGAACAGCTCCCCGATGTTATTTTCCTTGGGGGTGGAGTAACCCAGCCAGGTTTACTGAAAGCTTGCTGGGATGTTCTTGAGCCGGGGGGGCGGATAGTGGTAAATGCTGTCACCATCGAATCTGAAGCATATGTTTTTCAATGGTTTTCCAAGCACGGAGGCAACATTGAGAAGGTTCAGGTCTACCGAGGTGGAGCTGTAGGAAAATTTACGACTTGGCGTCCGCAACTTCCAATAACACAATGGCGTTGTGTGAAACCAGAGCACAGTACGGAAATGACGGAACAGTGACAGTCTATTTTATCGGTGCAGGACCAGGCGCAGCTGATCTCATCACTGTTCGGGGGCAAGAAATAATCAAAAGAAGTTCGGTGTGTCTTTATGCCGGGTCATTAGTCCCGACCGAACTTCTTACATTATGCCCACCCACTGGGAAAATAGTTAATACCGCACGCATGGACCTCAATGAAATTATTGCGGTTATCGCTAAAGCACACCAGGATGGTCACGATATCGCCAGACTACACTCAGGCGATCCATCTATTTATAGTGCTGTTGCCGAACAGGTTCGACATCTCAGCAAGCTTAATATTCCCTACAGCATAGTCCCGGGAGTGCCCTCGTTTGCGGCCGCAGCAGCAGCTTTAGGTAAGGAACTAACAGTGCCTGGGGTAGCGCAAAGTATTATCTTGACCAGAGTTTCCACACTTTCTACCGCAATGCCCGAAGGCGAGGATTTGCCATCATTGGCTCAAGCTGGAACCACGATGGTTATTCATCTAGCCGCTGCCCAAATCGACCAAGTTGTCAAAGATTTAGGGACTGCATATGAGCCAGAATGTCCGGTTGCTGTTGTTGCCTTTGCTTCTCAACCTGGTGAAGTGATCCTGCGCGGGAAGCTATCGACTATCTCCCTCCTTGTTAAAGAGCATGGGATTAGCAAAACCGCAGTGATTATTGTTGGTCACGCACTCGCTGCTGAAGAATTTGAGGAAAGTTACTTATATTCCGCTGAGCGTAGTCGTGGTACCCACTGATGAAAATACTCATACTTGGTGGGACGAGCGAGGCACGTGGTTTAGCAGCTGCCTTGCACGAGCGTAAAGATACTATGGTTCTTAGCTCATTAGCCGGAAGGGTAAGTAATCCACTATTGCCCGTCGGTGAAGTGCGGCTCGGCGGTTTTGGTGGACTCCAGAATCTAACAAATTGGCTGCAATCCAATAACTTTGATGCAATTATTGATGCAACACATCCATTTGCTCGTAAAATTACTGGCTCAGCTTTTATCGCCGCCGAACAAAGCCGCATCGCGCATCTTGTATTACGTCGACCAGCATGGACAAAAGCCCAAGATGATAACTGGCATGAGGTTGATTCTCTACCTGCAGCCGCCGAACTCCTACCTGAAATTGGATCTCGAGTTTTCCTTACCACCGGTAGGCAAGGGCTTAGTGATTTTTCCGCACAAAATTCCGTTTTTGCACATCGAAAAATACATTTTGTTATCCGTGTTGTTGATCCACCGGACGGACCGATTCCTGTTAACAGCTTAATCATTCGAGACCGTGGACCATATGATGTCGTTTCAGAAACTGCATTAATGCTAAAACATGGGATCGATGTACTTGTCACAAAAAACAGCGGCGGAACCATGACTAAAGCTAAACTTTTGGCAGCAAAAAAACTAGCAATTCCAGTTATCGTAATCCGTCGTCCTGCACTGCCGGAAGGTGTAGTGAGCACTACCTCGATAGCCGGTGCATTGGCTTGGTTGGATCAACTTGGATAGCTTCGAGAAGTGAACACCATAGGGCCTGTCGGAGTACTTCTCATCGAAGTTTGCGAAGAACCAATAATAAGAAGACATCTCATATCAATTTTTTCTGGGTCAAGTTTTCCCAGAGTTGTAACATCGACAGATTCACTCTTACTGCCGACATCGCGCCCAACCACTACAGGGGTACTTTCTGAGCGATACTCAAGTAAAATCTCTCGCATCGCGCTAATTTGCCAACGCCTTGACTGCGATGCAGGATTGTAGATCGCAATCGCAAAATCCGCTTCAGCAGCTGCCAAAAGCCTGCGAGCAATAATCTCCCACGGCTTTAGTCGATCTGATAGTGAAATAACTACATAATCATGACCAAGCGGTGCCCCAACCTTGCTTGCAACAGCATTGGCGGCGGTAACTCCAGGCAAAACCCTTACTGGAATATCTTGCCAAGGTGGTTGGCAAGATACTTCAAGCACTGCTGCAGCCATAGCAAAAACACCAGGGTCTCCTGAAGAAACCACTACCACCCGGCGTCCTCGTTGAGCAAGGTCTAAAGCCATTGCGGCACGCTCAGCTTCAACGCGATTATCACTTGAATGGCGTATTTGATTGGCTTGAAAGGGAACTCGATCTATATACGGCGCATACCCGATGAGATCAGTGGCCTTCTTCAGCTCTTGGCTCACTTCTGGTGTTGTCCACTGTGTATCACCGGGGCCAAGCCCAACAACTACTACTTCACCAGTTGATTGTGCAATCTCAGAAGAACTAATGCTGGGGAGCACTGCTATAGAGAAGTACGGGACTTCGTCGGCTACAACATCCGCTGCAGCTAATACTCTCTGCTGGGGAGTGCTAGCACGTTCTACATATTGCGCTTCAGCTATTCGACCGGAATCAACCAGAGCTTGACGAACAGCCGGGTAGGTCCGCCCTAACTTCATGACTACAGCTGAATCGGTATCTTTAAGTCGTTGCGTCAATTCAGCTACGGGTAAAGTACCCGGTAGAATTG
>JBOFCS010000042.1:0-18225 GCA_051646185.1 Mycobacteriaceae bacterium | reverse complement strand
CTTCAAACTGCTGAAGTAGAGCAGAAACCCCCTGTCCAGGCATGGCCAGGCTGGAATGTGTTAAGCCTTTAACATGCTGCCAATGCACCACATGAATTTCTGCTCGCCGACCAAGACGGCCGCGGGAACCCCGGACGGCGATTCGTGACACCAACCAGTCTCTAGTGCGGGTGAGTTCGATACCAAGGTCGACAACTACAACCTCTTGGTTTGCTAGCATGTCAAGATCGGGATCTTCAACCCGCACGCGCGAATCAAGGACTTGAGCCAAAGCGAGAATTTCGCCAGGGCGTTGTGCAAAACGTCGTAGCGATACATTGCCGGTGGTAAGTGTGACTGAAGTGGGTTCGATGGCAGTTACTCTCAGCATTGGGACAAAAATCCTTCTGCGGCTGAGCAATTCAACAACTATTCCTAAAACTCGTGGTTGTTGGCGGCCAAGGCGAATGGTGATGACAACATCTCGTACCCGGCCGATGGATTCACCGTCCGGGCCAAGTACTGCCAGGCCGGCGAGCCTGGCTGCATACACCTTGCTCACTGCTGCCATGACTGTCAGGGTAAAGACTGTGAAGTTGCGAGCACCACTTAGGGTGACTGAGCAGCGATCCAGTCGAGGAAAGGAAGTTGGTCAAATGGGTGTAGTTACCGATAGTGGTCGTCCACGTCGCTCTTGTCTTGCGGTGCCTGGCAGTAACCAGAAGATGATTGATAAAGCTATGAATTTGCCCGCGGATGAGGTTTTTCTTGATCTTGAAGATGCGGTTGCGCCGGTGGCTAAGGCTGATGCCCGATCTAGAATTGTTGCTGCACTGAACTCTAAGGGCTGGGGGAGTCAACTTCGGGTAGTAAGGGTTAATGATTGGACAACTCCGTGGACTTACCAGGATGTTGTTGAGGTGGTTAGTGGTGCGGGGGAACATATTGATGCGCTTTTGTTACCAAAAGTTAGTGATGCCAGTCATGTGCATGCTTTAGATTTATTGCTGACGCAGCTTGAAAAGACATACGATCTTGAGGTTGGCAGAATCGGCATCGAAGCTCAGATTGAAAATGCTCAGGGACTAACAAATATCAATGCTATTGCAGCGGCAAGTAATCGGGTGGAATCTTTGGTATTTGGTCCGGCGGACTTTATGGCGAGCATCAATATGAGAACTTTAGTCGTTGGTGAACAACCTCAGGGATACGACACTGGTGATGCTTACCATCATATTTTGATGACTATTTTACTCGCTGCTCGGACGCACAACCTTGCTGCTATCGATGGTCCTTATCTTGCGGTTCGAGATGTTCCGGCATTCAACAGAGTTGCCTCCCGTAGTGCGGCATTAGGTTTTGACGGTAAATGGGTACTGCATCCTGACCAAATTGCGGCGGCAAATGAAATTTTTAGTCCCCGGCAACAGGATTTTGATCGTGCTGAACTCATCCTCGATGCCTATGAGTTTTATACCTCTGTTGCAGGTGGAGCAAAAGGTGCTGTGATGCTTGGGGAAGAAATGATTGATGAGGCTAGCCGCAAAATGGCCTTAGTAATTTCAGCGAAGGGCCGTGCGGCTGGCTTGAAGAGGACGATGTTTTTTACCCCACCGAGCTAGATCTGCACAGCACTAGTGGGGGTAACTGCTGCTGATGCCTAGCGCAACAAGGAAGGCTAGGTAAGCAATGATCAAGGTGAGAATTACTCCACCGATAATAACTCCGGCTAGGGCTAAGCCATGACCATCCTGCCGGGTTTCCCGGGTCTGTTTGAGAGCAATGATCCCTAAAATTAGGCCAACTATTGCACCAAGACCACAAGTGAAAATGCCGGTTAATGAGGTAATGAGAGAAGCGACAGCTAGACCATTGGTGCCGACCGGCTGCCCTGAAGGGGGGTAGCCATATCTAGTTTGTCCATAGGACTGCGGATAAGGGGGTTGACTTGGGTTATAGCTACTCTGCAGGTGGGGGTCTATATGGGAGTAAGGGGTGGGTTGCGGGTAAGCAGTAGCGGCAGGAGAGGTTTGTTCGGGATGGTCCTCAGAGGTGCTCATAGCAAAGAACTTACCTGAGATGGGTAACGTGTTCCCGGCACTATTTGATGGACTGCTGCGTTAACTAGATATCGGAGCGTATTTAGGTACGTGTACTGCACAAGAACATCGACAGTTAAGGAGTTAGTCCATGGTCAACTCAGAGCAGCAGTCGGGGACCCGCAATTCGTTGAGAAACTCGTTAAACCTTCCCACCCCTCCGCGAGGTTGGCCGATTGCTTCTTATCCGACTTATGCCGAGGCGCAGCGGGCGGTGGACTATTTATCTGATCAGCAATTTTCGGTGCAGGACGTGACCATAGTGGGTGTTGATCTTATGCAGGTTGAACGGGTGCTTGGGCGACTTAATTGGTCCAAAGTTATTGGTGGAGGGATTATCTCAGGAGCTTGGCTAGGTGTATTCATTGGTCTAGTGCTAGGGCTGTTTAGTGATAACCTATTAGGACCATTACTTACCGGGGTCATTTTTGGGATAGTTTTTGGTGTTATCTCTACAGCAATTCCTTATGCGATGTCCAGGGGTACCCGAGATTTTAGCTCCACTAGGCAGTTGGTGGCAGGGCGATACGATGTCCTTTGTGAGCCGCGCAGCGCTGAAGCTGGACGTGACTTGTTAGCCAAGCTGATGCTGTAGTTCCAGCTAGAGCCTTTGTTGTGGGGTTTGTGACCGCAACCATATATTGAACGTGTTGCATATCACGTTGCCTACCCTCTACGGTTGCTTCGCGGGGTTTCTCGCACTAGTGATCTGTGTACAAAGGAGGCGGCCGTGCAGCTGAGATCTTCACCAATCTCAGGTTTGATAGGCAAGTCAATGCTGGTACAGCCAAGTCGACAGGCGGGCCCGCCGTCGCTGAGGCGACGAACGGCAAGCCTGACTGTGGTGGCGATGCTGCTATGCCCCCTGCTCAGTGCTTGCGATTCGGCTTCAGATGGGGTGGTACTAAATTTTTATACGGCTGCTGACGGTGCACAGCAGTATGCTGCTGCGGCCAAAGAGTGCAGTGCGGTTTCTGGTGGTAGGTATCTTATTGAACAGCAAACCTTGCCTAAAAGCGCTAATGATCAACGGCTTCAATTGGCACGCAGATTAGCCGGTAATGACCACACTCTGGACCTGATGACACTTGATGTGGTGTGGACCGCCGAGTTTGCCGAGGCAGGATGGGCGCTGCCGGTGCCTGATGATCTTGTCGCAAAACTCAAGGATGGTTCTACATTAGAAGGCCCACTTGCTACTGCCTCCTGGAAAGATAAACTTTTTGCCGTACCGTTAAATTCCAATACTCAACTTCTTTGGTATCGGCCAGACGCATTGCCAAACACTAACTCTCAGCCACCGCAGACCTGGGATGAGATGATCGATAGAGCCGAAGAAAATGCTAAGCGCGGGCAACCCGCTCAGATCGCAGTGCAGGCCAAACAGTATGAAGGGCTAATGGTTTGGTTTAATACGTTGCTAGCCAGTGCAGGCGGAAGTGTGGTTGGTGCAGATGGAAAGTTAGTCACTCTCAATGATACTCCAGAGCATCGCGCCGCTACCGAAAAAGCATTATCAATAATGAAAAGGGTGGCGACAGCTGACGGTAGAGATCCTTCAGTCTCGCAGAGTGATGAAGGTACGGCCAGGGATGCACTCGAACGCGGTGATGCGTTGTTCGAGGTAAATTATCCATTTGTTTTGCCGAGTATTATGACTAATGCGGCAGCTGGAGCAGTGAAATTCCTTGATCTGACCGGATACAGCGCTGCCCTTGATGAAAAAGGTAGTTTCATTAACTCGAATCCACTTTTCGCTGAAGCACTAGCAAAAACAACTCAAGCTTTTGCAAGCGCACCGTATCCGGGTGTCATTCCTGGGAAACCAGCCAAAGTAACTATTGGCGGCTTTAATATTGCGGTGGCAAAAACAACTGAGCACCCAGATTTTGCGTGGGAGGCTGTTGCCTGCTTAACAAATGAGAAGAATCAACGCAATAACGCCGTCAGTGGTGGTGTGCCTCCGGTGCTTAAAGCCCTGTATGCCGATCCGGATTTTCAAAAGGTTTATCCCGCATGGGAAGGGGTTCTAGGATCCATCGAATCTGCGGCTGTTCGTCCGGTTTCTCCTGCTTACCAGAGTATTTCGATTCTTCTTGCAGATGCTTTGAACCCACCGCAGAGTATTGACCCCGTTGCTGATGTTGATAAGTTAGCAGACCTGGTTGGCAAAGCGGTTAATTCAGAAGGGCTGATTCCATGAGTGCGCCAACCATGTCAGAAACATCAGATAAATCTCCACAGCGGAAGTCAACCATACCTGATTCGGTAAAGGCCGAACGTCGTCTTGGGTTAGTGCTGGTGGCCCCAGCTGCTGCTGTGATGATTTTGGTTACCGCTTATCCGATTGGATATGCCGTCTGGTTGAGTATGCAACGCTATAACTTAGCTTTTCCCAATGATCGTCAGTTTATTGGATTTTCTAATTATGTTGCGGTACTGACTGATAGCTATTGGTGGCAAGCATTTGGAGTTACTTCGGGGATTACCGCCATCTCTGTTGCCATAGAATTTGTGCTAGGCATGGCGTTGGCGTTAGTGATGCACCGTACCTTGGTTGGGCGTGGAATTGTTCGGACTGTTGTCTTGATTCCTTATGGCATTGTGACAGTTGCTGCGGCCTACAGTTGGTACTACGCTTGGACACCCGGTACCGGATATTTAGCGAATCTATTGCCAGAGGATAGCGCGCCATTGACAGATCAATGGCAATCCTTGGCGATAGTTGTGCTAGCCGAGGTGTGGAAAACCACCCCCTTTATGGCATTGCTGTTACTGGCCGGTCTTGCTTTGGTTCCTGCTGATTTACTGAAAGCGGCAGAACTGGATGGTGCTGGGGCGTGGACCCGACTTATTCGGATCATATTGCCACTGATGAAACCTGCAATTTTAGTGGCGCTATTATTCCGCACCCTCGATGCATTTCGAATTTTTGACAATATTTACATCTTGACAAAAGGTAGCAACGGGACAGGTTCAGTATCAATTCTGGGTTACGACAATCTTTTTGGTGCTTTTAATTTAGGCATAGGTTCAGCCATTAGTGTACTAATTTTTCTTAGCGTGGCAGGGATTGCTTTGCTCTTTATTAAGCTATTTGGTGCTGCTGCCCCTGGAAGTAATGAGGAAGGAGGTCGTAACTGATGGCCGCTGATACGCTTCGACGCAAAGCTGGATGGTCGGTAATTAACTTTATTGTCCTTATCTACGCATTAATTCCACTATTGTGGATTATTAGTCTTTCCTTAAAGAAACCTGCGAGTGTCAAAGATGGATATTTTATACCCAGAGACTTCACGCTCGATAATTATAAAGGGATTTTTGATACTAACCAGTTCAACAGCGCGCTTATTAATTCAATTGGTATTGGTCTTAGCGCAACGGCCATTGCAGTTGTGATTGGCACAATGGCAGCTTATGCGATTGCACGCCTGAATTTTCCAGGTAAACGGCTGCTGATTGGTGCTGCCTTATTAATTGCCATGTTCCCGCAAATTTCCTTGGTAACCCCACTCTTTGATATTGAACGTGCGCTTGGGCTTTTTGATACCTGGCCTGGTTTGATTTTGCCGTATATTGCTTTTGCGTTACCGCTAGCTATTTATACTTTGTCAGCTTTTTTTAAAGAAATTCCATGGGAGCTAGAAAAAGCAGCAAAAATGGATGGTGCTACCCCCTGGCAGGCTTTTACTAAAATCATTGCGCCATTAGCTACTCCGGGGATAGTCACTGCGGCAATTCTCGTGTTTATCTTCGCTTGGAATGATTTGTTGCTAGCTATTTCTTTGACATCAACTGAGCGGTCAATTACCGCACCTGCTGCTATCGCCAATTTTACAGGTAGCTCACAGTTCGAAGAGCCGACTGGTTCTATCGCAGCAGCTGCAGTAGTTATCACCATTCCAATAATTGTTTTTGTTTTGTTCTTCCAACGTCGAATTGTCGCCGGACTGACCTCCGGCGCGGTGAAGGGATAAAGCCGTGGCTGAAATCGTTCTTGATAAAGTAACTAAGCTCTATCCTGACGGGGTTAAAGCCGTTAGTGATGTAGATATCACCATTGCTGATGGAGAGTTTGTCATACTCGTTGGACCTTCCGGGTGTGGAAAGTCTACAACCTTGAATATGGTTGCTGGACTTGAGGATATTTCCAGCGGCGAGCTACGCATCGCGGGTAAAAGGGTCAATGAAATTGCTCCTAAAGACCGAGACATTGCGATGGTTTTTCAATCTTATGCTTTGTATCCACATATGACTGTGGCTGAAAATATTGCTTTTCCGTTAACATTGAAAAATTTTTCTCAGCAAGAAATTTCAGAGAAAGTTCGTGATGTAGCAACCCTTCTTGATCTTAATCAGTATCTTGACCGCAAGCCTGCCAATCTTTCCGGTGGACAACGTCAGCGGGTGGCGATGGGTCGCGCAATTGTGCGTAACCCAAAAGTATTTTTAATGGATGAACCATTATCAAATCTTGATGCAAAACTTCGGGTGCAAATGCGTAGTGAGATTGCTCGGTTGCAACGCCGTCTTGGCACAACAACCCTATATGTTACGCATGATCAGACTGAGGCAATGACCTTAGGTGATCGAGTAGTAGTCCTGAATCAGGGTGCTGTGCAACAGGTTGCCCCCCCGCAAGAGCTGTACGCTGCTCCGCATAACGTATTTGTTGCCGGTTTTATTGGTTCGCCTGCGATGAATTTCATTAAAGGTCGGTTAACTTCAGTTGGGGTAACGACAGAATTTGGTGACTTCACTCTTTCTGATCGGGTTTTGTCAGCGATTGTGCGGCGTAACGTTGAGAACGGAGTGATTATTGGTATACGACCAGAGAATTTTGAAGATGCGGCCCTGATCGATTCCTATCAAAAATTGCAGGGCGTCACACTAACCGTTGAGACAGAGATCGTTGAGTCGATGGGTTCTCATAAGTTTGTGTATTTTTCGACGAAGGGCACTAAGGCAGGGGCACAGTTAGGTTCTGCAGTGGCTGCTGCAACTGACCGTTCAGATGCACACCTTGTGGCCAGGGTGGCTTCAGAATCAGCGGTCGTCAAGGGTGGGCAGATCCAATTATGGTGCGATTCATCAAAAATTTTAGTATTCGATGAATCAACAGGGGAGAACTTAGCATTGTAGCCAGATGCTTTGGAGTGAGGTATCTATCCAGGAAGACAGTAGTTGCGCGTGGATAGTTTAACCATCGAGGTTAGATTGTAGGCGTGGCCGAGAATATTACCGAAGTAGTGTCTAGACATCTTCATACTTTTTTTGGGGCCCGATCGAACCAGCAGAACGAGTCAACATCGGCATCAGTAACTTTTTTAGGTCTTGAGCCTATTGAGATCTTTCGGTTCAGCTCCGATGATGACCCCTTGGTTCACTATGTGTCGATTGGCTGCTCACGTCACCCTATGAGTGATCCGACAACGATGGTTACCGACCCGCAGCAGGGCCCACGTGCAGAGTTGGTCTTGAGTCTGTACAGTCGGGCAACCTCGATCCTGGGATTGCAACGCGCAATGGCCATTGTGGCTGCTGCTCCGGCCGTGGAAGGCATTATTTTTACCCATGATGCGCTGCTCGACCTGGGTGAACCACTATGGGCAGGTTCACCGTTTACCGCTGTGCTATTGGAAAATAGTGAAATTGAGCAAGTTGAGTTGCTGCCGCCGTGCAATCCTGTGCAGTTTTTCCGTATCGTCCCTTTGACTGCTACCGAAGCGGCATGGATACGTTTGCGCGGTGCCCAAGCATTGCGTGATGCTTGGGCGGAGGCCGATATTGATGTCCGTGACCCTCATCGTGCCCAAGCAAAGCTTTAGAGCCAATGATTGCGTCTGAAGGTTACATACAGAAATGAGCAGATAGTTGTCATCAAGGTGAGTATGGCGGGGTAACCAATACCCCAACTTAGTTCAGGCATATTTTCAAAATTCATGCCATAAATCCCGGCAATCATTGTGGGAACAGAAGCGATGGCGACCCAAGAGCTAATTTTCCGCATATCAGCATTCTGGCGGAGTGTCACTTTTCCGAGAGCCGCATTTACCAGTGAGCTTAGCACTTCGTCGTATGCTGCAACACGTTCAGCGACAATCGTGTGATGGTCTACTACGTCACGCATATACCTGCGAACTTCTTTGGGGATCATATCGGTGTGGTCCTGAACAAATTTTTGTAGTGCAGTAGCTAGTGGGGTAACAGCTCTGCGTAGTTCCACTACTTCCCGCTTGAGCAGGTAGATTTGTTCAATTTCTACTGAGCCAGTAGGAGAAAATACGCTTTCTTCCATTGTGTCAATATCATCTTCTATGGCATCTGTGACTGCCAAATAGGAGTCAACAACATGATCGGCAATCGCATGAAGCACCGCTGAAGGTCCTAAAGCAAGTTGTTCAGTATTCTTGTCCATCGATCTGCGTACTCCGGCTAAGCCGGAGTGATCGCCGTGGCGAACAGTGATGACAAAATCCGGTCCGATAAATATCATAATTTCGCCAGTTTCAACGATCTCCTTTGCCTGTGAAATTGATACATGGTCAACATAATTGACTGTTCGGAGCACAAAAAATAAGGTGTTATCGTAGCGCTCAAGCTTTGGTCGTTGATGCGCATGTATGACATCCTCTACTGCTAATTCATGAAGGCCAAATGCTGTTGCTAGTCCACTCATCTGAAGTTCATCAGGGGAATGCAGTCCTATCCAAACAAATCCGTGGCCTCGTTTTTGCACCTCAGCGAGGGCTTGGGCATGACTGAATTTCCCGGGTAGCCGATGTCCGTCAAGGTAAACACCACAGTCAACAACAGCGGCATCGTCCAGGGTCGTTGGGTTAGTCATGCCTTCATGAGCAGGAATTGGTGGGGTAGAGGGAAAAACTGGCATCGTTGGCACCTTCTTGAGTCGTCCGTTGACTGTGTGGGTACTCAATTGATGTGTTGAGCTGTCACACTAGCTAGGTGAAGATTGATCTCCACTCGCATTCCACTGCCTCTGATGGTACCGATAGTCCGGCTGCTCTGGTGCTAGCGGCAGCTCATGTAGGTCTTGATGTTCTTGCCATCACTGATCATGACACCACCGCAGGTTGGGCGGAAGCTCAGGAGGCAGTGCGATTATTGGATCGTTCTCTGATTGTGGTTCCTGGCATGGAAATGTCTTGTACGGGGCGAGGTGAGGGAGGAAGGTTGGTATCGGTACATTTGCTCGCCTATTTATTTGAGCCACACAGTCCAGTCTTTGCTGAGGAAACAGTGAGATTGCAAAGTGAGCGAATAGCGCGCATGCAGAAAATGACAATAATGATGGCTGCAGATGGTATTCCTATTAATCCTGAAGAAGTGATGAATAGTGCTCAAGGTGTTATTGGGCGACCGCATCTGGCGGCGGCATTAGTTAATGCTGGTGTTGTGGATTCGGTGGATGAAGCATTCCGGGGTCTACTTTCAGCAGATAGCCGTTATGTTTTACCAAAGCGTGATACGCCGCTTACGGTAGCTGTGGAAATGGTTCGGGCAGCTGGTGGAGTCCCCGTTCTTGCGCATCCTAAAGCACGTAGCCGGGGCGGGGTGCTCGATACCGAACATATCGAAGAAGCGGTGGAAGCTGGGCTTGCGGGTATAGAGGTTGACCATATGGACCATAATGCAGATGATCGAAAAGCGTTGCTGGATTTAGCAAAAGGATTAAATCTTATCGTTACCGGCTCTTCGGACTACCATGGCAGCCATAAGCGTGTTGAGCTTGGGCAGTATCGCACTCATCCAAGCCAGTGGGAAAAAATTCAGGAAATGGCCACCGGAGTTTCGGTGCTGGAGTCGGGATATTCGACATGATATTCGATACAACCACCTACCTCACAATCTTTATTACGCTTTTTGTCATAATGGACCCTACGGGTGCTGTGCCAGTGTTTCTTGCTTTGGTCGGAGCCCAACCTACTGAGATTCGCAATCGCGCGGCTTGGCAGGCCCCATTGGTCTCATTCACCGTTATAACAGTATTTGCCGTTGCGGGACAAGGAATTTTAAGTTATCTCCATATTGGCATTCCGGCTTTGCGTGGGGCAGGAGGGCTGCTGCTATTACTCATTGCATTATCACTTCTTACGGGTAGAAATGCTGGTGAAGCTGAGTCGGCTGAAAACGTCAACGTCGCTCTAGTGCCACTGGGCACCCCATTGATGGCCGGTCCAGGGGCTATTGCTGCGGTAATCGTGTATGTCAGTCAGGCCGATGGCAAATTGGGGTCATACTTGGCCATTGCTGCTGCTATTGTCAGCGTCCATCTTGTACTCTTTGTGGTGTTGAGATTTTCTATGGTCCTCATCAGGGTGCTTGGGCAGGGTGGGATCACCTTGTTCGCCCGAATTTCAGGTCTTTTACTTGCGGCAATAGCAGTTCAATTGATTGCTGAATCTGTTCGCGGGTTTGTTGCAGGAGGATGATATGGGACCTAAACGGGTGCTGTACGGATTAAGTGCGGCATTAACCGCAGGTGTGATTGTTCTGACTATTGTGGTTTTTGCTGCCGCTTTTTTGGGTAGTAGCCACGGCTTTCCAGGGCCTGGGGTGCAATCGCTTGCAGTGCACAGCATTGCCTCAATTATCTTGTTAATCTTACAAGGATATGCCTATCGACGAGTCAGGTATGTATCTGGTTTGGCCAGTTTAGCGATTTTTATCACCGTATTTTTTCTGCTCTGGACTCAATGGTGGGGGGCTTGATGACAGTATTAGCCATTCCAGATTGGCAGAACATTACTGGCCAAGGCTTGGCTTAATGTTGGTGCCTGACGATCTTTTTCGGAGATAATAAGTTCATATTCGGATGGCCATGGGAGTTGTAATTCTGGATCCAGTGGGGTAATAGCACGATCAATACTTGGGTTATATCCCGTCGAGCATAAGTATGCGATTGTGGCGTTATCGCTTAATGCGAGGACTGCATGTCCAAGACCTTCAGGCAGGTACACTGCGGTACCTAAACCGGAATCAAGTTGGACCGTTGCATGCTGGGCGAAGGTAGGAGAACCAATTCGCAGGTCGATAACAATATCAAGGAGAACACCACTGGCAGCGTATACATATTTCGCTTGGCCGGGAGGCACATCGGTGAAGTGCACTCCCCGAACAGCACCTCGTACGGTTGCGCTGAGATTGGTTTGGCTGATCGTAAGTGGGTGCCCGACTGCTGTGATAAAGCGTTCTTGCTGAAAAGGGGCAATAAACTGCCCACGGGTATCTGGGAATATTTCAGGTTCAAAGACTAGTGCGCCAGGAATAGGGAGTTCGCGGACTTTCATGCTCTCTAGCCTAGCCAGGTGGGTCGGTGTGTATCACTCATGGCAGCACTGGCAGACTAGGCAGATCAACTAGTGATGCCACCGCCTCGCTAAGCTGAGCCGATTATCTGAGTTTGTCAGAAAGCCAGGGCTGACCGCCGGGTGCTCTAACACTTGAGCTGATGTGTGTGAACCATCGCCCAACTCTGATGGTCTTCTTTCACTGGGAAGCTTCGATAAATCCGATACCGGGTAACAGTGAACTATTGACCGAGCAAGATATTGGCCCGGATGGACCAGAACAATTCAGGAGTGAGTAACGTGTCGATCGTGACTGAAACGGCATCCCCATCGGCAGTGCAGCTAACTGACGAAGAAATTTTTGCGGGACACCTTGGTGGAAAGCTGTCAGTTGAGACCACAACGGCACTGGATACGCAACGAGCGCTGTCTATTGCCTACACACCTGGGGTAGCTCAAGTAAGCAGGGCCATCGCTGCTGATGAGACCTTAGCCAAACGTTACACATGGACAAACCGTCTTGTTGTGGTGGTTTCAGATGGCAGTGCGGTGCTGGGTCTTGGAGATATTGGACCCCGCGCTGCTTTACCTGTGATGGAAGGAAAATCAGCTCTCTTTAAGAACTTTGCCGGATTAAATTCGATACCTATTGTGCTTGATACTAAAGATCCAGACGAAATTGTTGAAACCTTAATCCGGTTACGCCCGACTTTTGGTGCTGTCAATCTTGAAGATATTTCTGCGCCTCGGTGTTTTGAGATAGAAAAAAGAGTTATTGAAGCTCTCGACTGCCCAGTTATGCACGATGATCAGCATGGCACGGCTATTGTTGTCCTTGCTGCGCTTATGGGGGCAGTGCGAGTTCAGCAGCGAGAAATCCGCACACTTAGGGTTGTTATTTCAGGGGCAGGGGCGGCCGGTGTTGCTTGTGCAAATATTCTGCTTGCCTACGGGATTAGTGATGTAACGGTGATTGATTCACAAGGTATTGTTAACGCTAATCGGCATGACCTGAATGAGTTTAAGGCTGAATTGGCTACTCGAACGAATCCGGCAGGTCGAGTAGGCGGGGTCGCCGAGGCATTGGACGGCGCTGATGTATTCATCGGAGTCTCTGCCGGAACGATTCCAGAAGAGATTATTAAAACTATGGCACCTCAGGCAATTGTTTTTGCATTGTCAAACCCTGATCCTGAAATTCATCCAGAGATCGCCGGCCGTCACGCGGCGATTGTAGCTACCGGACGCAGTGATTTTCCTAATCAGATTAATAACGTTCTAGCTTTCCCCGGAGTTTTTAAGGGTGCACTTGATGCGGGCGCACGCAGAATTACCGAAGGCATGAAATTGGCTGCTGCTGAAGCGATTTTATCGGTTGTTGCTGATGAGCTTGCGCCCGATAAAATTGTGCCAAGTCCACTGGATTCCCGGGTTGCCCCGGCTGTTGCGGCAGCTGTCGCCGCAGCTGCCGCCGCTGAAGGTGTCATTTAGGACTAAAGATGACTCTACGCAGGCGGGTGAGTTCTCGGCTTGTTAGCAGTGTCTGCGTACTTGCGCTTTTGGTAGGCTGTGCGGGGCATAAGCCACGGCCTGAGCGGCTCATTATTGGCTCTGCTGACAATGTTTTTTCTTCTCTACTTGCACGCCTATACGCAGGTGCATTACGTAGCTCAGGTTTTATTGTTGACACTAATTTTGAATTATCTACGCGGCAAAAGTATTTGGATGCTATTGATCAAAATCAGGCATCTATTGTTCCGGATCTTATGGGTTCTTTGCTGGCTTATCTAGATCCAGCTAGCAAAGCGATGAAGCCTGAAGAGGTTTTTTCAAAGTTAAATAGTGCATTGCCAGAAGGTCTTTCGGTCGGGGATTACACACCGGCAGGGGACACTCAGGTGATTGCGATGTCTCGCGAGTTAGCTCAGCAGTGGAAAGTTAATGCGATCAGTGATTTACAAGAGCATTGTGCAGCGCTCAAAGCTGTTTGGCTTGCTGCTGAAGTAGCGACTCAAAGGGCGATTTCGGCTATTAATATCGGACAGGGCTGCGTTATGTCTGAGCCGAAATCGGTTGTTACTCCTGCCGAAGTTTCCTCAGCAGCTACCGGAAATGAGGCCTATATCTTCTGGGCAACAGAACTAACGGTACAGCCCGGTGATAGCGATTTGGTTGTCTTACGCGATGATGGCCAATACTTTCGTGCCGAAAACATTGTTCCAATATTTCGTAAGGGAGCACTGACTGACTTGGCGCAGACAGCAGTCAACAAAGTCGCTGGGGAATTATCCACTGGTGATCTGGCGAACATGATCCGCCAGATCACCAGTGAAGGTCTTAACCCTGAGGTAGTGGCACAGCGTTGGTTGGCTCAGCATTTGTTCTAGCTTTAGCTTTGAGGAATGCACCTATTTCCGACACAGCCTCGGCAGCTTCTTTGATAATGGAAGCTTGTGCCTGAGCAACATGCCAGAGCTTATCTGATTCCTGCACGGTTACCTGAACGTCGGCTTCTTGCATTTTTTTAGCGAAGGCAATTACCTGGTCGTATAAAATTTCGGTAGTGCCAACCTGGATTAGCGTAGGGGGCATTCCGGAGAGATTGCCAAGCAAAGGGGCAAACCCAGGGTCATTCCGATCGCTATGACCAAGGTACATATCGCTTGATTTAGCGATCCAGTCAATATCTAAAACAAAATCGCGCCGTACCCGTGGATCCTTATCTCCAGGATCTACCCAGGGAGCAATAAGTACCAAGGCATTGGGTGACAGATTATGGTCGTCAATCAACTTCCTTGTTGTTGCCGCTGATAGCCCTCCGCCGGCGGAATCTCCAGCGATTGCGACATTTTCAGGACGGTAACCCCAGGCCTCAATAAGCTCTCGGTAGGCCGCAACAGCATCTTCCAATGCCGCTGGAAAAGGATTTTCTGGGGCAAGGCGATAGTCGAGGACAAAGATCGCTGATCCTGAGTGCTTAGCGATATGGGCTGCTAGTGAACGATGTGTTCGTGGAGAACCAATCGTATATGCCCCACCATGTAGGTACAGTACTGCCGTTTGACGTTCAGTTGCGCCTACCGTTACTCGCTCGGCGGGACGACCAGCCAGTTGAATCTCGCGCACCACAGTGCCACCGGGTAAACCTTGTAGCTTGGAGAAAGCATTCAGGAGAAAACGCTGGCTTCTTACGTTCAGCCCAGGAATGGTCGCTAGGCGAATAAGTGGCTTGATTCCTTGGGCCACAAATTTTATTGGAAGGTAGCGGGTTGCCATTTTATTTTTTCACTTTAGCTTTCTCTGTTAGTCGCTTGGTGTAACCAATGAAAATCCTCTGATAATGCGAACCAAGTAGGCGAGCAAAAATATCGATGATAATTGCATCGGCACCAATGAGAATGCGCGCCTTGTTTTTTTGGACACCTTTAAGAATTTTCCGGGAAGCAGCAGCTGCTGAAGTGACGGCAAGTTTATTAAAAACTTCAGCGAGGGCTTTGGTATCCACACCTTCAGCGCTAGTGGAATAGTTCACAATATTGGTTTTAATGCCGCCCGGGTGTACGCAAGAAACCTGTACTGGATGCTTGGCAATGAGCATTTCTTGTCGTAGAGACTCGGTAAAACCTCGTACCGCAAATTTGGCGGCGTTGTAAGCACTTTGGGAGGGGACCCCAATGATCCCAAATAAACTTGACGTATTAATAATATGGCCATCGCCTGAGGCAATAATATGTGGCAGGAAGGCTTTGGTTCCGTTGACAACTCCCCAAAAGTCAACATCCATAACGCGTTCAATATCTTTAAACTCAGAAACTTCAACATCCCCGGTGAAGGCGATACCGGCGTTGTTAAAGATCATATTTACTTTGCCAAAATGTGCCACCACATTATCGGCATAATCCATCATGGCTTCACGTTCTGCGGTGTTAAGGAAATCAGCCTTTACTTCTGAGCTAATCGCTTTCACTCTTTTTTCAGTTTCGGCTAGACCAACCGTATCAATATCTGAGATAGCAACTTTTGCCCCTGCTTTAGCCAACTGAATAGCAAGTTCACGCCCCATTCCAGAGCCCGCCCCAGTAATAACAGCTACTTTTCCGTGAAAATCTTTCATGATGCGGAGACTCCTTGGTTGGCGGTAGGTAAGGCGGTAACGTTGGTTGATTCGTATTTGTCTGTGCTTTGGTAGGCGGCTAGATCAAAATTTTTGGTGATCTTACGAAAATTAAAGGTGAATCCTGGCCACAGTGTTGTGTTGTTGCCGTGAGAATCTAGGTACCAACTTGCGCACCCACCGTTCATCCACACGCTTGTGGAGAGCTTTTTCTGCAGAGAACGATTGTATTCATCTTGAGTATCTTTGCGTACCTCAACGGTGGCAAGATTAAACTTCTTAATTGTTTTAAGGGCGGATAAAACGTAGTTAATTTGTGACTCGATCATGTGGATCATTGAGGTATGTCCAAGACCAACATTGGGGCCCACAAGAAAGAACATATTAGGGAAATTGGCTATCGTGGTTCCTTTGTAGGCCTGCATTCCGGCATCGCCCCAAGTTTCGGTGAGTGAACGGCCATCTTTTCCAAAGATATGCTCAAAAGTAGGGGAGTCAGTGACATGAAAACCGGTGGCAATAACCAGGGCATCAATTTCTCTTACAGTCCCATCATTGCTGACGATGCCATTGCTACGCACTTCTTTAATGCCATCTGTTACAAGATTCACATGTTTTTGACTGATTGCTGGAAAATAGTTGTTAGAGATAAGCATTCGCTTGCATCCGATGCCCCAATTGGGAGTGAGTTTAGCCCTCAGTTCGGGGTCAGGTACCTGTTTGCGAAGGTGTGAGCTAGCGGCTGCCTGTAGAGGCTTAAGCAAAGCAGGTATTTTTGTCAGTCCAATAACTTGGGTCTCTCGGATCCAGTAGATTGCACTACGGGAAAGGCGTTGGAATCCTGGGATTTTTTTAAAGGCAAACCGCTCAAGTTTGGAATAAGGTCGATCTGGCCTAGGTAAAATCCAGGGCGCTGTGCGCTGATAAACATCCAGTTGAGCAACAGATTTTGCTAATTGAGGGACGATTTGTATAGCTGAAGCTCCGGTGCCTATGACAGCAACACGTTTACCCGTTAAGTCAGCATCATGGTTCCAGCGAGCTGAGTGAAACATTTCTCCGGTGAAATCACCGATGCCTTTGATGTCCGGTAGCGATGGTTCGCATAAAGCACCTACTGCCGACACAACAATATTTGCTGTGAAATTACCTTTGGTCGTGGCGACCTCCCACAGATTTGTTGTGCTGTTCCAGTGGGCTGAGGTCACTTCGCATCCGAAAATGTGTTTGTTGTTTACCCCGTATTTATTTGCGGTATCGCGGATATACTGCTGAATTTCTGGCTGTGGGGAGAAAGAGCGACTCCAGTTAGGGTTGAGTGCAAAAGAATAGGAGTATAGATGAGAGGGGACGTCGCAAGCGGCCCCAGGGTAGGAGTTATCGCGCCAGGTTCCACCGACTTCGCTACCCCGTTCTAAGACAAGGAAATCAGTTTCGCCCTGTTGGGACAATTTGATTGCAGCTCCCAGGCCGGAAAAGCCGCTGCCGATGATCAGCACAGATACATGCTGTTTAGGTGAGGTTGAATCAGAAGATTTTTTGGTAGAGGTTGCTGTGACTCGTGTCATAAATAGTCACAATAGTGCTATATTGAATCAGAGTCAATAATATTATTGACTCTGATTCAATAGGATGGTCGTGTGTGGAAAAAGTAAAGCGAACAAGGTTGAGTCCTCAGGACCGCCAGGAACAGTTAATTACACTGGGGCTTGAGATGTTGGCTGAGCGTTCGATCGAGCAAGTGTCAGTCGAGGAAATTGCAGACCAAGCGGGAGTGTCGCGGGGGTTGTTATTTCACTATTTTTCTTCTAAGCAAGATTTTTTATTGTCAATCGTACGAAAAGTTAGTGAAGATATGCTGACCTACACGACCCCAGATCTGACTTTAGAGCCACTAGATACCTTGCGTGTTTCACTGTCTGCCTATGTGGACTACATAAGTGAGAATGGGAGGCTGTACGTTGCGCTACTGCGAGGGGCTGCAGGACAGAACGCACAGTTCCAGGAAGTATTTGAGTACAACAGATCCCAGGTATTAGAGCGAGTGCTTGCGGTGGGGGAAAGAATGGGGATTGAGCGATCTAACCGAATTATCCTCTCAGTGCGGGGCTGGATTGCATTGGTGGAGGAAACGGCAATCAGTTGGTTGAAAGAACCGGTGATCTCACGGGAAGAGCTGCTGGACACGATTACGCTATCGTTGCCTGCGGTCATTTTTGCACCGCAGCTCATTAGCTCTGAATTGATTAAAGCCGTAAGTATTGATGAAAAATAGAAACCATATTGGTTGGGGTGCAAGCTGCTCGCACCCCAACCAATATGTGGTGGAGAAGGCTTAAGTAAATGCCTCCGCTACAAGTTCAGCTTGCTCTACCGCATGTACTTTTGAGGAGCCTGCGGAAGGTGCGGCCATGGGGCGTCGGGACACTCGCTTGATACCGCTGAGCTGCTCTGGAAGCAACTCAGGCAGAGCCAAGCCGAACAGTGGCCACGCGCCCTGGTTTGCTGGTTCTTCCTGTACCCACTTGACTGTTCGGGCATTTGGGTAGTTACTTAATGCTTCAGCAATTCGACGTTGAGGGATCGGGTACAGCTGTTCGATACGAATAATTGCGGTATCAGTGATGTTGTCCACGGCTTGCTTAGCGGCCAGCTCATAGTACAGTTTTCCACTGGTAAATAGCAGTTTTGTTACCACATTACGATCCTTTGTTGAGCTATC
>JBOFCS010000036.1:0-5575 GCA_051646185.1 Mycobacteriaceae bacterium | reverse complement strand
ACGGCAATGGGAATGGACCCGGCGGTCGCCCGTGGGTCGTGGAGGTTTTCTTTAGGGCATGGATCAACTAGCGGTGATGTTGAATCATTGATTCAGGCATTGCCACAAGTCCTTGAGCGGGCTCGGGCGGCGGTTTTGGCAAGTGCTGGTTCCCGGTTGACGGAACCGAAAGGTGGAAAATAATGCGGGTTCTTGTTGCTATGAGTGGGGGTGTGGATTCGGCGGTTGCTGCTGCACGGGTGGTCGCCGCTGGGCATGATGTTGTTGGTGTGCATCTTGCTTTATCAACTGCCCCTGGAACTTTGCGTACCGGATCGCGCGGCTGCTGCTCTAAAGAAGACGCCTCAGATGCACGTAGAGCTGCAGATATACTGGGTATACCATTTTATGTCTGGGATTTTGCCGATCAGTTTAAAGAAGAAGTGATCGATAATTTTGTAGAGTCCTATGCTGCTGGTCAGACCCCTAATCCATGTTTGACCTGCAATGAAAAGATTAAGTTTGCCGCTCTTGCGGATCGAGCCTTGGCCTTAGGCTTTGATGCCATTGCTACCGGTCATTATGCGAGGTTAACCAATGGAGTGTTGCGGAGAGCTGTTGATCAGGATAAAGATCAGTCCTATGTCCTTGGTGTGTTAACTTCCGCCCAGTTATCGACTGCCATGTTTCCGGTAGGGGATACTCCTAAAGAACTGATCCGGTTAGAAGCGGCTGAACGTGGGCTAGCGGTGGCTAATAAGCCTGATAGTCACGATATTTGTTTTATTCCCTCCGGAGATACTCGGGCCTTTCTTGGTGCCCGAATTGGGATGCGACCTGGAAAAGTTATTGATGCCGATTCTGGTGCTGAACTTGCCAGTCATGATGGGGTTCATGGCTTTACCATTGGGCAGCGCAAAGGCCTTGGGGTTCAGGGGCCGGCTGCCGATGGTAAACCACGGTATGTAACAGGAATTGAATCTGACACCGGAACTGTGTTAGTTGGATCGGCGCAGAACTTAGATATTTGGTCAATTACCGCAGATCGTGCGGTATGGACCAGTGGTCAGGCGCCGGTTGGTGCGCTCAACTGCACCGTGCAGGTCCGAGCTCATGGTGGTCTTGCAGAAGCAGTTATTGAATCTGATGGTATTACCGCAGACCGAGAAGGGAGCATTCGCATTACTTTGAAACAGCCACTGACAGGAGTGGCAAAAGGTCAAGCTGTGGTGTTGTACCGGCCGGATCCTGAGGGTGATGAAGTTATTGGCAGTGGAACTATTTGCGCTACAGAGTCTTTGCTTCAGTGACTAATCCATTTATCGGCGCAGGTACGGGTATTGGTTCTTGGCCAGGAACTGATGCCCGTGAGGCTACAAAGACAGTTATTGGTGAGTTGCCTGATTTGGCGCACCTGGTTGAGCTTCCAGCTAGGGGAGTTGGTGCCGATCTTATTGGTCGGGCCGCGGCGATACTTGTGGATATTTATCTGGATACGGCACCCAGAGGCTACCGGATTGTTGGTAGGCCAGGTGTGGTTACCGCAAGAGCTAAAAGCTTTTTAGCTCAAGATATTGATTATCTCGAAGAAGCTTGGGAACGAGCAGGATTAAAAGATAGTGGGCGATCGTTAAAAGTTCAGTCGCCTGGCCCTTTTAGCTTTGCTGCAGAGGTTGAACTGCGTAATGGGCATCGGGTCTTGACTGATGTCGGTGCCATGCGTGATATTGGCCAGTCGTTGGCTGAGGGTGTGATGTCACACTGCAAGGATCTGGAACGTCGACTGGGTGCAAATATTGTTGTACAGATTAATGAGCCACTGCTGCCGCAGGTGTTAGAGGGTTCATTACAGGGGGTATCGATTCTTAATCCGGTGGCCCCACTAGGGGTGGGTGAAGCCCTCGAATCGTTGAATAACTTTGTTGCGCAAATAGGTAGAGATATTCTGCTGCATTGTGAGGGTGATTCTTTGCCCTGGGGGCTGCTTGCTGCAGCCGATATTACTGGGGTTGGTATTGACGTAGCCAGGATCGCTGTTGCAGATTTTGATGGTGTTGGTGAGTTTATTCAATCAGGCAAAACTATGGTGTTGGGTCTTATTCCTTTTCAGGAGCCGGAGCGGGTGCCAAGTACTGAGGAATTGGCTAGGCCTGTCTTGAGTTTGCTTAGTAGCCTTGGGTTTTCTCGAAAGATTTTATCTACTCAGATGGGTGTTAGTCCGGTAGGTGGCTTGGCCTTAGCTGACCAGAAATGGGCACGCACCGCTTTAACGAAGACGGTAGAATTGGCCCGGATTTTTTCCGAGGAACCTGAAGCTCTATAACGATATTGGGTTTTCACCTGCGTTAAGCTGAGCGATGAGACGTTTGGGTGCTACTGCTCGGTAAGAAGTGTCTAGTAGTTCGTAGATTTCATCCCAATCAGGTTTAGCAGAGTCAAGATTGAGTCCTAGCCAACCAAAGGGGCCAAAATAGGCAGGGATAAAAAATCGGGAGTCTTGTTCTAAAGCTTGACGTTCGGAGGCATCTACTTTGACGAGGATGGAGTGCGGGTACTGGACATGTACTTTTGGTTGTTCAGTCTTAGCGCTGCCGCTGTAGACCGCGAACATCTTCCCAACACGAAAAGTGGGCCTGCCCCAAGCCACGACTTCGGTTGTTTCAGGGAAAAGCTGACAGGTTTTGCGAAGTTTGGCCAAGCCAAAACTTTTGTCGTGAAAAGTCAAGGGATGCGGCACTACTGCTCCTAACTTCTATTGATTCCTGATGGATCGTATCGGTCTTGGTATCTAGATATTTGGAGTACCCCACCAAATTGCGAGAATTTTGCGGGCTTAGGTTTGTGCCCATCACTTGTGAGCGCTTGTTTATGATGGCTATGTGATGTAGGTCGAGTTAAAGGTCAGAGCTGAGTCGGGTTTACCTTAGTAAGTGCAGCTTCTGAAAAGTTTCCTGTTGCTGCTGGTGCGGTATTATGCTGTGCATTTCCTACGCGATAGGTACTGTGCTAGCTATGGAAACTAATGGTGTGGTGAATACCGTTAGACAGATACTTGGGTTTGGAGGGGTAAAACATAGCATAAACATGCTATGACAGGTCAGGATGCTTTAGTTGACCTAATCGAAACAAGATGCGGAACAAGGGACCTCGTAACTTCCACACTCCTTATACTTCGATACTCAAGGAAACAAGCGAGCGCTGTGATGTTTCGGGTCGTTATACACACTAGTAGTCCATAAAAGGATGGCGAGCAAAAAGGAATAATCACTGTTTATTGTCCAACTGGGAATTCAAAATTTTCTACTTGATTGAGCTTGCTAACCTTATTGGAGTTTCAGTGGAAATACTAGTGATTTCGATGTTTCTGCCAGAAATAATGATGAGAAGATTTCTAAATTAATGGCATTAAACGAAAGAGGCTCTTGATGAATAAAGAAGATAAAATAGTTACAAGGAGTCACTTAGTTCTGGATGCAATTTTCAATTATCTAAACTCAGGTTCCGTTTTGCTGAATGGGGGAATTAAAGTGTTTGCTTCGTGGATTAATTATAATTTAGTTTATATTGTATACGAAAAAAATTTAATACCTGGAATTCATGGATTAGAAATTAATGTCAACGCTCCAGCTCCTACAGGTGACTATCCTTGTAGTCCGCAAGATCTTGGTATTGAAATAGTTATGCTAAAAATTTGTGAACCTGGAGAGGGAGTCCCAATAGAATATATTAAAAAGGGAAGGATATGGTGGAATGCAGAGAATATACAAAACCTCCCAAAAACAGTGGGAGAGGCGTTGGAGTATGCAAAAAATTAGTAAGAATTCTACTTTATACAATTGTTTTAATGATTTATGATCATGTGCAGAAAATCCTACTCCCGAAAGAAAGTTTTTGCAAAATTCTGTTGATTTATTGCGATACATAAAATCATTCTTTTCGCGTTAAAAATTCAGTAAATTGTCGATTAACAGGATTTTCAGGGAAGTGGTGGGAATGTGAATGGAGATAGGTGAGATGAAAAATCCTGATCGAACAAATGAAACAGCAGGGTGTTGTTCCACAGGTCAACCTGATTTAGCCTTGGATAGGCAAGAGTTTCCTGTCATTAAAGTAACTGCTGGGACCTCAGATATTATGACAAACCAACAGGCAAAAGATTTGGGGTGGTAAAGCGGAAATCCCATTCGATCCTAACTGCCATTTTGCTAGTGATAGTGTTGAGCAATCAATAAACAAGCCATGAGTAAAATCTTCACCTTAAATTTCAAAGCAGTGGTTTCTTTCAGTCACAGCTGAAAGAATATAGAGGTCTTCGCTCAGGATAAGACCCCGAGTGTCGAAGATTTTAAACACTTTGCTGAAAACGTTTTTCGGAGTATGGTAGTACCATTATCCATTCAGTCTCGAATGTAAAAGTTACGGGTTCTAGCGCAACAGCAGATATCACTTCGCATTTAAGTAAAAGGCCTGAAGACGGTAGTACTTATTCACAAGCATATGTGCGCGAAGATTCACACTGAAAGCAACTAAACTATGAGTAAAAATTGGGCGTGGGGCTGGGGTTTCTATGCCGTTACAGGTCTGTGTTATGTGATTATCTTTGGTTTGTTTGTTATTCCGGGAGAGTTATCGTCGGGGGGAGGGTTTAGTCGAGTTGCAGAGGATCGAATACTCTCCGCTGCCGGAGTTGCGGCTTTGCTCACCGCTGTGATCGGGTACCGTATTATCCGGTTAAGTGCGGCGTCTCAGTTGGCGAAAATTTCTCTCCCACTGTTTATTGCCATTTCTGGAATGATCACACTCGTCACCTCCATCGTGGATGTGACGACGGGGGCGAGTGGAGAGCAGTACGGTCAGTTAATACTACTTGTTTTAGCTGCTCTGCAGTTTGCGGTAGGTTGGGTGGGGCTCTGGTGGTTTCGGGTGATCTCACCGATTAGGCAGTGATACTTCGTTCAGATTTTACCCCGCTGGGCTAGTCTTTTACCGTGGGTACAGGAGAAAAAGATAGCGCTAGCAAAGGTTCGTCCGAGCAGGAAAGCGCCCTTGCCTGGCAAAAGCTCGCTGAGCAAGTGCGTGAGCATCAATTTCGGTACTACGTGCGTGATGCTCCGATCATCTCTGATAGGGAGTTCGATAAGCTTCTTGGTGAGCTGAATGCTCTTGAAGAGGCTTATCCCCAGTTGCGCACTCCAGATTCTCCCACTCAAGTAGTTGGCGGCGGGTTTTCTACCGATTTTGCTCCAGTAGATCATCTCGAGCGGATGCTCAGCCTCGACAATGCTTTTGATGAATCAGAATTACGAGCTTGGGCAACACGAGTTGAAACGGAAACTGGAAATACCCTGCACTACCTTTGCGAGTTAAAGATTGATGGAGTCGCCCTCAACTTGGTCTATGAAAATGGGGTGCTGGTTCGTGGCGCTACCCGTGGCGACGGTCGCACGGGAGAAGAAGTAACCCTTAATGCTCGAACCGTTGTGAACGTACCGCAAAAACTTACGCCCAGTGAACAATATCCAATACCTACGTTGCTTGAAGTTCGTGGAGAAGTTTACTTCCGTTTGGAAGACTTTGCAGCGCTTAATGCTTCTTT
>JBOFCS010000022.1:0-23055 GCA_051646185.1 Mycobacteriaceae bacterium | reverse complement strand
CTCACCCTCGGTTACTTCCACCCAAGCAGGGATTTGCATACTTAAGTAAGCCCCAAGACCGGTAATAATGACGATAAGCCAGAGCGCACCGGGAATGCCAAAGAGCCTCCCCAATCCGAGTTCAGCTGCACCGGCTATTGCTCCAGCTCCGATGGTCCCACCGACCAAACCAAAAACGGTGAGGCGAGAATTCACTCGAACCAAGTCGATTTCGGGGGGCAGTACCCGAGGGGTGACAGCTGCTTTGAGAACCCCAAATGATTTGGATAACACCATCATTGCTAGCGCACAAGGGTATAGCACCCACCCTGGAAAGTTGCCAGTTGCTGAATCAAAATTAGCGATAAGGATGATCGCTAAGACGGTACGAATGATAAATGAACCGGCTAGGGCTAGTCGACGTCCTTGTTGAAGCCGATCTAAGGCTGGTCCGATGAGGGGTGCGATAACAGCGAAAGGGGCAATGGTGATGAGCAGATATAGCGCAACTTTTGACTGGCTTTCACCCTTGGCTGCTGCAAAAAATAGGGTGTTGGCTAGGGCTACTGCCATGGCAGCATCAGTAGCAAAGTTTGCCATGACAGCGTAGGTCAATGCGGTGAGCCCAGACTTTTCCGCACCATCTGCTTTGGCTGCTCGCTGAAAAGTGGCAATGCCTTTGCTGGTCAGTTCTCTGCTGCGCATTGCGGCAACTCGGGTCACGGTGATTTTTCGAGGGATGTCGGCTTGGGCTGGTTGTGCAAGACCGTCAGTCGTTGAGTTTCTAGGTTGCTCTGACCCGCGTAGCGGAGGTAAATGTGGGTTATTGCTATGGATGGGTTGTCGGTCGATTCTGGGGTGAGGGATTTGCGCTGGAATTGGCTGAGGAACGGCTCGTGGTCGTTCAGGTTGCGTTCCCGCTACTGGGTAGTTGGCATATCCCGGATGCCGCTCAGCAGGGCCGTTACCCTGATGATCCCACTGACCTTGTGGGTCTTGTGGTCTGTGCGGTCCGGTCACACTGTTAATTGTTCCCCATCTTTGACTCGCGTGAACATCGGCATCATGTTTTTACTGGTAAAGATCAATTTCGATAATAAAATATGGGTTAAGGGACGAACAAAACTATGAGAAATGAGCGGAAAGTAAGCTCTTTTTGACTCAAGGAAACCGCCTAGTGAACCCCACCCATAGGAATCTGTGTCGATACGGCAAAATGTTGAGCGTGAGTACTTCAGTTAGCGACCTTAGTGGCCTGACCCAGAGAGCTGGTAGTACGCCAGAGGTGATGTTTAACGATGGCCAGGAGGCCATCTCACTGCTGTTACGCGAAGCGCAAGGGCTGGCTAGGGCGGCGGTAATGGAGTCTGCTGAGGGTTCAGTGGGGGAGCATGTGGGGGTGAGTTATGAGGATGAGGTATCCGCCACTCATTGGTTTGCGGCAGATATGCCAGGTTACCGAGGTTGGCAGTGGGTCGTAGTAGCAGTTGAAATCCCAGATTCTGCGCGGATAACTATCAGTGAGGTAGCGCTGATTCCTGGTCCGGATGCACTGCTAGCTCCTGCGTGGATACCGTGGGAATTACGAGTTCAACCAGGAGATCTAGCTCCAGGTGATTTGCTATCTCCGTTACCGGAGGATTCTCGTTTAGCCCCGGGATATGTTTCTGCCGGTGACGATGATGTTGATGAGACGGCTGCTGACATTGGCCTTGGACGTAGTCAGGTAATGAGTTATCAGGGCCGACTTGATGCTGCTCAGCGCTGGCGAGATGGTGACTTTGGTCCTCGCTCAGAAATGGCTCGGTTGGCTGCTGCTCATTGTGCTTCCTGTGGATTTTATTTGCCTCTTGCAGGTTCACTCCGGGTGGCCTTTGGTGTCTGCGGAAATGAGTTATCTGCAGATGGGCATGTTGTTCATGCTAGCTATGGTTGTGGTGCGCACTCGGATACGGTACTCCCAACTGGTGCCGGATCGCCGATTTTTGATCCATATGACGACGGTGCAGTTGAAGAGGTTGTATTGGCAGAATCGGGTGTTGAGATGGTAGCTACGCCGAACCTGAATTCTTAGCAAGTGATGAGTGATCCAGCGGATCCATTTGGTACAAGAGAACTTCGGATTGCAAACCTAGATTCTTGGAAAAATTCACCAACAAGATTTCGTGAAGACAGTGCTATCGAGCAAGATTTCCTGCACGGTGGCTATCGGGATAGATTGCTCACTGAACTTGCTCAAAACGCTGCGGATGCTGCGGCGAAAGCTGGGTGCTCAGGTTCCCTATGGATTGATGTGGAGTACGGCGATTCCGGTACCAAGCTGTTAGTCAGTAACGTTGGTGCACCGCTGGATAAGGAAGGAGTTCAAGCGCTCTGTGCGTTACGTTCATCAAATAAATCAGGTGCAGTAGGCAAGTTTGGGGTGGGATTTACTTCAGTTCTTGCTGTTAGCTCTGAAATTGATATCCTGTCAATCAGCGGTTCTGTTAGCTTTTCCGCAGAGAAAACCCAAAAAGCATTGCAAGACAATCAAATTAATTTACAGGTTAGAGCCCCAGTGCTTCGATTAGCCTGGCCATCAACTAAAGCTCCGTTAAGCGGAGCCGATACGACAATAGTTTTACAGTTGAACAGTGACATTGACGTTGATGATCTGCTTAGTTCAATGAAAATGGAAGCTCTTGATATTCTGCTTGAGTTGCCGATTTTGCGCAGTATGACAATTTGTGGTGAAGCGGTAACCCGCAGAGAAAAGTCTATCAACTCGTATTTTACCGAAGTTGTTATTGGTCAACAAAAATGGTGGTCATTTGCCGGAAGTGGATCAAATATTTTTGCCAAAATTCAGTTGAATACGTTGGTGCCCAACGGCAATGACGTATTGAGATCTCCAACAAGGTCTGATGAAGAGTTATCGCTACCACTTCTTATCGTGACAGATGTAGATATGCAGCCAGATCGTCGCCGGGTACTTCCGGGGGTTTCTTTTGTGCCAATAGCCAAAGATTATGCTTCCTGTATTGTTGCGCTGGATGATTCGCAAAGATTAGCGGCCCTTCCTGTTCCGGGGTTTCCGAGAAGCGCAGTAGATGAACAACTTCGTTTTGCGATAAAAGAGCAGTTATCCGTTACCGCCTGGATACCAGGTTGTAGACCTGATAAGAGTTTACTTAAACCTGATGATGCGGTTCTTTTTCCAGGGTTGTCTGCGTTGCTTGCTGAGGTTCTTGCTGAGGTTCTCCCTGATCTGGCATGCCCAGAGTATTCTCATACGGCAGCTGCCCAAGTGCTTGCATCTCTGGGTGTAGAAATAATCGGATTTGCAAAGCTTATTGAAGCACTTTCAGGTATAGATCGTGAACCCCAGTGGTGGCTAAAAGTGTATGAAGGGCTCTCTGAGATGGCAGCTACTTCACTTGATATGGAAGAACTTGCGGGTATACCTGTACCACTAGTGGATGGTCGAATGATTTTTGGCCCTAAATCAACAGTAGTGTGTTCTGGGCTTGAAAAATTTTCTGGTGAACTTGACTCAGTGCTCGAGGGAATGCGGATAGTTCATCCTGATGTGCAACACCCATTGTTATCTCGATTAGGTTCTCGGGTGATTGCTATCTCAGATATTTTTTATGAAACTGAATTTCGGAGTAAACTAGAGCATCTACATGAGGAATCCGATGCTGTGATAGCAGGTTTTTCGACCGCAGTGCTTACGCTTGTTGATCACTGTGGTGAAGACTATGATCCACCAAATTGGTTGGGTAGTCTTCTTGTGAAGGATTCTGATGATGCTTGGAGTCGGCTAGATGAACTGCTCATTCCTGGCGCGCCAATAGCTAAAATTCTTATCAATAATTCACCATTTGGCCTCATTGATGAACGCATTGTTGCCCAATTTGGTATTGCTCTACTCCGTAGAGTTGGTGCAGTGTGGACATTTTTGGTGGTGCGAGAGGATCTTCCTACCGGGCCTGATCATCAGCTACATGATGAATCCCGGTGGTGGAATAGTCTAGATAGTGAGCCGGAGTCGTTTGCGGCTGTTCAAGATCTTGACCTTATTGGACCAGACAATTGGAACCAAGCGCTATCCTTGCTGGCCGAGGATGAAAATACTCGTCCGTTGCTTTTTGAGAAAAAAGGTTATACAGCTTGGTGGTTGAGAAATCATGCTGTTGTTTCTGGACAGAAACTAGGGATGCTTTGTGCGCCCGATGATAATCGTTTTAACGAGCTGCTTGATGTTTTTGAACACCCGAATGCTGATCTGTTTATTGCCTCGTTGGCAGATGAATATATTGATCAAGATATGGCGCAGTTATTGCTTGATCGACTTGCCGACCCAAGTCGTCAGCCAACACCAGCGGGTACCGCTTGGATATATTCATTGATTACCTCGGCGGTACTTGAGGGGCAATGTGATCTCAATTCCTTGGAGCCACCAGCGATGGTCCGTGCTATTGCTGGGAATGTTTGTCCGCCAGCTGATTGTTGTGTTCTGGATAAGCCTTGGTTAGCGGCAGTGATTCCGCTTACTCAGCTGATAGTGGCGGATATAGAAAATTCCACCACCCTTGCTGATGTGCTTGATGTGAGTCTTGCCTCAGAAGTTGTTGATGGGCAAGTTATTTCACAAGGTTATAGTAGCTCTTGGCGGAAAGAGCCCGGCGCTGTTTTAGCAGCTGTGCAGTTGGGAATTGATGTAGCTGAAGGAGATGTTGAAGTGCATGAGGAAATCATTATTAAGACTGGGGATGGAACAGAATTTATAGTGCCCTGGTGGGTGGACTCTTTGGGTAGAGTCTATGTCACCCCACGTTGGGAACGCCCACGTGTTCGTTGATCAGTTGGTGCTCGATTGGGTTGTTTCGCATCGTAACTCCGATCTCACAATAATATTTAAAATTGTTACGATTGTCGGTGATACTCCGGTAATGCTTGGTATCACGGTGCTGTTGACCATGCTCTTAACAATTGTAAAAAAGTATCAGCAAGCAGCTAATCTCGCCGGTGCCATGCTTTTGGGTTGGTGTCTTATGAATATCTTGAAGTTAATTTTTGCTCGGGAAAGGCCGCCGGTAGATCTTCGTCTGGTGATGGAGTCAACGTACTCGCTACCGTCCGGGCATGCGATGATGTCAGCAGTACTGGCAACTGTACTAGCGCGGATAGCTTTTTCATTTACCGAGTCGCGCAATAGTCGGCGAATAATTATTTTTTCTTGCGCCACACTGTCGTTATGCATTGGATTTTCTCGCATATATCTTGGTGCCCACTGGTTTAGTGATGTGGTCTTAGGCTGGGTTTTGGGGTGCTTATGGGCGGGGTTATGGACGTGGGGCAGTCATAAACTCTTATCACTTCGGATACGAAGGATACTTGTTGATTAGACTAATCCGGTTTGGGCGCCTTTAACGCCGAGGCGTGCACTTCGGCGTTGAAGCAAAAAAATCCCTGACCCCACGATCCCCAGAGCGAGACCGTTGTAGCAGGTTGGTAAGACGTTTTCCCAGCGTGGCCAGGACAACAGGACTACAGTAGTGGCGATACCCCATACCGTGGTGCCTATTGCGATAACTGGACGCGGGTCAGTAAGAGCTGCAGGTAACTGTGGAATAGTCACGTCTTACCGTAACCCTTGTACTTATTTAGCTCAAGATGCGACTGCCCTCAACCGAGATTACTGTCAAGTCATCGGATTTAAGGAAGGCAGTGGCGATGGCAAGACCCGTGGCAGTGATAGATAAGTTCTTTAGCATCACCGAACGAGGATCATCATTGAGTACTGAGATCCGAGGCGGGTTGGTCACCTTTGCCACCATGGCCTACATCATTATCCTCAACCCCCTTATTTTAGGCAGTTTTTCCGCGACAGATACAGCTGCAAAAACTGATTTGCTTGGGCATATTTTACCGGTTAACCAAGTTGCAGCGGTAACAGCCTTGGTTGCTGGGGTAATGAGCATAGTTTTTGGGTTGATCGCAAATTATCCTTTTGCGATTGCTTCTGGACTGGGCATTAACTCGCTCTTAGCCGTGACTATTGCCCCTCAAATGACATGGCCAGAAGCAATGGGCTTAGTAGTTATCGACGGAGTTATTATCGTAACTTTGGCTGCTACAGGTTTACGTGCAGCTGTTTTTCATGCCATTCCAGCGGAGCTTAAATCAGCGATAGTTGCTGGTATTGGACTTTTTATTGCCTTTATTGGATTAGTAGATGCAGGATTTGTACGACGCTTGCCTGATTCGGCTAATACTACGGTACCGGTAGGGCTAGGCATTGAAGGATCAATAGCGTCTTGGCCAACATGTATTTTTGTTTGTGGCTTATTAGTGATGGGGGTGCTGGTCGTCCGTAAAGTCCGGGGTGGCCTATTAATAGGAATTGTTGTAACTACTGTTTTGGCATCAGCGGTTGAAGCAATTGGGGGAGTGGGAGCTTCCCACGGTGTGAACCCCAAGGGGTGGAATCTCGGTGTTCCGGCGCTGCCGAATTCTCTTGGTGGTCTTCCAGATTTATCACTAATAGGTCAGGTTGATTTGTTTGGCGCTTTTGCAAGGGTGGGTGGTATTACCGCTTCCTTCTTGATTTTCGCCCTTGTGCTTGCAAATTTTTTTGATGCGATGGGAACAATGACGGGGCTGGGCAAGGAAGCAGGGCTAGTTACTTCAGATGGTCGGCTGCCTCAAGTAGGCAGAGCGCTGGTGGTAGAAGGAGCCGGAGCTGTATTAGGAGGAGCGGCATCAGCGTCATCCAACACCGTTTTTGTTGAGTCGGCTTCGGGGATTGTTGAGGGCGCACGTACCGGTTTAGCCAATATTGTGACTGGGCTTTTATTTTTGGCTGCAATGTTTTTCACACCGCTCTATTCGGTAGTTCCAGTTGAAGCTGCAGCTCCAGCTTTAGTGGTGGTGGGAGCAATGATGATGGGGCAGGTTAAGGATATTAATTTTGGCTGTTTTGACATCGCGCTCCCGGCTTTTGTCACCATTATTGTGATGCCGTTTACCTACTCAATCGCAAATGGTATCGGTGCTGGATTTATTACCTGGGTCGTTTTAGCAGTAGGTGGCGGTAAAGGTCGGCAAGTCCATCCGCTGTTATGGCTGATTGCCGTGCTCTTTGCTGCTTATTTTGCTGTTGGTCCCATTTTGATAACATTTTCCTGACGTTTTGGTAACAGTTCCGCACAGATATGTCGTATCCTATGTCCTGTGACTTCTTCTGACTCCAGACTTGCTGGCGACCTTTCCTTGGCTGTTGTTCGTTTAACCCGGCATTTGCGTGGTCGGCACGCAGATTCTTCGGTTTCGTTAACTCAGCTGTCTGCTATGAGCACTTTGTCCAGGGAAGGTGCGATGACTCCAGGGGTTTTGGCGGCTCGGGAACGAGTTCAACCCCCATCTATGACCCGAGTGATAGCATCTTTAGCAGATATGGGCTTGGTAGACCGTACCCCGCACCCAACCGATGGTCGTCAGGTTATTGTTTCGCTTTCCGATGCTGGTGCTCGTATCATCGCGAATGAAACCAGTGCACGCGAAAAATGGCTTAAAGAGCAGTTAGCTAAGTTTGATTCTGAACAACTAGAGATGCTGCGGCGAGCCACTGATGTTATCTCGGCAATCGTCAATGATGCAGAATAAGCAAATAGCAACTTAGCTGCGAAAACGGTATAGGTGGTTGGGTTATCAGTGATAGTTCTGGGTGAATGAAGATAATCCGGTGGCCCATGTTGTTGATATAGAAGATGTGAATGATCCACGAGTAGACAATTTTCGTGATCTCAATTCTTCCGACCGAAGACCTGATTTGCCTGGTGGTAAAGGTCTGGTAATCGCCGAAGGGGTGCTTGTCGTACAACGTATGCTGAGATCTCGGTTTACCCCGCAGGGGCTCTTGGGTGTGGATCGGCGATTGTCGGAACTTTCTTCGGAGTTGGCGGGGCTCGATATGCCATTTTATCGAGCCTCGGCAGACGTGATGGCTAAAATTGTGGGCTTTCATCTCAATCGTGGAGTCCTCGCTGCAGCGCCACGGCCTATTGATTGTGATGCTGCTGAGCTTCTTGCTACTGCTAACACTGTTGCAGTCCTTGAGGGTGTTAATGACCACGAAAATTTGGGTGCATTGTTCAGAAATGCTGCAGGGCTGGGGGTTGACGCTGTACTTTTTGGTCAAGGTTGCGCCGATCCACTGTATCGTCGTTCAGTGCGAGTGTCTATGGGCCATGTTTTGCGTGTGCCCTTTGCGCGAATTGAAGATTGGCCTAGTGGGCTTTCGCTCTTGTCGGGGAAAGGTTTTCAACTTATAGCTTTGACTCCAAGTCCAAAGGCAGTGCCTTTACCTGAGGCAATAACCGGAAATAAAGTAGCGCTCATGTTTGGTGCTGAAGGTCCTGGATTGACAGAACAGGCCATGCATGCTGCCGATATCCTGGCGCGTATTCCGATGTCTGAGGGCACGGATTCGTTGAATGTAGCAACTGCTGCGGCTATGGCATTTTATGAACGAGTGCGACAAGCATGGTGAATACACAAACTGAAACCCCTTGGGCTACAGGAATAACTCTGTCAGCTTTTGTTGCAGTACTGAGTTCTGTGGCTGCTTTTGATTTTGGATTGCACCTTGTCGAAATTAACATCTGGTTGGCACTTTTACTTAACAGCGTAGCTGTTGCTGGAGCTCTGCCAGTATTGCTGCAGTGGCGATACCGACCGATACTGCGATGGATATTTTGGGGAATGCTTTTAGGAGTATTACTCGGCTGGTGTGGACTGATTTTGGGCGCTCTGTAGTGGAATTTTGGAATTAAGTCCAAAGCCGAACCAGTGAGCTATTTTTCGGACTGGGTGGGCTTTGGGTGCTGATTTTTTTTCTAGTTCTGGTCCGGCTGGCGCTAAAGCATCAGTTAACTCAGTAGCGTCAACCGTCGATTGGTGGGAGTGGGCATAGGTCTTCACGACAAATTGATGGACTTCAATAGAACGGGGGTCGATCTCCTTCGGCAGTACCGGCGGGGTGTATCGAAAGCCGAGCCAGTGCAGGTTGGCATACTCGGCGAACTCAATCGGGTGGAAAGGTAACGCTTGAGGGTCGGGGGTGACACCCGGTGCGTATTGTAAGGGGTGCTCGCCAGCCCAAAAGGCCCCTTCAAAAGGCAACGGAAGTCCTTCATTCTCACGGATTTCCACGGGACTAGCACTGAACGATCGTTTTAGTGTCCCATCTTCCCAATAGGCGAAGGCTCCCCAGGATTTTTGAGGGTCAGTAGCCAGTAAGTAAGTGCGTTCCGATGGGCTGCAGTGAAGCAATTGGGGGTCGACAGTTGATGGTTCGCTGGTGTTAATTGCCGGGCTGGAAATGACTGTCAGGCCTAGATAGCATCCGATGAAAATTTTTTGTTCTTCAGAATCAGGATTTCCACTAGGGGGAGAGTAATCTGCGGCTTCATATAACGAAGAGGTGCCGGTCAGCGTGATTGACTTGCCAGGAAAGAGTGTTGAGGCAAGTTTATGGGCGGTAACGGCATCCGGGAGTGGACTGTCACTAAGAGCTAAGACTGGATCGGGTGCGTTGACGAACCATAGAGTGGACACTTGGGCTACCAAGGCCTACCCCTCTCGTTCAGGTTTACATCTGGTCTTACAAGATTACGGGAGCTTCGGCTGAGTCCGTAATGAGGATGGCACATGATGGCTACGTGAAGCCATTTAATGAGGGCTATTGCTGCGAACACCTAGTAAAACATCTTCCCAGGAGGGCATGGTCGGCTTACCTTTGTTGCCTTTAGGTGCAGCCCGGGGAGTCGTTGCTGATTGAGCAGCAGGATCTTGAGGCTGCTCTGGTTCAGCTAGGTTTTCTTGCGTTGGGCTTGATTCAGCTTTTATATGGACAGCTGCAAGAGTTGGTTCAACAAATGTGGGGTCAGCGGCGGAAGGTGTTTTGGTATGGGTGATGACACCTTCGCCTATGGCATCGGCTTCAGCTAGTTCTTCTTGTGATACCAAACCCAGTTGAGTGACCGGCGCAATGCTCCTTAGTGGCCTTGCATAGTGGGGATCAATGAGCTCATGGGCGTAATCATCAAGGGGGACAACGGTTCCTCCATGTGATCCGGGGGTGTAACGCCAACAAGCTTTATTCTCAGATCGCCCAGCCTTCCATCGTAATTGAGTAATCCAGGTACCGTCATCGCCTCGCCAGGCATCCCAGGACGAAGAGCTTGGATTGTGGCCACGCAAGGTAAGTGCCGAGGTCACAGTTTCTTCGAGGGTTTTTACCGAGGGGCCATCGGCGAGAATGGGGTGAGCCTGGGTGGACAGTTCAGCTGCTCGAGATCGCTCCAGCAGGACCGGATGGGCAAACCGTTCTACCCTAGTGGTACTTACTCCAGCGGCTTGGGCAACTTGCTCTACCGTTGCTCCGGCCCTTATTCGGGCTTGAATTTCACGGGGTCGCAGTGTGCTTTCCATCTCAATCTCAATTTGACCAAGGCGAGAGAGGTCACCCCTAGCTGCCGCTCTGAGCTTGTCATCAGCGGTGATAGTGAACCGTTCCCGAGTTTCGGGGTCTTCGCATACAACATGACTTCCGTCTGGATTTAGTCCAATCACGGTGAGTTCTCGCATGCCGACCTCCTTTGGGAATAGCTCCTTAGACAATCAGCCTATGACATAGCAGCTAAGTAGTTACTCCCCACCTTAATGGACTTGTGGTAGCCCCTAGGTGTTGACACGCACTAATCTAGTTGACCAGAGTTATTAAGGTCTCAGAGTTGGCCTACCACCCAGTCGATGCTCTTGGTTAGTGCGGTGATGTCATCAGGTTCGATAGCAGGAAACATGCCCACCCGAAGTTGGTTGCGGCCCAGTTTTCGGTAAGGCTCTGTGTCTACAATTCCGTTGGCGCGCAATATTTTTGCAACCAGTGCGGCATCCACGTTGTCATGAAAATCAATAGTACCGACCACCTGTGAACGCTGGGCCGGGTTTGCTACAAAGGCAGTGGCGAACTCAGATGCCTCTGCCCAGCTATATAGCCGAGAAGAGGAATCTGCAGTGCGCTTAGTAGCCCAGCCCAGACCGCCGTTACTGTTTATCCACTCAATTTGATTGGCGAAAAGCAGAAGCGTCGCCAATGCTGGAGTGTTGTAGGTCTGGTCTTTACTGCTGTTATCGACAGCTATGGGCAAGGAGAGAGACTCGGGAACCCATCTGCTGGTACTGCCAATTTCGGCTACCCTTTCCAGTGCTGCTGGGCTCATGAGAGCAATCCACAAACCACCATCTGAGGCAAAACATTTTTGTGGGGCAAAGTAGTAAACATCGGCGTTGGTGATATCAACGGGAAGTCCACCGGCGCCAGAAGTGGCATCAATTGCAATGAGTGCTTGCTCGGAACCTGCTGGGCGAACAACGGGGATAGCAACTCCGGTGGAGGTTTCGTTATGAGCCCAACCGATGAGGTCCACGCTTGGATCGGAAACTGGCTCTGGTGCCGAGCCAGGATCAGCGCTAATGACAACGGGGTCACCAATAAAAGGATTGCCTTTAGCTACCGAGGCGAATTTGGAACTGAACTCGCCATTGGTGAGGTGTAATGACCGCTCACGGATGAGACCAAAAGCCGCAGCATCCCAAAATGCGGTACTGCCACCATTGCCAAGCACTACCTCGTAACCATCGGGTAGTGAGAACAGGTCCCGAAGGCCAGCGCGAACTCGGCCAACCACGTCCTTGACTGGCTTTTGTCGGTGGCTGGTTCCAAAGACGGAAGCCCCAGTATCAACCAGTGATTGGAGCTGCTCTGGACGAACTTTGGATGGGCCGCAGCCGAAACGTCCATCAGCAGGAAGAAGCTCGGCAGGAATGATTGGTGTTTCGGCCATGGTGCTGTTACGTCCTAGCGTCGAGGTCAGTTTATTGGACATAATTATGCGCTAACTGAATGCTGGTCGAGTAATTGGTGCTCTGAACTGCCCGAAGTTCGGAAAGATGGTTAGGAAATTTCGTTCCAGCCCTCAACCGACTCCGGGGTGCGTGGCGCTGGCCCGGTGTAGATGGCAGCGGGGCGTACTAATTTGCCAAGCCGTTTTTGTTCCATGATGTGGGCACACCAACCAGCTGTACGGCCGCAGGTAAACATAGCCGGCATCATATGTGGTGGGACCTCGGCAAAATCAAGAATAACTGCAGCCCAGAACTCAACATTGGTTTCAATGGCTCGGTCTGGACGACGTTCCCGTAGCTCAGCGAGGGCAGCCTGCTCCAAGGCTGCCGCGGCTTCGTAGCGTGGTGCGTTTAATTCTTTGGCAGTTGCTCTTAACACCCTGGCGCGGGGATCTTCAGCTCGGTAGACGCGGTGGCCAAATCCCATGAGTTTTTCTTTGCGGTCTAAAATGCCCTTGACCAGGCCGCGGGGGTCGTCAGTTTTTTCTACTTCGGCAATCATCGGCAGCACTCGTGCAGGTGCGCCACCATGTAGGGGACCGCTCATCGCGCCGATTGCACCAGATAAAGCTGCTGCCACATCAGCGCCGGTGGAGGCGATTACCCTGGCGGTAAAAGTTGAGGCGTTGAGCCCATGTTCTGCTGCTGATACCCAGTAAGCATCAATGGCTTTGATATGTGCGGGGTCAGGGTCACCTTTCCACCGCGTCATAAACCGTGCGGTCACCGTGCTGCATTCGTCTATTGTGCGTTGCGGAACAGCGGGCTGATAGATACCTCGGGCAGATTGCGCAACATAGGAAAGTGCCATCACAGAAGCTCGGGCCAACTGTTCTCTGGCAGTGCTGTCGTCGATGTCAAGAAGTGGTTCGTAGCCCCAAATTGGAGCCAACATGGCTAAGCCCGCCTGGACATCTACTCGGACGTCACCGGTGTGAATGGGTAGTGGAAAAGGTTCAGCTGGTGGTAGTCCAGGGCCAAATTTTCCATCAACTAGCAGAGCCCAGACATTGCCGAAAGTGATGCCTTTGGATACCAGATCCTCAATATCAACACCCCGGTAGCGTAATGCGCCACCGTCTTTATCGGGTTCGGCGATATCGGTAGTGAAGGCCACTACGCCTTCGAGACCGCTGACAAATCCTTCGGGAATAACTGCACCTGGGTTCATGCGGGGTATCTCCTGGTTCATGTCCTCCGGTTAGGAGGTCTGAGCTTGTTGCGCAACTACGGTGGGATGATTCTTGCACCCGGCATTGCATGCTGAGGTACTGCCCTACTGCCGAGTAACTTCTTTCGCTGATTAACCTCCTTGTCGTTCCCCGGATGGACTGGTCAGGGGCAACGGGGCAGATAAATGCAAGAGTACTGTTAGTGCTGTGATGGACGGTGAGCATATTCGCCAAGCGGAATCTGCTGGCAATAAAAAATTTGCTGAGTTAGATCTTGCTGCAATGCGTGTTTCCTATGGGTCGACCGGCGGTGATGGTGGACCCGGTCTGGAGATAGATTGGCTGGAGCAGGGCTGGCTCTCGTTGGCGAAACTGTGGATCACGCAAGCTCGACAGGCTGAGGTTGCTGAGCCAAATGCCATGGTTTTGGCCACGGTGGATGCGGCAGGGCATCCTGTTACCCGAACCGTGCTGTGTAAAGGTATTGATTCCGGTGGGGTGTATTTTTTCACCAATTACGATTCGGATAAGGGTAAGCAGTTAGCTGTAGCGCCTTGTGCTTCGGTGACTTTTCCGTGGATTGCGATGGAAAGGCAATTGCATATTCGGGGATCAGTGCGTAGAACGAGTACTAAAGAGACCCTTAGCTATTGGTCAAAGCGCCCGAGGGGTTCTCAGTTGGGGGCCTGGGCCTCGCAGCAGTCTTTGCCGATTGCTTCTCGGGCAGATCTCGAAGAAGCATTGTGGGTGGTCACATTACGCTTTGCTGATCAGGAGAAAATACCGGTTCCACCCAATTGGGGTGGCTACCAATTGATCCCACGGGTTGTGGAATTTTGGCAGGGCAGGGACAATCGTTTGCATAATCGAGTCAGAGTTACTCTAGACGATACTGGTGCTCAAGAAAGTGCTGAGATTCTTCAGCCGTAATGATGCAAACGATTGCCACCTGACTCCCTTGCTTAACCCATATGGGCCGTAGCGCTGGTTTCAGTTTTGAGGTCATCAGCAGTCATCCGAATGGTGGCTAGGGTAACCACGAGTGCTAGTAGGAAAAACCCAGCGCCCCAGTAGAAAGCGACATCGTAGCTGTGGATGCTAGCTGCCATAAAAGCCTCAGGATTAACGGGGATGAGTTTTTCGGTCACTGGATCGAAGGTAGCGGCGCTACCGGGGTCGCGAGTAAATACTTGAGTAACAATGGTACTCAGTAAGGCTAGGCCGACTGACCCGCCAATTTGCTGAGCTGTGTTGAGCAAAGCGCTGGCAACTCCAGAGTCTTTTTCTTCGATATTGTGCAATGCCACACTCTGCATGGCAACAAAAACCTGACCCATGCCGACTGCGATGAGCACCTGGCTAGGTAGCACACTGCCAAGCCAGGTGCTATCTGAGTTTAGTTGTGCCAAATAGAGCAGACCTAGGGCTCCAGATACCGCACCAAAAACCATGGGGATGCGTGGACCAAAGCGTGGTAATAAGGTGCTGGCTAAACCAGCTGAAATGATGATGAATGCTGGGAATGGTAGGAAAAGAACGCCAGTTCGCAGCGGGGAATATCCCAAGGTGTTTTGGAAGTAGAAGCTTAGAAACATGAACATTGCAAACATGGCTACGGGCATGATGAGAGCGACTAAGAAAGCGCCACCTCTGTTGCGTTCTCCGGGAATATGAAGTGGCAGTAGTGGATTGCTGGACTTTGCTTCGATAGCAACGAATAATCCCAGTAGTCCTACGCTAGCTACAAAAAGTCCGATAGTGCTTGCAGAGCCCCAACCAGCTTCAGCTGCACGGGTGAAGCCGTAAACCAGAGCGATTAAGCCGGCTGTTACGGCTGCGGCACCGGGCAGGTCGTAACCACCGGTTCGTTTAAGTGGAATATCTTTAACAACAACCATGAGCGCGCCAACGCCAGCCAAGATGGCAATGGGGGTATTGACTAGTAAAGTCCAACGCCAAGAAGCAAATTCGGTAAGGGCTCCACCAGCTATTAAGCCAATCGCCGCTCCACCGCCAGAGACTCCGGCGTAGACGCCAAAGGCTTTAGCGCGTTCTTTTTGTTCGGTGAAGGTCACGGTGATGAGAGATAGCGCGGCGGGTGCCAGAAGTGCGGCAAAAGCGCCTTGGAGTGCGCGTCCGGCAAAGAATGACATTCCATCCCAGGCAAATCCAGCTAAAGCTGATGAGGCAGCAAAGCCTACGAGCCCAACGAGAAATATATTACGGCGACCTAGATAGTCGGCCATTCTTCCGCCAAGTAGGAGCAGGCCACCAAAAATGAGGGTGTAGGCAGTGAGTGCCCATTGTTTGTTGGCCTCGGAAATATCAAGATCACGCTGTGCGTAAGGCAAAGCTATAGTGACGATTGTTGCGTCAAGGACCACCATCAATTGGGCTAGGGCAATGATGACCAATGCCCACCAGCGGCGGTTTGACGGAGCGGGAATTTCTGTCAAAGGTTCTTTAGCATCTGACAGGGCTGACGACTCAGCGGTCGGCTCGGCTGAAAGCTGAGACACTTTTTCCCTCGAGTTTCTCTTGGTCTGGTAATAAGTATTTTCTGGTGTTGCATATTAAGGGTCTCATACCTCTGGCAATTATGTCAGCTTCAGACAGAAGTCTTTAAGTGACAATATTCACAAAGAGTCAAATGCCTAAACTGGACTCAAGTGTAGGTAGGACTTCCTTGAGATGGTTATGATCGGCTCCATGCACGCACTAAAGAACTGCCATGAAGAGGGGGCCGGGCTTCGTGAGCGCAAAAAAATGCGCACCAGGATGGAATTGATTAGTGCAGCTTTGGATTTATGTGAGCGACAAGGTTTTGACAAAACCACGGTAGAGGAAATCGCTGCCGCTGTTGATATTTCACCACGTACCTTTAATCGCTACTTCGCTAGCAAAGAAGACGCCATTTTAGGCCCGGTTGAAGATATGATCTCTGCTGTTGTGGCCGCCCTTGATGAAGAACCACGGATGGGATGTGAACTTCAGGCGCTCTGTAATGCGCATATTAAAGTTTTAGAAGAGCTTGATATGCAAGAAAATTCACTATCATTTCACCGATTCGAACAGATGCAAAGGATAGCTCAAGTCTCACCGACGGTAAATGCTAGAAATCTTGAGATAAGTGACCGGAAATATCAAGCGCTGACCAATAAAGTTGCACAGCGGCTGGAATTACCGGTAACCGATACTCGGGTACGATTGGTTATCGCTACCTGGATGGCGGTAATGCATGTGGCAATGGATGATTGGCGTCGTAGTCGCGAGCAGGTTGAGGATATTCGACAGGCTGCGGTACCGGAGTCAGATGAATCACAGGAGAGAAGTCACTGTGCTTCGGTTATCCGCTCCACTTTTGAATTGTACCGGCAGCTAACGCCACATCTCAGTTCACAAGCTTGCACCCAAACTGGCCCGGGATTGACAACTATTACCTAGGCGGTGATGGCAACGAGATGATAGTTGTTTGTGGTGAAAGTCTTATCGACCTCGTGCCTTCATCTCGTACAGTTGAAAGCACGAACTTTGTAGCTCAATTGGGTGGTGGGCCGTTTAATGTTGCTGTTACACTTGGCCGTTTGGGGTCGCAGGTGGCGTTTGTCAGTCGAGTATCTACCGATGCCTTTGGGCAGCGAATCATGCAGCAACTTGTCGATTCTGAAGTTGATATCAGCCTGGTTCAACGTGGACCGGAGCCATCGAGCCTTGCCGTTGTTGGACTTAACTGCGAGGGCAGTGCCAAGTACACTTTTTATATTGACGGTACCGCAGACCGCTTGTTTGCTGATTCTGCTTTAGGGAGTTCAATAGAAGATTCGATAAAAGAGATAAAAGCGCTGTCATTTGGCACCCTATCGTTAATCTTAGAGCCTGGGGCGAGTGCATATGAGAGGCTCTTGTTTTGGGGGCATGCGCAAGGTGTGCTGACCATTCTTGATCCAAACATTCGCCCAATGGTCATTGATGCTTATGGTGGAGCTGATGCCTACCAGGAACGGTTTAAGGCTTGGTTGCCTGCAGTGGACATTGTAAAAGTTTCTGAGGAAGATGCGCACTGGTTATTGCATGATCAGAAAGATGGTGACCCAAGGCAATGGCTGGACTTTGGGGTAAGTGCGGTAATTATCACATCGGGAGCTGACGGCATTTGTGTCCTTACTCAAGGTTCTCGGGTGCAGGTTCCCGCTGTGTCAGCGAGGGTTGTCGATACTGTTGGTGCAGGTGACACCGTGCATGGTGCATTATTGGCGTGGTTCGATCAGCAAGGTGACCTATCTGCACAAGCGATCAAAAATTACTCCGATGAGCAATGGGAACAGGCGCTAAAATTTGCCGTAAAGGCCGCTTCGATCACCGTTTCACGCCCTGGGGCGGACCCTCCCTGGGCGCGCGAGCTTAAAGGCGACTAGATTTCACTTTGACGACCGAAGTCTTTTCCAATTGAAGTAAGAAGGGGATTCTCCGTGCCTTCAGAGAATGACCAGTCCGCAAAGTTGACTTATCCCGGCGGTGAGCTGGAACTGGATGTTGTGAAAGCTACCGAGGGTTCCGACGGTATTGCCCTGGGCAAGCTGTTAGCGAGCACGGGGTACACCACTTTTGACGGGGGGTTTGTTAACACTTCCTCAACTAAAAGCGCAATCACGTATATCGATGGTGATGCTGGCATTCTGCGTTACCGGGGGTACCCGATTGAGCAGCTTGCGGAAAAGTCCACCTTCATCGAGGTGAGTTACCTGTTGATCTACGGTGAGCTTCCTTCTGCCAGTCAGCTGGAAGCTTTTACCACCAAGATTCAACGGCATACTCTGCTACATGAGGATCTGAAGCGCTTCTTTGATGGCTTCCCACGCAATGCCCACCCGATGCCGGTGCTCTCAAGTGCGGTAAACGCTCTGAGCGCCTATTACCAGGATTCGTTGGACCCGACTGACCCGGCGCAGGTGGAGCTTTCCACGATTAGACTTCTTGCCAAGCTTCCAACTATTGCTGCTTATGCCTATAAGAAGTCAGTTGGGCAGCCATTTTTATATCCAGATAACTCGTTGAGTTTGGTTGAAAACTTTTTGCGGATGACCTTTGGATTCCCGGCGGAGCCTTATGAGTGCGATCCTGAGATTGTTCGAGCCTTAGATATGCTATTGATTTTGCATGCTGACCATGAGCAGAACTGCTCAACATCAACAGTTCGACTGGTTGGCTCTTCGGATGCAAACCTCTTTACCTCTATTTCCGGCGGTATTAATGCGCTATGGGGACCACTGCATGGTGGTGCAAACCAGTCTGTGCTGGAGATGTTGGAGAAAATAAAGAATGAGGGCGGGGATGTTGCGGAGTTTGTCCGTAAGGTTAAAAATAAAGAAGACGGTGTCAAGCTGATGGGCTTTGGTCATCGGGTCTATAAAAATTACGATCCGCGGGCGCGAATTGTTAAGCAGCAGGCCGATAAAATTCTCACGAAGTTGGGTATTAACGATCCCTTACTGGAAATTGCAATGGCGTTGGAAGAAGCTGCGTTAACTGATGATTATTTTGTTGAGCGCAAGCTGTACCCCAATGTTGATTTTTATACCGGTTTAATTTATCGGGCAATTGGATTCCCTACCCGGATGTTCACGGTGTTGTTCGCTCTGGGTCGTCTGCCTGGGTGGATTGCTCATTGGCAAGAGATGCACCAGGATAAGACCACAAAAATTGGGCGTCCTCGGCAGATCTATACCGGGTACAACGAGCGTGACTACCACGATCTAGGTAATCGTTAGTGATTATTGAATAAGATTATTTTGCAAGAGTTTAAATATTATTAGATTAAGGAGTCAACGATGACTAAGCCAGAGATAGATTTTCAAGAGGGACCAGCACCAGAAGATTTAGTTATTGCAGATTTAGTGGTTGGCGACGGTGCCGAGGCAGTGCCCGGTGGGGTAGTAGAAGTCCACTATGTTGGTGTGGAATTCGAGACTGGGGAAGAATTTGATTCTTCGTGGAATAGGGGAGAGTCTATTGAGTTTCCTTTGCAGGGCTTGATTAAGGGGTGGCAAGAGGGGATTCCAGGTATGAAAGTTGGTGGACGCCGCCAGCTTACGATTCCCCCAGAGCAGGCTTATGGCGCTGCTGGTGCTGGGCATCGCCTGTCTGGAAAGACTCTAGTGTTTGTAATTGATCTTTTGGGTGTTCGCTAACAGTGACTGCCTTAGCTATTTCAGTTGGTTGAGTAGTGACTTCATTGTGGCGACCTCGGATTGTTGGGCAGCGCTGATTATTTCAGCAATTCCTTTCGCTGAAGAGTTTTTGCCCATGGCGATTTCAGTTTTAGACATGCTGATTGCGCCATTATGCTGATCGATCATCATGGTGAGCCATTCTTCATCAAAGTTGCACCCAGATAGGCCAGCGATGCGAATCATGTTGTCTTTGATCATCATTCCATCACCGGTGGGTGTGGAGCCCATATTCATATCTTCCCTACTCAGGCCAGTCGGAGCGGGTTGATTCCACTGTTTGAGTAAGGCTATTATTTGATCCATTTCGGGTTTCTGAGCATTTTGTATGCTACTGGCGAGATCTAGTACCGCTTGATTGGCCGTGCCTCCAGGTGCTAGAGCGGATATTTCTATGGCCTGATCGTGATGGAGGTACCTAGTGCGAGCAAACTCAGAGTCAGCATTATTAGCGTCGGTGTTTATCGGAACCGTTGTAGGTTCGGCGGAAATTATCGTTTGCTCCGAATGAGAATGTGAGCTACAGCCAGCTAGGGTAGTGAGGCTTATGGTAACAAAACCATCGCATACTGTATTTTCTTGGGGATCCTGGTAAGGATAGAGTTATAATACACCCCTACCCCCTAGAGGTAGTATAGCTAGTTTTACTATAGGGCTTAAATTTTGGTCATCAGCTAGCGCATGAGCAGTGCTGCCGAATGCCAGTTGGCTCACGAAGGGCACTTCGGTGATGACAGATGACTTAGTAGGAAAAGGAGTCGTCTCTACTCGGCGAATTTAGCAGTGATCAAGGTATTTCTGGCTGAAAGTCCTGGGGAATCCAGTAGTTCTTTCTATCAGAATTGACACTTGGGTTGGTTGCTGCAATATTCTCAGTGTAAAGCGTTGAGTGACGGGAATCCAGTGTAAATCTGGAGCGGTCGCGCCACTGTGATCAGCCTGAATGGCTGAGGAGTCAGAACACGGAACCAACGTTGGAATCTATACGGGACGCGTAATCCCTAGGAGAAGATATGACAGTTGTGCATGGACCCCGGCTTGCAGTGCCTGAGGTTGCTAGTTCTCTTCGAACTATCTTGACTTCAGTTGTCGTGCTATTTTTTGCATTTTTGACCCTGTATCTTGTTATTTTTGAGCAGACAACAGTATCGGGCGGCAATATGTTTTTGCACGAGTTTATGCATGACGGCCGACATATTTTATCTGGACCGTGTCACTGATGCTCCAAGCGAATTCCGCAAGTTCTCCCGTTCTTCTTCGGGAGACCTTTGGGCAGTTGCTGTTTCGTGGACTCATGGCGGGGTTGTTGGCTGGATTACTTTCCGGAGGTGTCGCCTACCTGATCGGTGAACAATATATCGATCAGGCAATCACTATTGAAAAATCCGCAGCAGTTGAGCATGGCGGCGGTGCACATTCCCATGACGATGCTTCTCCTCTGGTGAGTAGGGAAGGGCAAAAAGTGGGACTGATCGTGGCTAATGCATTGGTAGGGTTGGCTCTGGGGTCAATTTTAGCGACAGTTCTCAACATTGTGCGTCGAGTTACCTTGTTACCGGGTTCGGCATTGGTGATGGTGACAACTTGTTGTGGCTGGTTGGCGATAGGGTTGGTGCCATTTTTTAAGTATCCGGCCAATCCACCTGCGGTAGGTGATCCTGAAACCGTTACGCACCGGACCCTGCTGTGGTTTGGCACAGTGTTTCTTGGCCTGTCGGCTATAGGCATTGCTCTGCTTGTTCATTCCAAGACTAAAAAAATTGTTGGAAGGATGATAGGTCTGACCTTGTTCGGTGGCAGCTTCCTTGCGGTGGTGTTTCTTGGTTATGTTCTTTTACCTGGAATCAATGAGGTGCCTGAAGATTTTCCGGCCGTATTACTGTGGAAGTTTCGTATTTCGGCGCTGGCAACTCAAGCAATCCTATGGGTAAGTTTGGGGTGTATATTTGCCTGCGCTACGGAACGCTTCTCAAGGCGATAGCTGAGAAGCTTGGGCTCTGGAAATTCTTTACCGACTTGTTGGTCGGTCAACCACTACAGTCGGTGAGTTGGACACTTGCTTGACATTAAATATGATGCAAGTCATAGTTCATCTATTGATATGAATTAAGTTACAAAAATTCCATGGAGGATGAACAGTGCGTTTCAGTCGGATTTTTTTATTGTCATCAGCAACAGTGCTTGTGGCATCAGCCTTAAGTCAAACCGGGCAGGCGTCTGCTGAGTCGGATCCGATACATTATGTTGCACTTGGTGATTCATTCACTGCTATTGCAGGTTTACCTCTTGACCTTGATGAAGTTCCCTTGTCTTGTATCCAGTCAAAAGTTAACTATCCCAAATTAGTAGCAGCTCAAATAGGGGCGGACCTAACCGATGTGAGCTGTGGTGGTGCGGTAGCTGAGGATTTCGCAATGTCACAGCAGGATGATATTGCCCCACAGTATGATGCGCTGACCCTAGATACAACATTGGTCACCGTAGGCATCGGGGGCAACAATATCGGTTTGGTTGGTCTCGCTGAAAAATGTTTAACCGTAGCAGACATTGCTGACCTGCCTGGGCTAGGTCACTCCTGCGCTCGGGAAAATATTGAAGGCGAAGATGATGTCTATGCGCAGAGGGTTGATTCATTCGCGCCGCGTTACCGTCAGATTGTCGCTGAGATTAAACAGCGGTCTCCGCGAGCAAGTGTGTACTTTGTTGGGTATCCAACGGCAATTAGGCCAGGTGGATGTTTCCCTAGTATTCAGGCATTACCTGAAGATGCAGACTACCTTCAGGCAAGAATCGATCAGCTCAATGCTGCAATGAAACATGAGGTTGAATCTGTTGGTGCACATTTTGTTTCTTTGCGCGAAAGCACTGTGGGACATGATGCCTGTGCTCCACAGGGAGTGCGATGGCTGGAAGCCTATATCCCCGCGATGACGCCAGATGCTTTTGTTCCTTTGCATCCCAACGGATTAGCGGCAATTAATGCTGCCGAACAAGTCGTTGCAGCTATAAATGATTAATCCTACATAGGGTTGAATTGGGATTTTCTTCCACGAGTTACGATAAGCAGTAGGGCTAGTAACGCAGTTGTGCAGGCAAAAAATACAGCCAGATTTTCTGCAGCGAGTAGTCCGGGGCTAGATCCTGGATTATTTGTCTGAGTGACTTTGATAGGGGAGGTGAGAAGTTCGGCTATAGCTTTTTGCTGTAAAGCATTTCGAGCAGGTAAAGTATTCACACCTCCGTTAAGCTGGGTGACAAGAGCATGTGAAGTGTTTTTAAGCAGGGTGATCCCTGCCATTATTTGGTCTGTGCTTCCCCCTAGCAATTCAGGGGCTTGATCGGCTATGGGGCCAATTCCAATTTGCAGCTGATCTCCTGCGCTACTGAGTTGATCACTTATTGTAATGAGTTGGTTTAACCCATTATCGAGCGCAGTGCCAAGATTGGTATGAGATTGAGCTCCAAGTAAATTAGTGATTTCAGGAAGTTGGTTGGCCGCTAGATCGAGATCTCTCTGTGCCTGTTTAAGAATGGAAAGGGAATCTCCAAAGGGTAATCCGCTGGATTCCAAGGCGGTAATGGCGGCGGTTTCAAGGAGCTAACGCAACACTGCTGATGAGTTCGTTGAGTTTCTCACGAGGGGTGCGGAATCCGTGAGTTTTGCGGGGGCGGTTGTTGAGCTGGTCGACCATTGTTGTGATCGCGTCGTCTGAGACCTGGTT
>JBOFCS010000018.1:0-5983 GCA_051646185.1 Mycobacteriaceae bacterium | reverse complement strand
CAGAGCGGTGAGTTGGAATTGTTTAGCCCTCCTGCCGCGCCCACTTTGCTGCCAGGCAGCTGAAGCCTCCGACCTCGCTTCGCCTGCTTCTATTAACGCATCCAGATGTCTACGAACACCCGCTGGACTTAACCCGAGTCGGGCACCAATCTTTATTGCGGTTATTGGCCCTTCCTCAAGCAATAACTTCACAACAGCAGCTCGAGTGTGCCCTTCTTGAGATGAATGGCTGTACATAGAAATCTCAGGAGCTGACACATGTGGGACATCAGACTGCGCGGCAACTACACCGGTTGCCTCCCGTTTCACGCCCTGCTGTGTTTTCACAACATAAGTGTGACGCAATTCCTCGCCATGGTCTAGCAAGGGTACCCTATATTGCTACCGCAAGGGGAGCACGGACTTAAGCCCGCTACGCTGCCCAAGTGCCGCTAATTCGCCATCATTTTGTGCCAGGGGCTGCCGTGGCTCATTTGCATGACGCTGAAGCCGCATCACCTCCGCTAAATAACCTAGAGATACATCGCCTGCAAAATATCCGGAGATTCGGGGCCACAGGTACCGTTTTGATGGCAATTGGCGCTTTAGGCGTTGGAGCGCAACCTGTCTTACAGAATCCCGTTGCCGGAGTCCGTATTCTGAGCCTTCCAGCCCGGATGATTCCTACCGCATTAACGATGAGCATGACTGGCGCTGCAATGCTGGTCTTAGCGTGGTTATTGCTTAGTCGCTATACGTTGGGGAGCCTGCACCCACAACCAGCGACAAGGAAACTTTCCCGATCGCAACTGGATCGAACCTTGCTGTTATGGATGCTGCCACTGATGGTAGCCCCACCCATGTTCAGCAAGGACGTCTACTCATACCTAGCTCAAAGTGAGATAACGGCTCGTGGACTCAATCCGTACGAGGTAGGACCCAGGGCTGGGCTAGGGGTCGACAATATTTTCACCCGCACGGTACCTACCATCTGGCGCGATACGCCATCTCCCTATGGCCCCTTTTTTATGTCAATCGGTAGAGGCATTCGGGCTATCGCTGACAACAACATTGTCATAGGCATTTTCCTACACAGAGTAGTCGCTTTTATGGGAGTCGCCCTCCTGATCTGGGCATTACCGCGACTCGCCCAACGTTGTGGAGTAGCTGAAGTAACCGCACTCTGGCTAGGAGCTGCCAATCCGCTTCTGCTATTTCACTTGATCGCTGGAATACATAATGAAGCAATCATGCTTGGGCTCATGCTTGCCGGAGTGGAACTTTGCCTTAGCGCACTAGAACAAATTCAAAGCGCAACTCCAGTCCGGTTAAAAAACTTTGCAGGCTGGACACCACTCTTACTGCTGACTACTGGAACAACTTTGATTGTTTTATCAGCAATGATAAAAATCATCTCTATTCTTGCCTTGGGCTTTGTGGGGATGGCTTTAGCAAGAAAATGGGGGGCCAATTGGCGAGCTGTCGCTAGAGCGGCAGCAACACTCACACCAATTGCTATCACAGCAATTTTGATCGTCAGCTTTGCTAGTGGTTTAGGGTTTGGATGGACTGGAACATTAGGCGCCGCAACAACAGTACGAAGTTGGATGTCCCTTCCCACGTTACTAGGTTTGGGCACAGGCCAAGTCGGCGTATTACTTGGAATAGGCGATCACACCACTTCTGTACTATCGCTCACCCGATCAATTGCCACAATTATTACTGTCTGCGTCATCATTAGCATGCTGTTCGCGGTGCGCGCGGGAAGACTTCATCCGATCGGGGGTCTCGGCGTCTCCCTCGGCACTCTTGTGGTGTTATTTCCGGTAGTACAGCCCTGGTATCTACTATGGGCTATCACTCCGCTTGCCGCTTGGGCCACTAAACCAGTTTTCCGTGGTACCGCCATAGCACTAACCATCCTGGTCAGCATTGTTGGTCCGATGCCTAACGGTGGTGAGTACAAACCTTTGGTGATAGTTCAGGCAGTAATTGCGACTATTCTCATTTTAGCCGTTTTAGTCACGCTTACTTTCGAGAAGCTACCGTGGCGTCGTAGTTAGCAACATCACAGCCAGGCGTAACGACATTCCTGAGTCTTAGCCAGTGCGAACTAGTTACCACGCTAGGGCTTACTCTCAATAACCGTGATCCCCTCCTTGTCCTCGGCATCCCAGCTTTCGCTACAGCTCACCGGGGTAGTGAAAAAATTTGGCGATAAAACCGCCGTAGCCGGATTAGATCTGAAGGTCGAGCGGGGTACGATACTTGCCCTCCTTGGACCCAATGGCGCCGGTAAAACAACAACGATAGAGATGTGCGAAGGATTTATTACTCCAAACCAAGGCCGTATTTCCGTCCTTGGGCTTGACCCCGTAGAACAATCCGAATTATTACGTCCCAGGATCGGAGTGATGCTCCAAGGAGGGGGTGCCTATCCTGGTGCTCGAGTTGAAGAAATGCTACGCCTGGTGGCCTCCTACTCGGCTAACCCACTCGATCCTGATTGGCTGCTGCATACTTTAGGGTTAACTAATTCTTATCGAACCCCTTATCGCAGACTTTCCGGCGGACAACAGCAGCGCCTCGCCCTTGCTTGTGCGATTGTCGGAAGACCCGAACTAGTTTTTTTAGACGAACCCACTGCCGGGTTAGATGCCCAAGCGCGACTATTAGTATGGGAACTTATCGACGCACTAAGACGCGATGGCGTCACTGTAGTACTTACCACCCATATCATGGATGAAGCTGAGCAGCTCGCAGATCAGATAGTCATCATTGATCACGGTGCCATAGTTGCTTCAGGCACCACATCAGAGCTTACTCAGACTGACTCAAAGGATCAGCTTCGCTTTACCACTGCCAAACAGATTGAGCCACAAGTCTTCAACAAGTTATTGGGGGCTGAGTATCTCACATCATCGATAACGGCAAATTCGTATCTGATCGAGGGAAAGATAACCCCCGAGGTCATTGCAAAAATCACTGCCTGGTGCGCTAGCCATGCGGTGCTTACCACTGATTTGCGAGTAGAGCGCCGTAGCCTGGAGGATGTTTTTCTTGATCTGACTGGACGGGAAGTACGAGTATGACCAATAACCAACGATTCGAAGAGGGAACTTTCACTCCCGACCCCACTGCCGCAGGGTCGGTACCTATGCTCCTTGCCCAAACTAAACTTGAATTAATCTTGCTTTTACGCAATGGTGAACAGCTTTTACTAACCATGTTTATACCGATAACGATGCTCATTGTTTTATGTCTCATGCCTTTTGGATCGATTTCTGATCCAAAAGTTAATACCGTGCTTCCCGCCGTCATGACTGTTGCCATCATGTCCACTGCCTTCACCGGACAAGCCATTGCTGTTGGTTTTGACCGTCGCTACGGCGCCCTCAAAAGACTTGGCGCCACAGCTTTACCTAAGTGGGGAGTTATTATCGGCAAGAGCGCTGCAGTCACCGTGGTGGTCATCCTCCAATCGATCATCCTAGGACTTATCGGCGTGCTACTACACTGGCGGCCAACACTTCTCGGACTAATATTTGGCGCAGCAGTGATAGCCATCGGGACCGTAGCCTTCGCTTCACTTGGACTGTTCCTTGGCGGAACCTTAAAGGCTGAAATCGTTTTGGCACTTGCCAATATGCTGTGGTTTGCCATGTCCGTTCTTGCTGCACTAGCCCTCGCTAAAGATAATATCCCCAGCTTTATCCATACTCTCACCCAATTTTCGCCTTCTGGCGCACTAGCGGTGTCGCTCACCAAAGCCAGCGAAGGGACCAGCGATCCCTTGACCCTCTCAGTACTGTTTATCTGGATTATTTTAGGATCTGTACTGGCAGTTCGAAAATTTAAATTTATCTAAGTGATAGTCAAGTAAGCAACCCGACAGCCGGGGGCAACTACATAGTGTAGTTTGGCGCCATCTACGATCACAAGTGTGCTGTACCGAAAGTTTTTACAATTAGTTGACTTACTTCCACTGCCAGATTTGAAACTGCAGCGGTACATAGCTTTTGCAGTAATACTGACCCAATCGGGCATAGCCATAACTGGCTCAGTTGTCCGGGTCACAGCGTCAGGGCTCGGTTGCCCAACCTGGCCTCAGTGTTTCCCTGGGAGTTTCACCCCGGTAATTATTGACGAAGTACCTCGAATTCATTCAGCTATTGAATTCGGAAATCGTCTCATTACTTTTCTTGTTTTATTAACTTCGGCACTAATTGTTTTAGTGGTAACAAGAGCCCGTCGTCGAACCGAAGTTCTCATTTACGCCTGGCTCATGCCTGCTTCAACAATCCTGCAAGCAATCCTTGGCGGAATAACAGTGCTCACCGGATTACTGTGGTGGACGGTAGCCATCCACCTGCTTGTCTCTATGGTTATGGTCTGGTTGGCGGTCTTACTGTTTGTAAAAATTGGACAAGACGACAGGGGCACGTCAACTACTCAGGTATCTGCGCCACTAAGAATGCTAACCGCCCTATCGGTGATTGCTTTGTTCTTGGTACTTGTCCTTGGAACATTCGTTACCGGAGCCGGGCCGCACGCCGGCGATAAGAGCATCGATAACCCAGTTCCACGATTGAGTATTGAAATCAATACCCTGGTACATGTTCATGCCCAACTTCTTGTTGCGTATCTAGCACTACTGGTGGCGTTAGGCTTTAGCCTTTCGGCGGTTTCTGCGAGCAAAAAAGTAAAACAACGCTTGGCAGTACTCATCGGAGTTGTCTTAAGCCAAGCCGCAGTGGGAATCATCCAATACCTTACCGACATCCCGGCAGCACTAGTTGCCCTCCACGTTGCTGGCGCCGCGGCTTGCACTGCTGCTACTGCTGCCCTGTGGGCTGCACTCGAGACGCGGAAGCTCCCAGATAAATACGATAAAATCTCAGCCCCAATGGGTTGAGCGTCTGATCGCGCTCATATCCCCTTAGCTGCGCGCTACCCAGCCAGCCATTTTTGTGTAGTGACCTTCAATAGGCGTGACGATGCTAGTTACCGAACGATCCCACTCGGAAAGTTCGAGGGCAGCTAATGAATTAACCACCGCATGTGCTGTAGCAAGATCGGGTACAACTTGATCACCTAGCACACCATCACTACCAACTAAAGTAATACGAACGCCTACCCGTCCAATGGGTTGCACAACCGCCTTTGCCGATCCGCCATGATCGGCAATAAAAGACGTAATTGCTTTTATTACCTGGCCTGGAACTGTTGGTGATGCACTATGTCCATCCGAGGTACGGACCTCGGTTGATGATTCAGTCATAACAAACACAATACCGTGGGATGGCAGACTAACGTCTATGCGTGCAATACAGGTAACAAAATTGGGTGGTCCAGAGGTGCTGGATATAGCTGAACTACCCATTCCAACGCCCGGAAGTAAAGATCTGTTAATAAAAACCGATGCCGTTGGCATAAACTATATAGATACTTACATCCGGTCTGGATACTACCAACATGAAGTACCTTATATCCCTGGCTCAGAAGGATCTGGCACGATCATCACAATTGGACCAGAGGTTTCTGGTGATTTTAACATCGGAGATCGGATTGCTTGGTGTACAGCACCAGAGAGTTACGCCGAGTATGTGAAAGTACCTTACACAGAAGCTATTCCCATCCCAGAACCGATTTCCGCAGAAGTAGCCGCGTCAATTCTACTGCAAGGGATGACAGCTCACTACCTCATTAATTCCACTTTCCCTGCCAAAAAAGGCGATACGATTTTGGTACACGCGGGGGCCGGTGGCGTTGGACTGATCCTTACTCAGCTAGCTACCGCTAAAGGTGTTCGAGTTATTTCCACAGTTTCCACAGCTGAGAAAGAAAAATTAGCTAAGCAGGCAGGCGCAGAGCAGGTACTTCGCTACAGTGCCGATTTAGCCGCAGAAGTTCGCGGTCTAACAAATGGACAGGGAGTAGCTGCCGTTTACGACGGGGTGGGTAAGGCTACCTTCAATTCCAGCATTGCATCGTTACGAACACG
>JBOFCS010000223.1:0-3177 GCA_051646185.1 Mycobacteriaceae bacterium | reverse complement strand
AGCTGCTGCTCCCGTCATAGCACTGTCACTGTTATTGTTTTCCGCCTGCTCAAGTGAGAACACCACAGCAGATCCCGCAACCAGTAGCTCTGTAGCTCAAGATAATTCCGCTACTGGTGCGGAATCTGCCACTCTCGTTGCCGAAGCGGTAAAAAATGCCACAGCTTTTCTTGCCACCTTAGATAGCTCTGCACAAAAATCAGCGGTCTTTGATTACACTAATCTTTCCGCTAAAGAAAATAGTTGGTCAAATTTCCCCACCGGAATCTTCAATAATCGGCAAGGGATCAAGTTGGGTGATCTTAATGCCACGCAACGCAGTGCGGCAATGGCGGTACTCAACAGCGTACTTTCCGATCAAGGCGAAAAACAAGTCACCGATATCCTTGCCGCCGATGACTATTTAGCGACTCTTTCCAGCGGTAAAGCTGGGGGCGGACCTGCTTTGGACTTTTCCTCCGATAACTACTATCTTGCTTTTTATGGTGAACCGTCGAGCACTTCCCCATGGACCATCCAGTTTGGTGGGCATCATTTAGCGGTTCATATTAGCATCGGTGGCGGGGTCGTCAGCGTCTCACCATTATTCACCGGAGTTGAACCAACAAGCTTTACCGTCAATGGTATTCAGTATGCACCTATGGTTAAAGAAGCTGACACAGTGTTTGGACTACTAGGATCTTTGAGTGCTGACCAACTCACCCAAGCCAAGCTATCGGGCTCCTATGACGATCTGGTAATGGGACCGGGGGCAGACACTGATTATCCTAGCACTGAAGGTATTCCCTACAGCAATCTTACTGCCGAACAACAAAACACGGTCCTCTCCATCATGCGGTTATGGGTGGAAGATGCTGACCCAGCACTTGCAGATGGCCTGATGAAAACCTATGAATCGCAACTGAAAGATACGGTTATCGCCTGGGCTGGCGGAACAGATCGTAATGCCGCAAATGCGTACTTACGCATCGATGGACCACGATTCTGGCTGGAGTACCTCAATGCACCGGGTATTGGCACTCCTGAAGTTCACTACCACACGGTATATCGCGATAAACAAATCGACTACGGCACAGGTACTCAATAATCATGTTTCGGCGGTGGCTCTTCTATACATTGGCAACCTTGCTTGTCCTCTTAGCCGGGTTGTTCTTTCCAGCCACCGCCGAAGCTCATGAACCCAGCGCAACCCTGATTAACCTCAGTCAAACAAACACTGGGATAACCGCCGATATTCATGTACCCCTTGATCGGCTCACGACTGCTCTCCATCTCGAACCCATCAGCGACAACAATCTTGATGCCCAAAAAGGCTATCTGACACAAGTTTTTACCGACAACATCCACATATCTTCCCTGGATGGAACTTTCTGGGAGTTCTCCCTTAACTCCGTTACCCTGGAGAAGGTTGACACTGTAAGCAATCTTCTTGTTCAGATCAGCGCCCTTGCTCCTGATGAGGAATCATCCAGTAGTTTCAACTTTCAGTACGAAGTAATCACCAATATTGTTTATTCCCATAAAGTTTATGTTGCTAATGCCTCTAACGCTACAGCTGAAGCCCAATTACTTGGATTAATCACACACCAACAACCAACCCTAACAGTGGTATTGGGAGTAGAAGATTCTGCTAACGCAGAGCTTTCTCGGACAAATTTTATTTCCATGCTCCATATCGGTTACTCACATTTTCGCGCCGGAGCAGATCATATGCTGTTTTTATTCCTACTCGCTTTGGGTGCAGTGAAAAATAGTCCAACCGTAAAATATGCTCTGCGCCGACTGATCGGATTGACTGTTGCCTTTACGCTTGGTCACTCACTAAGCTTGGCTTTAGCCACTATTGGATGGGTTACTCTGCCTTCACGGTGGGTGGAAACAGCAATCGCGGGTACAATAGTGGCGTCGGCAGTCTTTGTCAGCAACCCGCGATTGCATCCACGGGGTGAACTGGTTCTCACTGCGGTTTTTGGTCTGATTCATGGGTTTGGATTTGCTGGTACCCTCACCGAACTTTCCCTTCACGGCATGAATCTCCTTTCAGTCCTTGTTGGATTTAACTTAGGGCTTGAGGCCGCTCAGATTCTCGCTTTATGCCTCTTGGTGATTCCGGTGCTGGCGATAACCCGATCTAAAGTTATGACTAACATTCTTTTAGGTGTCATCGCTACTATTTCGGTAAGTTGGATTCTTCAACGTGCTTATGGTGCAGAAAATCCACTCAATGCGCTTGTAGAAAACTTAGCTTTACCACCTGAAAAACTAACAATTGTCCTTGCTGGTTTAGGAATTGTCGCTTTATACCTCGGTAAAAAATCTCCAGCACCTATACCGACTTGCAGTAAACAGTACGTGAAGTGATATGAGAACTTTTAATGAGCAGCTGGGTCAATGCGTACGGTGTGCCGCTTTTCATCTTCTTCAATAAGTTTACGTTGATTTTCCAAACCGGCAGCTTTACCGTCCAGCCACAAACTAATTGCTTCAAGCTGAGGTCTAATAAACCACTGAGACCGCCTAATTAAGAGACCCTGTATACGCTTAACAAGAGAATTTGAAGTTGGCTCTCGTTTCGATAATTTCCAAGAGGATAACTGAAAAAGTGGCGGGCCAAAAATTAATACTAATAGAGCAAAAGCTTTAGCATACTTATGCTCACAAAATTGTAAAATAATCTGCAGGGAAGGTGAAAGAGCGAGAAAAATAATTATTATAAGCAAAATTTTACCGACCATCTGATACATAGCTGTAAATATTTGGAAGCCAGTCACATAAAAAAATACGAATAGAATCAGCCAAGGAAAGTTAGAAAACTTGATAGGGGAAATACAATACGCTAGAAACAGCACTCCCGACAAGACGATGACTGAACGAATTATAGAGAACCAAAGAAGTTTAACCCAATGCTTTTTAGGAAGATTCAGTGTAAAAAGAAACCCTTTTTCAATAAATTTTTTTCTTTTCTCATCAAGTTTTCTTATACTGACATCATTGCTGTACCTTCGTAAAATAAAGTCATTGGAAGTGACTTCAGGTGCTATTGCTATAGTCAATGCTATTGATATAGCTAAAAGCCCCAGCGCCCCAGACATCTTCCCCACCTCAGATTTAATTGATACATCAGCCATACCACCCACATCTAATGTATTTATAACACTCAACCAACCCAAGAAATTC
>JBOFCS010000217.1:0-11753 GCA_051646185.1 Mycobacteriaceae bacterium | reverse complement strand
TGAACGTCGTGAATACAACAGGTATCTAGCCGAACTTGCCCGGCAGTCACAGAATAGGAACAACCATGACCAATGAGGTTGTAAACGTCAAAGTTAAAAATGCACTACTGCGGTATCGTGTACTCGCTTACGCCACCGGCATCTGGCTTTTAGTACTCACAGCAGAAATGGTTGCTCAGTACATTTTTAGTGTTGAGAACGTCCCCAGTTGGATTGCCATTGTGCATGGCTATGTCTACATGGCTTATTTAGGATTCACTCTTGATTTAGCGGTGAAAGTTCGTTGGCCTGTTGGCCGGACCATCGGCACTCTCCTCGCTGGGACTGTACCGTTTTTATCATTTTTTGTAGAACACAAGCGGACCATACAGGTTCGCCGAGACTTTAACGTTTAATGAACTAAAGCCTGCAAGGCCGGAACAAGCTGGGCCAAAGCTCTAGCCCGATGGCTTACCTCATCTTTTTCTTCGGCAGATAACTCAGCGCAGCTCCGCTGACTGCCTTGTGGAATAAAAATCGGATCGTATCCAAATCCATTGCTACCACTAGGCTTATCAGCAATTACTCCTTGCCATTTACCTGAAGCAACCGTCTCGCTACCATCAGGAGCCACTAAAGCACAGACCGAAATAAAAGCTGCACCTCGCCGTTCACGTGGCACATCCTGCAATTGCCCGAGTAGCAATGCGGTATTTGCTTCGTCATTTCCATGGGCACCGGACCATCGTGCCGATAACACCCCAGGCATGCCATTAAGCGCATCAACAGTAAGTCCAGAATCATCAGCCAAGCAAGGAAGCCCTGTCGCTTTAACCCCATCTCGAGCTTTGATCAATGCATTTTCCTCGAAAGTTGCTCCAGTTTCCGGTGTTTCCAGATAAGAAGCCACGTCATCAAGGCCCACTATTTCCATACCAACAATTCCAGCGGCAGCAACAACTCTACGAAGTTCTTTGAGCTTCTTTGCATTACGACTAGCGACTAAAACTGTGATTGCCATTTTAACTGCCGAAAGCCTTCTTTTTCTCAGAACCAGCTACCGGTTCCGGCAATATGCCAGGGTAAGGAAGTTCCAAAGCCTGCTTTTGAATGGCAAATAACTGCTCAGCTCCGATAAAAGCTGAATCAAGAAGTTTATCCAAAGTGGACCGCGGGAAAGTTGCACCTTCACCCGTGCCTTGCACTTCAACAAGCGTACCGGTTTCGGTAGCAACAACATTCATATCAACCTCAGCACGCGAGTCTTCTTCATAGGGCAAATCCAAACGCACCCGACCGTCAACCACCCCAACACTCACCGCAGCTATAGCACAGGAAATAGGCTTAGGGTCAGCCAAACGACCAGCTGCAGCAAGGTAAGTCACCGCGTCGCAGAGCGCAACATAGGCTCCTGTGATCGCTGCGGTACGAGTGCCACCATCGGCTTGTAAAACATCACAGTCAATAGCAATGGTGTTCTCGCCAAGTGCTGCCAAATCGATACACGCACGCAAAGATCGACCTACTAACCGGCTAATCTCCTGAGTCCGCCCGCCAACTTTGCCCTTCACCGATTCTCGACCATTGCGGGTATGCGTTGCCGCGGGCAGCATGGCGTACTCGGCGGTCAACCAGCCAAGACCAGAACCCTTCCGCCAGCGAGGCACACCCTCTTCCACGCTTGCAGTGCACATCACCCTCGTGTTACCAAACTCCACCAACACTGAGCCCGCTGGATGGGAAGTGAAACCTCGGGTGATCTTTACTGGGCGGAGTTCATCGTCGGCTCTACCGTCTGCTCGTCTCGACACACCCCGAGCCTAGCCTGCAGACCCTCAGTACAAATAAGCCGGTTCGCCAACTCTCCTTAGCCGCTAATTTTCACGGCAGAACGTACACCAATATCAAAAACTTCATCAGCAGATACCGCATGGACCGGACCGGAGAATGCTAATCGTGCCTCGGCAAGAACATCTTCTCGGGAAGTCCAGGGTGGAATATGAGTCAGCAACAACTCCCCCACACCAGCTTGTTGGGCAACCTCCCCAGCTTCGGTACCGGAAAGATGAATACCCAACGGGCGAACACCCGGAGCATGCGTCCAAGAAGCTTCACATAAAAAGACATCAGCATCACGTGCTAGCTCAACTAAATTCTCGCACACCCCAGTATCCCCGCTATAAGCAAAAACGCGACCATCGGAGCTGGTCACCCGGAAACCGAAAGACTCGGGTGGATGATTTACCTCATGCGGAACAACTGTGATCCCACCAAGAGTCACTGGCACCCCACTGTGCAATAACTGTAAGTCCATTACATCCGAAAAATCATCAATTTGACCTCCCACTTCAGCCGAAGCTAAACCAATCCGTAAGGCCGAATCTGTGGGGCCAAACATCTGGGTACGCCCCTTCGGGGGGGTTGGGTGGTACCGGCGCCAGACAAAAAGACCAGGTAGATCCAAACAATGGTCCGCATGTAAATGGGAAAGTAACACCGCAACCTGACCAGGATCGTGATGTCGCTGTAATGCCCCCAGTACCCCGCCACCAAAATCAATCACAAAAGGCGGTGCATCCTCTGCCGTAATCAAATACCCAGAGGCCGCCGACTGTGGACCAGTGACGCTGCCGGAACAACCCAGAACCGTCATGCGCATAGCCGCCATGCTGCCATGCACTCCCTTCTCACAATCGACTTTGCCTAATTCCGGCGTGCCGCGTCCAATAGATAACTAGTCGGAAAATCATCGCATACCGGAGTCGCGAGTTGCTGCCGGTTTCACTGAAGTTAATGCTGGGCCTAAAAATCGAGCTGCAAGTTTTGCAAATGCATCCGGGTCTCCGGTGGCCTCAAAAATTCGCCTAGCAGGGCCTTCCTCATGTCCACGAAGTAGATCTTGCTCACTGAGAACCCGCAGCACATCCTTTGCAGTTTCTTCGGCGCTCGACACTAAAATCACCTGGTCACCCATGGCCAGCTGGATAAGCCCGGAAAGTAACGGATAATGCGTACAACCCAACACTAAAGTATCAATATTAGCCTGCTGCAATGGCGCTAAATAGCCTTGAGCCAGTCCCAGAATCTGTCGACCGCTGGTAATCCCGCGCTCAACAAAATCAACAAAACCCGGGCCGGCAACCGACAAAATTGTGGCATCAGGAGCAGCGGCAAAGGCGTCCTCATAAGCCCGCGAAGCAACGGTGGCAGCGGTACCGATCACACCAATTCTGCCGGTTTTAGTAGTTGAAACCGCCCTCCGAACTGCAGGCAAAACAACTTCAATAACCGGTACCGGATACCGTTCTCTTGCATCTCGCAAACAGGCTGCCGAAGCAGTGTTACAGGCAATTACTAAAGCTTTAACCCCACGATCAACAAGATCGTCAGCTATCGCCAAAGCATGTGCCCGAATCTCAGGAATAGTTAAGGGCCCATAAGGACCGTGCGCGGTATCCCCAACATAGATAATGTTTTCGTCCGGTAGCTGGTCAATAATTGCGCGAGCAACTGTAAGACCACCTACACCCGAGTCAAAGATGCCGACCGGAGCAAGCGCAGCATCGGGAGAAGTACTCACAAACCTGAAACTGTAGTGGGTGGCCATGAACGACCTTTGCGCGCGCCCCGTCCCCGCGAAGCAACGAACCACGCTGCGAGCACCCCCGCAACAGCACCACACAGATGTCCTTGCCAGGAGATTCCAAATCTCCCAGGAAAAATTCCCCATAAAAGCCCCCCGTACCCACAAAATACCGCTACCCCAAGAAGAATTTGCCATAGGTTACGTGTGAAAAGACCTCGTGTTAGCAAGAAGGTAAGCCACCCAAAAATAAGACTTGATGCCCCCAGATGTGTGGTATGCATGTTGGCCGGTAAACCAGTTCCAATGTCACCTAAAAACCACGTGCCCATTCCACTAACAATCCAAATAATGGCAGTCACGATAATAAACTGTCGAAGTCCAGCCAATGCACAGAGAAATCCTAAAACCAAAGTCGGCAAAGTATTTGCTAACACATGCCCCCACCCGGCATGAAGTATTGGCGCAAAGAGGATACCCCAGAAACCATCTACTGTCTGCGGCTCGATTCCAGCATGATCAAGTCGATGCCCCAAAATAACGTCAGCTAATTCAATTACGTAAAGCATTACGGTAAACGAACCCACTACCATTGCCGCCTGTTTCCATCGAGGGATGTGCTTGTGCTCCCGAGAGCTAAGCCGACTTTCCACGATCACTACCACCTTCTGCACTAATCTGTAACCTTTGAAGGATCTAATCCCTTAACGCTGAAGGAAATATCTCCCGATATGTAGGAATTCCAGCCACCGAAGTGGCCATGAGCAATGCGTGCACAATTGCCTGTTCAACGCATAGCGCGGCAGCAGCGCACACCTGATCAAGAAGAGCCAATTCGTCAGGAAAAGCTCCGGGAGTCCCTAGCGGATTGGGCAAAAGTCGCTGACCGGTTGCTAGTGCAAAAATTGTATCTCCGTCCAAAGGCGAATGCGCTGGCCGAATTGCCCGAGCTAGTCCATCATGGGCCGCTACGGCAACACGTTTACAAGATGCTTTGCTTAATTTTGCATTCGTAGCCACTACCCCAATAGTGGTATTAAGCACTGTTCCCTTCGCTTCCAGAGTGGAAAAGTGAGCAACATCTTCACCGGTCGGGGTTTGCAGAGAAACCCTAGTCCGACCAAAAGCAGTTGCGCCCCAGGGCAACCCCGTGCTTGTATCCACTGCTGAACCAACCGGGTTGGCGACCATCAGGGCCCCAACCATAATCCCTGAGTCCAGGCAAACACTCGCGGTGCCAAGCCCCCCTTTGAGGGAACCCGCTCGAGCCGCCACCCCCGCCCCTACTGATCCACATGCAAACACGGTGTCGGCGTTAGCAGCTGCCTGATAGCCAAATTCCGCATCGGGCCTATTCCCCCAAGCCCCTAATGGGAGATCAAAAATCACTGCGCCAGGAACAATTGGCACAACATGTCCTTGCACATCTAACGCAATACCAATCCGCCGCTCCTCATGCCATCGCATCACCCCATCGGCAGCAGCTAACCCGTAAGCACTTCCACCACTGAGCAATACAGCATTAACATGTTGAACAGTATGACTTGGATCAAGTAGATCAGTTTCCCTTGTCCCCGGACCCCCTCCTCGAACATCAACACCAGCAGTTGTACCGAGGGGAGCACGAACAACCGTTGAGCCAGCAGCCCACCCCGAACCTAGCTCCACCGACGAATCAAGCCGGTGATGGTTACCCACAAGGATTCCAGGAACATCGGTAATGGCATTTAACGGGCCGGGCTGCACTATCGGTAGCATCAGGTTGTTGTCCCCATCATTGTCGTGACTAGAGAATCCTGCATAACTGTTAACCACTGATACACATCCATATGCGCAGCCATAGCATGCTGTGCCCCCAGTGAATCTGGAGTGTTTTCATTAATACCAAGCATTGCCCCTAGCGCAAGTCGAATATCATTGATTGCAGCCAACCACGCTTCTGCTTCCGCAGTCCCCAAAATAATCTTTCCGCCATTTTCAGGCAAAGTATTCAATAACGTCAATGCGGCAGTATTTTTTGCATCAATAATCGCTGGCTCGTATATGCTTCTTAATGCTCCGTTAAGATCGGCTGCTTTTTCCAGCGAGTTGTGCTGCCCATCGTGCTCAGGCCGATAAAAATCTGGGAGCAACCGACCTAAAGTCACATCAGTAGGTGGCTGGGGGTTCCCGGTGTGCAATCCCGTAAAAGTGGCTAACTCATCTTGCGGAGCCTGCGCAGCCCGATCGTGTAATAAGTCAATCAGGGATTGCACCAGTGAACGCATTAACGTTGCCTCGTGCGGTTCCATTGCAGAATGCAATTGTGTTTGACTACCCTGAGAAGTTTTCTTCCAATTACGCACAACTACGATCCCTCAGCTGTCGTGCTGCATTGTTGCCCACAAACCCGCGGCATGCAATTTGCTCACATCAGCTTCCATTTTTTCCCGCTCTCCAGCTGAGACCACAGCTTTGCCTTCATTGTGGACTTGGAGCATAAGTTCTGTCGCCTTCTGTTCGCTATAACCAAAGAGTTTTTGAAAAACGTAAGTGACATAGTGCATAAGATTCACTGGATCGTCCCATACAATGGTGACCCAGGGCCGGTCCGGTTCCGATTGACCCTGCGCAAAAATCACCGGATCAGTACGCGAAGGCTCGGTATGCAAGGGTGCAGTAAATATGGGTGCAGTCGCCGTGAGTAGAGCCATAGCCTAAGAATACCGACACACACACAAAAGTCTGCGCTTAGCAAGCAATGCGCTGATCACCAAGTAATCTTTCCCAGTGTCCCTAACCCCAGCAATTCCTTCAGTTACTGAACTGCTGAGCTCTGCAGTTCAGTCGCTGGGTGGAAAAGAGCGTAGCGGACAAGTTGCTATGGCTGCTGCTGTTTCGCAGTCAATGGATACCGGAGAGCATCTGGCAGTCCAGGCCGGAACCGGTACCGGAAAATCACTTGCGTACCTGGTCCCAGCAATTCGTCAGGCAGTGCTCAGCGGACGTACTGTGGTCGTTTCCACCGCAACCATCGCGCTACAACAGCAGTTGATCAACCGCGATCTTCCTCGGCTTGTTGAAGCCCTGGCAGCTTCGCTGCCGCGAAAACCAGAATTTGCCATCCTCAAAGGCCGTAATAACTACTTATGCATGAATAAAATTCATACTGGCGCTGCCGAGGAAACTCCTGAATCTGCTTTATTTGATGCTTTTACCGTTTCCCGACTTGGCCGAGAAGTCCAGCGGCTAACCCATTGGTCCTCAGAAACTGAAAATGGTGATCGGGATGAGTTGAATCCCGGTGTCAGTGAACAAGCATGGCGACAAGTTAGTGTGTCAGCACGAGAATGCCTCGGACTTACTCGTTGCCCAGTTGGCGCTGATTGCTTTGCTGAGCGAGCTAAAGCCTCCGCTGCACGAGTGGATGTAGTCGTTACTAATCACGCACTTTTAGCAATTCACGCCATATCAGACATCACTGTGTTACCTGAACATAATGCTGTGGTCATCGACGAGGCCCATGAACTTGTCGATCGGGTAACTTCTGTTGCTACTGAAGAACTTTCGCCAACAAATATTAGCATCGCAGCCCGTCGCTGCATCAAATTGATTGAAGATGAGGATGTCGACCGATTAGAAGGCGCAGGAGAAGCTCTCGGTTTAGCACTTGAATCACTTCAGCCTGGCCGCTGGGAGTCCATGCCGGAAGGGTTTCATCAAGTTTTTGCTAGCCTGCGCGATGCAGCCTGGGCAGCGCGCACCGCAATAGGGCCGCCTCGCCCAGGTCTGGACCCTGAAGCTGCTGCTGCACGCAGCACCGCACTTACCGCCGTTGAAGATATTCACGATACCGCAGTGCGAATCTTGTCCTCATTCGCCGAATCCGATACCGCAAAACGGCGAGATGTCGTTTGGTTTTCCAGGGAGGAAACCCGCAACTCCGCCCGAGAAATTTTACGGGTCGCGCCACTATCGGTTGGTGGGTTACTCAGAGCTCGACTCTTTGCAGAATCTACCGTCATCTTAACCTCGGCAACACTTACCGTAGGCGGCTCTTTTGATGCACTCGCCGTGTCCTGGGGACTGCCCCCCGGAGGTAGTCTCAGTCGCTCCGATACCACAATGGCCACTGCTATTGAGCCACAAAGTGATAGCGCATCAATTCGTTGGAATGCTCTCGATGTTGGATCCCCATTTAATCATGAGCAAGCAGGTATTCTTTACATCGCCAAACATCTACCTGCACCTGGACGTGACGGCCTCAGCGAAGTCCATCTAGCCGAAATAACTGACCTCATTACTGCCGCACAAGGCCGAACTCTGGGGCTGTACTCATCCATGCGAGGAGCCAAGGCTGCCGCAGAGGCCATGCGAGAACGCCTCAACACACCAGTTTTATGCCAAGGCGATGATTCCACCGCACACCTGGTGCAAAGATTTGCTGACGACCCTGCAACTTCTTTATTTGGCACCTTGTCTCTGTGGCAAGGAGTTGATGTACCTGGTCCTTCACTGTCCTTGGTCATTATTGATCGCATCCCCTTCCCCCGTCCTGATGATCCCTTACTTGCCGCACGGCAACGCGCAGTCGAATCCCGTGGGGGCAATGGTTTTATGACCATTGCGGCCGGTCATGCCGCGCTACTACTAGCACAGGGAGTTGGCCGGTTGCTTCGCAGCGTGGATGACAAAGGCGTTGTAGCTGTACTTGATTCACGACTAGTTACCGCTCGCTACGGCGGATTTCTTCGCGCTTCCTTACCTCCTTTCTGGGAAACAACGGACCCAAAAATTGTCCGTAAGGCACTAAGCCGTTTATAGCAACGCCAAAGTGGTGGTCGCACCCAACGCCTGTTTCCACTACCGTTAACCGTAGTAAAGCATTTGGCAGAATGGAGCAGCACGGTGACAGCTCGGGTGTGCATTGATGATGTTCAGCCAACCATTGATGAGGATAAAAATCCGGCAAAAGCAGTTGTCGGTGAGTACTTACCCATGTCCGCCAGCATCTGGAATAAAGGCCGTATCAAGGTATCTACCACTTTAGTCGCCAACGGTCCCACCCATACCGCTATGATCCCCGGGCATACCCTCGATGGATTTCATGCAGCCTTTACCCCTACTGAAGAAGGATCATGGACCTTCCGTATTAATGCTTGGAGTGATCCGATAAGCACCAGGCTACAAGAAATAATATCGAAAGTTAATGCGGGACTAAACTCTATAGAACTTCTTACTGATCTAGAAATCGGTACTTATCTACTCGAAAAAGCCCTTCCAAGAGGGCCCCGCGACGAGCAGGATCATCTGCTCATTGCTATTTCGGCGCTGTGCACATCCAAAAATCTTCATACCAGAATCAAGTTAGCCGTATCCAAGAAAATAACCGGCCTTTTACACCGATACCCGCTAAGGGAATTTCTGACTCCCGGAAAACCTCACACGGTACGGGTAGACCGTAGCAAAGCTCTATACAGATCCTGCTACGAACTTTCCCCTCACTCCACTGGTGGATACGATTCCACCGGTAAAGCTGTGCACGGAACCTTCAAAAGTACAATAGCGGAACTCCCCAGGATCTCCTCAACGGGATTTGATATTAGCGATTTGCCGCCAACACATCCCATTGGATCAGTACATCACAAGGGAGGCAACAATTCCCTCCACCCAAACACCGATGATGTTGGCTCTCCTTGGGCGATTGGATCAGCAGAAGGAGGCCATGACTGCATTCATCCACACTTAGGAACAATTCAAGATTTTGATGATTTTATATACGCAACAAAAGAATACAATATGGAAGTTGCCTTGAATCTTGCTTTGCCATGCGCCCCTGACCATTCTTGGCCTACCGAGCACCCCGAATGGTTTAACATTCTTCCAGATGGAAGTATTCGCTTTGCAGAAAATCCACCTAAAAAGTACCAAGACATCTATCCACTCAATTTTGACAATGCGCCACAATCGCTCTACTCAGAAATACTGCGGGTGGCTAGGCGCTGGATAGCCCATGAAGTTAAAATGTTTCGGGTTGATAATCCCCACACCAAGCTGCCTCATTTTTGGCACCGGCTCATTACTACGATCAAGTTAACCACTCCGGAAATGGTCCTTCTTGCCGAAGCCTTCACCAGCCCAGCAGGACTCTACGCTCTAGCCAAACTTGTTTTTACTCAATCGTATACCTACTTAACTTGGCGAACCAACAAATGGGAACTCACCGAATTTGGCAATAAAATTGCTGCCATGTCAGATATTTCTCGGCCCAAACTGGAACCTTTTGCTGTACAAATAAACTCGATAAGAATACAACATCCGGCATTGCAACAGTTTCAATGTATGCATTTCCATGCTACTGATAATGACGCCCTCATCGCCTATTCAAAAACTGACCCCATCAGTGACGATGCCATACTTATTATTGTTAGCCTTCATCCGTTCGCTTGCAAACAAGGTCATTTATGGATCAGCCTTCCAGCAATAGGCCGAGATTGGCAAGAACATTTCTGGGTACAAGACGAACTAAGCGATAAAAGCTATCATTGGGGTCAATGCAACTTTATTCAACGTGAACCACGGAAATCCATTGCACATATAATCGCTTTACCTCCAGTGCCTATTGAGCTTCGCGAGCAACTACACAGGAGGACCTGAATATGACCAACCTCTCTAGCGCCCTACACCCAACGCAAGCCGAGATTGATCAGCTTGTATCCGGTACTCACCGCAATCCGCATTCACTCCTAGGTGCCCATGAATCTCGTGGGGAAACGATCATCAGAACGTTACGACCCCACGCGCTCGCAGTCAGCGCTGTTGTTGGCGGTCAAGAATTTTCGCTCACCGAACTAGCGACTGGATTATTTGCCACTTCGCTACCAGTTACCACATTGGTCGACTACCGATTACTCGTCACCTATCCGCGCCAAGGATCTACCGAAACTGACTCCTATCTCGTCGCTGAGGGATACCGTTTCCTTCCCACCCTCGGCGAAATAGATTTGCATCTCATCCACGAGGGCAGGCATGAACGCTTATGGGAAGTTCTAGGTGCCCACCGGCAAAACTATCGCACCCCAGATGGGCTGGTACATGGGGTATCCTTTGCCGTTTGGGCCCCAGCAGCTCAGGGAATTGCTGTTATCGGGGATTTTAATGGCTGGAATGGATCGGTAAATCCGATGCGTTGTTTAGGCTCCAGTGGAGTTTGGGAATTATTTATTCCTGATATTTCAGTAGGAGAATTGTACAAGTACCAGATACACAATCTAGACGGATCGGTAATAAATAAAGCCGACCCAATGGCTTTTGCAACGGAAATCCCTCCTGCGACAGCCTCCAAAGTATACCAAAGTAGCTACGATTGGAAAGATCAGAACTGGATAGCAGACAGAGCCACTCGCAACCCCTTAGTCGAACCCATGAGCACTTTTGAAGTTCACCTTGGCTCCTGGAAGCCCGGCTTAACTTATCGAGAACTCTCCGAAGAATTAACAAAGTATGTTGTAGATCAAGGTTTTACACATGTCGAGTTATTACCTTTTGCTGAGCATCCTTACGGTGGCTCCTGGGGTTACCAAGTTACTTCCTACTTTGCCCCAACAGCCCGATTTGGCACCCCAGATGAACTCAAAATGCTCATTGACTCGTTACATCGAGCTGGCATTGGCGTTATTGTCGATTGGGTTCCCGCGCACTTCCCAAAAGACTTTTGGGCACTTGCACGCTTTGATGGCTCGGCGCTCTACGAACATGCCAACCCTCAGCGTGGAGAACAGCCCGATTGGGGCACCTATGTTTTTGATTTTGGCAGACCTGAGGTTCGTAATTTTTTGGTAGCTAACGCTCTCTTTTGGATAGATCAATTCCATATTGACGGACTTCGCGTTGACGCCGTCGCATCGATGCTATATCTCGATTACTCTCGACCAGCGGGTGAGTGGACGCCCAATATTCACGGTGGCAACGAAAATTTAGAAGCTGTGCAATTCCTCCAAGAGATGAACGCTACCGTACACAAGAACCATCCTGGGGTTGTCACTATTGCCGAGGAATCAACCTCGTGGCCTGGAGTTACAAAATCAACACATGTTGGTGGGCTTGGATTTTCGATGAAATGGAATATGGGATGGATGCACGATACTCTCAGCTATTGTGGCAGAGATCCCATCCATCGCAGTTACCACCATAATCAGATGACATTCTCTTT
>JBOFCS010000202.1:0-12922 GCA_051646185.1 Mycobacteriaceae bacterium | reverse complement strand
TACCGTTACATAAATAGAGAGCTCCTGACTTACTAAAAGTCAGGAGCTCTCTATTTTTATATCTAACCGCGCTGCACAGTAATTACTCTAGACAGTTGCCGACAAAACAATGTCAACATTTCCTCGTGTTGCATTAGAGTACGGGCACACTTCATGCGCTTGTTCTACCAAATCGTCTGCAACTTCCTGAGAGAGCCCCGGCAGGCTTACCGCAATAGCTCCGATAAGCCCAAACCCGCCCTCAGGCGTACTTCCGATACCAATCTGCACAGTAACTCGAGTACCTGAATCAAGCGTTACTTTTGCCTTGCCAGCCACTAGCCGTAGTGCGCCAAGAAAACAAGCGGCATAGCCGGCCGAAAACAGCTGCTCCGGATTAGTCCCCTCACCGCTTCCACCCATTTCCCTAGGTGGCCGAGTGTCAAGGTCAATACGACCATCAGAAGAACTAACATGTCCATCTCGGCCTCCACCAGTGGCTGTTGACTCTGCGGTGTATATAGCTGTGATACTCACAATTTCTCCTTAGGATGAATAGGCTTCATTATCCGAACACGGTACCGGCAACTATTTATTCCTGAACTTGACCGGCACGCACCCCTTCTTCAATTTTTTCTCCTAGCTCAGCATCAACGTTCTTCCAGTACTCAAATACCCGCAACAAAATTGGTTCAGAAACTCCATTAAGCACATGCCCAATCACGTTGTTAGCAAGTCGTTCCCGTGCGGCAGCATCCATAACCTCCCGGACTAAAGTTCCTGCCTGCCCAAAATCGCTGTCCTGGGCATGCTCGATATACCCGGTACGAACAAATCTAGGTTCAAAATCCCAAGACCCATCATTACTATATTTAACCTCATCGGCGTGCGGTCCACCAAAGGAGTTAGGAGCATATACCGGCTGATCAGGTGCATTGAATGTGTAGTTCATCGCACCCTCTTTTGAATACGAATTAACCTGCGCCTTAGGTGCATTCACCGGAAGCTGTGCGTAATTTGTACCAATTCGATACCGATGCGCATCAGCATAGGCAAATATTCGACCCAGGAGCATTTTATCAGGGCTTGCTGCTATACCTGGAACAAGATTAGATGGTTCGAAAGACGATTGCTCAATCTGCGCAAAGTAATTTTCTGGATTCCGATTTAAGGTCAACTTCCCAACCTTAATTCGCGGGTAATCCTTTTGCGACCACACTTTAGTCAGATCAAAGGGGTTAAACCGATAATCTTCGGCTTCATCATAGGGCATTACCTGAATGTAAAAATCCCAACTTGGGAACTCTCCTTCGGCAATGGAATTAAAAAGATCCTGACGATGCTGATCGGGGGAAGTACCAGCAAGTTCATCTGCCTGTGCCTGAGTAAGAAAGTCAATACCTTGGTTTGTCTTAAAATGAAATTTTACCCAAAAACGGTGGCCTTTATCATTGATGAATTGATAAGTATGTGAACCAAATCCATCCATATGGCGATATGACTTTGGGATACCCCGATCGCCCATTAACCAAGTAACCTGATGTGCAGTTTCCGGTCGAAGCGTCCAAAAATCCCATTGCATATTGTGATCCCTAAGACCGGAATCTGGCATCCGCTTTTGACTACGAATAAAATCCGGAAACTTGATCGGGTCTTTAATAAAAAATACCGGAGTGTTATTTCCAACTAAATCCCAATTACCTTCAGTGGTATAAAACTTTAAGGCGAAACCACGCGGATCACGCCAGGTATCAGGACTGCCCTGTTCCCCAGCTACAGTTGAAAATCGAGCTAATGCTTCAGTTTTAACACCCTTCTGCAAGGCGGCAGCTTTTGTATAAGCTGAAATATCCTCAGTAATTTCAAGTTCGCCAAAGGCACCAGCGCCCTTAGCATGCACGATTCGCTCAGGCACTCGTTCACGATTGAATTGCGCTAATTTTTCGATAAGATAATGATCATGCAATAAAATCGGGCCCTGCGCTCCAGCCGTAAGCGACTCATTGTCACTGGGAACGGGTATCCCAAAGTTATTGGTAGTCGGGCCTTCGGTAGCGGACATAACAAGCTCCTTAATGTTGTGGTTCTTGATTACCATGACATCTAGCGCACTGCCCCCAAAAAACGACTTCAGCCTCATCAATCACAAAACCCGAAAGTTCCGAGGGACTAAGACAGGGGGCATGCCCAACAACACAATCGGTGTCAAAAACTTGAGAGCAAGTGCGACAGACTAAATGATGGTGATTATCGCCGGTGCGAGTTTCATACAGCGCTGAAGATCCAGCTGGTTCAATCTTGCGGATCAACCCCAATTTTTCACAGACCCTCAATACATCATAAACAGCCTGTGTAGATACCGAACCGCGTTCAGATCGAACCTTCATCGCAAGAAAATCTGCGGTTGAGTGTGGATGCAAGTGCAGCCAGTTCAGTACTGCAACTCGTGGCTCCGTCACCCGCAAACCCACTGCACGCAAGATTGCACTGGGGTCATAGTTGTAAGTTCTGGCGCTCACAACTCCAGTATGCCCCTTTTTTGGAATGAGTCAAGAAAAGAATATTATCGACCAGCAGTCAAGGCTTTACGCATCGCCGAAGGACCCAACCAAGCAGAGACCGAAGGCAACAGTAGCGCTAACCCGCCAACTGCCAAAAACCCTGATTGAAGCAGTGGGAACTGACGAAGAACAGTATCTACACCCGCATAACCAAAGATCACATCGCGACCAATAATCACAATTAACACGTGGATCAAAGCGACCGTGATCACTACGCTACGCAACCCGGTGCTCACCCGCTTAATCATCAAAGCGGTTAACCCCACTTCGCTGATAGCCAACAAAAATCCCACAACAATAAACACTACTGGTGCGGTTGAAGCAAGCCCATTGATCTGCTCGGTACTCATACCGGCCTTAGGATCAGCACTCGCCGCTGCCCATAATTCAGTTGTCAAAGCGGTTTTAATCTTTCCCGCATTAATCGCAAAATAGACCACGGTTGGAGAAAACAAGAGTAGACTTACTAGCCACATTCGTCGCGCAAAGACAACAGCGCCTGGGGCATCAGCATTCATCTGTTCAGTATTCACTACTACGAATACTGCATGTTAGCGACCAACTAAACCATCTTCGCCGGTCGCGTTGACATCCGACCCGCAACAATCTGTAGACCATGATGGGTACCCGTTTGTAGCCACCGCCCAAGTGTTGGTCCCTGGGCCGCTACTGCGACGCGCGCATATCTGGCCTTGCCTCGTAAAACAGAAGATGCCAGGCTCACCAATGAATCCCCCGCTGGCTGTGCAAAACCCAAAACTCCAGCAATCGGAAAATGTGGACCACGAGACTGTGCCTGGGTTGTGACTTGCCAATCTTGGCCTATAGCAGTCGCTTCAGTAAGAACATCTCCACCAAAATCTGCCATCACTTTTGGCAAGTACCAATGCATACGTCCACCATGAACGGAAGGCTTGGAATCCACGGCAATAAATGGAATCGCCATTAACGGCATTAGCCCCAACCCTTTTCCAGGACAGCGAAGTACCGGGCTCGCCAAAATTTCTCGGTACGGCCCGACCGGCGAATCTAAATAGTCAACAACCATCGCTAAAGTCAGCGGGATAACTTTTCCCCCCGGACCAAAGCTAGCGGCAGCCTCCGTACTACGATGCCACCATAGGGTGGCCCGCACTTGGGCAGGCCACGGAGGTACCGAACTTTCTGGGTACTGACTTTCGTCCTGAGTGGATTCGGGAACACACCATATGCTATTTGTCATGACGAGCAGCCTTTCGCTTTGCTTTCAGTGCCAGTAACAAACAACGGAAGCCTTAGTGCACCAATGCTATTAGCTGAAACAACTGGATTTTTAGGATAAATCGGCGCAATTTTTTTGTACTGCTGGCCAAGTGCGGGACGGGTGTCAACTTCACCTTTATTCGGCCACAAAGCCATCGCCCGCTCAGCTTGAGCTGTAATCGTCAAAGACGGATTAACTCCCAGATTTGCACTGACAGCCGAACCATCCACAACGTGCAGTCCCTCGTAACCAAAAGTGCGATGATAAGGATCAATAACACCATTGTCCGCTGAGGTCCCAATAACGCAGCCACCAAGAAAATGCGCCGTCATCGGAATATTGACAACTTCAGCAATTGAGCCTCCAGGGTCGCCTCCGATTTTATCTGCAAGAAGGCGAACTGCTTTATGTCCCTGAGGTATCCACTGAGGGGGTGGATTACCCGAACCCCGCTTACTCGTTAGAGTCCGACCAAAAATTCCACGCTTAGCTGTCAACTCAAGGGAATTATCATCGGTTTGCATCACCAAAGCTATCACCGTTCGCTCTGACCATCGACGGACCGATAAGCTCCTGAGCGCAGCACCGGGGTGACGTAGAGCCACTGCTAAAGTCTTGAGAATCCTTGGGGTCTTCCCTCCCCCATCGCTGAGAACGGTTTGCAAAAGACCAATTGCATTGCTCCCCTTACCATATCGAACTGGTTCAATATGTGTGTGATCATCAGGATGAAAAGAGGAAGTAATAGCCACACCTTGGGTGTAATCCACATCTCGGTTTCGTGCCGTAGCAGCAAGGACTGCCTCAGAATTGGTTCTCACCAAGGAACCCAGTTGCGCAGACAACCGCGGAAGTACATTCGTTTCCTTCATATTAAGCAGTAACTTCTGCGTTCCATAGGTGCCAGCCGAAAAAATTACCTGAGCAGCAGTGAAGCTGGTTTTTCCACGCCGAATTTTAGCTCCAGTCTTACTTGTCACCACTTCGTAGCCCCCACCTTCACGGGGCTTGACTGCACGAACCATAGTCATCGGAAAGACTGTAGCTCCAGCTTTTTCAGCTAGGTAAAGATAATTTTTTACCAGTGTATTTTTAGCACCAACCCGGCATCCTGTCATACATGAACCGCACTCAGTGCATCCTGTTCTTTCCGGGCCAACCCCACCAAAAAATGGATCGGCAACAGACTTCCCTGGTTCTCCAAAAAATACTCCAACTGGTGTGGTAGTAAAGGTATCCGCAACACCCATTTCTTCAGCAACTTCGTGCATCATCTTGTCAGAAGGGGTAATACTGGGATTATCTACTACACCAAGCATTCTGCGGGCTTGATCGTAATACGGGTCAAGCTCACAGAACCAGTCGGTGATATGAGCCCATTGTTGGTCTTCAAAAAAAGGCTTAGGGGGCTGGTATAAAGTATTTGCGTAATTCAACGAACCTCCACCCACACCAGCACCGGCCATCACTAGTACATCGGGTAACAAATGGATTCGTTGCACTCCGTAGCAACCCAACCCCGGCGCCCACAGATACTTCCGCATTCGCCAACTCGTTTCAGGAAGTTCTTCATCACTGAATCGTCGACCTGCCTCTAAAACGGCAACTTTATACCCTTTTTCCGTTAACCGTAAGGCTGAAACGCTACCTCCAAAACCGGAGCCAATGATAATAACGTCGAAGTCACATTCTCGCGTGCTCATAGCGCTTGTTTTGCTCTCAGTTGCCGAGAATTATCCTTGACTCGTGATTCGATACGATAGTTTTCTATGTCAAGTTTCTTTGTCTGATTACGGAATACTGAGGTGAAAGTTGGCCACATAAGGGTATTTTTACCGTTACGGTCGAAGTACCAACTTGAACAACCACCAGAGTTCCATACCGTGTTTTTAAGTCTTTGTTCTATATCTTTATTATAAGAAATTTGGGCTTCTTCTTTAACCTCAATTACCTCAATTCCTCTGGAGTGCATTACTTGCATAGCACTTGCTATGTATGCCGCCTGCGACTCAAGCATGTACACAATAGAGCTATGGGCAAGATTAGTATTAGGTCCATACATAAGAAAAAGATTGGGGAAACCATGGATAGTTGTCCCCCGATAAGCATGTGGGCTGCCATCCCAATGCTCAGCCAGAGTTCGGCCATCTTTCCCTTGCAGTAAATGCGCTACTGGAGGCTCTGTGGGTGCAAACCCAGTACCAAAAATAACAACATCTACTTCTCGCTCAACACCTTCAGAATCGACAACTCCCTTTGGGGTTAAAGCACTTACCCCTGAAGCAACCACCTCAACATTCTTGCGTACTAAAGCAGAAAGCCAACCATTGGTCAGAAGTAAACGCTTACAACCAAGCTTAAAATTGGGGGTAAGCTTTTTGCGAAGTTCAGGGTCTTTAACCTGCCGACGTAAATGTGCTTTTGCAATAAGGGTAAAAGCAGGCAGTAACCAAGTTTGGTGAGCTAAAGCGATAACGTAACCCTCACGAGTTCCATAGGTAAATCCACGAACTGCTTTTAGGATGAAAGGGAATCGACGATATACTGAACGCTCAAAGTTGCTGAGCTCACGATCAATTCTCGGAAGAACCCAACCGGGGGTACGTTGAAAAACCGTGAGATGCTCTGCCTGATCAACAATTTCAGGAACAAATTGGATAGCAGAAGCACCCGTACCAACTACTGCAATTTTTTTTCCTTGCAATTGACAGTTATGGTCCCAGCGCGCTGAGTGAAACATTCTGCCTTGAAAAGATTCAATGCCAGGAACATCAGGAAGTTTAGGCGTTGATAACGCTCCTGTTGCCGCGACTAATGCTGTGGCCGTCAATTCGCCCTTCGCTGTTTTTACCTCCCAATATTGTTTCTCAGCATTCCATCGAGCATTTTCTAGCGCACAGTTTGTTAATGTTTTTTCCCGGATCCCAGTTTTAGTTGCAACATCTCTGAGATAGGAAAAGATCTCAGGTTGTCTAGCAAAGGTATGAGTCCACTCGGAACTTGGTGCAAACGAAAATGAATACAAAGAAGTGGGAACATCGCAGGCGCAACCCGGGTAGGTATTGTCCCGCCAAGTACCACCTACCTCCGATTCGCTTTCAATAACTAAAATATCTGCATGCGGATCTGCGGCCAAAGTTTTTGCAGCAATTGACATTCCTGCAAAACCTGAACCTACAATTAACAGATCAACATGTTGAGGTAGATGCGCATTCATTTTTTTACCACCATTGATTCCCAGACTGGGAGCAATCGCGCACGAAGTTCGCGATCTGACTCCGGATTACGAAATAAAGCGGATACAGCTAAACCACGAGCAAGTTCAATACTTAATTCAATTCCAGCCGGACTTACTTGGTCACCCAACATCGTGGTTGCGCCACTACTAAGCATCTCAGTGATTTGCCGCTCCAACGGAATCATCGCATCATGCAGCGACTTGTCAGTCCGTGCCGCAACCCAAAGTTCCAGTGCCGCATAAAATAATGTCCCTGAGAATGCTTCAAAGAGAATGCTAACCTCATTGCTTGTTGCCGGATTTGCTTCAAGAATTTCTGTTCTACGTTTTTCAGCAAGATGACCTAAAGCCGCAACTACCAAAGATTCCTTTGTTGGAAAGTGATGCAGTTGCGCGCCTCGGGAAACACCGGCACGCCGAGCAATTTCCTGAGTACTGGTTCTGGCGTAGCCCAGTTCCACCAAACTCTCGATTGCAGCATCGAGCAGCCTAGTCCTCATTTCCGAACTTCGCTGAGCCTGAGTTCTTGACTCTTTCACCAATGCGTCCTGCGTCACAGTGTCATAGTAGACTCTTTTCTACAAACAGTCCAGACTGCTTTTAATTTAGGACAAAAGAAACCAGGACAGGTCTTTCACCTGCAAAAATTAAGAAACAACACCCTCGCTAATAAGCAACTCAGCTATCTGAATCGTGTTAAGTGCAGCACCCTTGCGCAAGTTATCCCCCGCAATAAACAGGGCAAGACCACGGCCATCTGGTACACCCGGGTCTTGACGAATACGCCCCACCAAGGAGGCATCTTTACCTGCCGCAGCCTGCGGAGTGGGAACCTCCACCAGTTCTACTCCCGGAGCACCGGCAAGTAACTGATGCGCCCGCTCAACAGAAAGCGGGCGGTCAAATTCGGCATTGATGGACAGCGAGTGTCCCGTAAATACTGGAACCCGAACGCAGGTTCCGCTAACCAAAAGATCCGGTAGACCAAGAATCTTGCGGCTCTCATTGCGAAGCTTCTGATCCTCATCGGTCTCACCAGAACCATCATCAACGATGGAACCTGCTAAGGGAATGACGTTAAAAGCAATAGGTGCAACATATTTGACCGGTTCCGGGAAATTTATCGCAGAACCATCATGAACCAATTTTTCCGCATCAGCTATCGCCGCCCTGGCCTGCACTGCAAGTTCTTCAACACCAGCAAGCCCACTACCGGAAACTGCTTGATAACTTGAAACAACCAATCTTTGCAAACCAGCTTCATCGTGCAATACCTTAAGAACCGGCATCGCGGCCATGGTTGTACAATTAGGGTTGGCAATAATACCGCGAGTCAAATTCTTTGCATCAGAAAAGTTGACTTCACTGACAATCAAAGGAATCTCAGGGTCTTTACGCCAAGCCGAAGAATTATCAACAACAACTGCTCCCGCAGCGGCAAAGCGAGGGGCCTGTTCTCGGGAAAGCGTTGCGCCAGCAGAGAAAAGCGCAATATCAATTCCCGTGGGATCAGCAGTAGCTGCATCCTCAATGACTATCTGCTCACCGGCAAACTCTAGGGTCTTGCCCGCCGAACGTGAAGAGGCAAATAATCTAATCTTTGCTGCTGGAAAATTTCGCTCCTGCAACAACTTCAACATCACAGCGCCGACTTGACCAGTGGCGCCAACTACACCCACAGTAGTCATCGTCCAGTGCCTCCGTATACCGTCGCTTCCTCATCAGTACCCAAGTCAAAAGCTTCATGCAAAGCGATAACAGCTTTATCGAGCTCAGTATCCTTGCAAAGCACTGAAATTCGAATTTCTGAAGTAGATATCAACTCAATATTTACCCCAGCATCAGAAAGTGCCTCACAAAAAGTTGCGGTCACTCCCGGGTGGCTTTTCATCCCAGCGCCAACCAGAGAAACTTTACCAATGTGATCGTCATAAAGAACTTCAGTAAACCCAATTTCAGTTTGCAAGGCGGTGAGTGTTTCCACCGCTTTTGGCCCATCATCTTTAGGGCAGGTGAAAGTAATATCAGTCTTTCCGGTTTCCACTTTAGAAACGTTTTGTAGAACCATATCGATATTTATTTCAGCATCCGCAACAGCACGGAAAACCTTTGCTGCATAACCAGGTTCGTCAGGGAGGCCAACAATAGTGACTTTGGCTTCACTTCGATCATGGGCTACACCGGTCAGAATTGCTTCTTCCACTGGAATGTCCTCCATCGAGCCGGAGACAATCGTTCCGGGTTTAGTTGAATAAGACGAACGAACATGCACTGGCACGTTGTATCTGCGGGCATACTCCACACACCTGAGCATCAGAACCTTTGCACCACAAGCAGCCATCTCCAACATCTCCTCAAAGGAGACAGTTTCCAAATGACGAGCATTAGGCACAATCCGCGGATCTGCGGTGTAAATACCATCAACATCGGTATAGATCTCACACACATCCGCTTTAAGCGCAGCCGCTAAGGCAACAGCGGTGGTATCAGAGCCGCCCCGACCAAGCGTAGTGATGTCTTTACTGTCCTGCGACACACCCTGAAATCCAGCAACAAGAACAATGAGGCCCTCATCAAGGGCATCTCGCAAACGGCCAGGGGTGACGTCAATGATTTTGGCATTGCCATGGATGCCGGTGGTAATCACTCCAGCCTGCGAACCAGTAAACGAGCGAGCCTGTGCTCCAAGTGCATCAATGGCCATCGCCACCAGCGCATTGGAGATTCGTTCACCCGAGGTGAGCAACATATCCATTTCCCGTGCTGGTGGAGCTGGACTTACCTGTTGGGCCAGATCAAGTAGCTCATCGGTGGTATCACCCATCGCTGAAACTACTACAACAACATCGTTGCCCTTGTTTTTTGTTTCAACAATCCGCTCAGCAACGCGACGAATCCGCTCGGCGGTTGCCACCGAGGAACCTCCGTACTTTTGCACGACGAGGGCCACGCGCGGTTACCTCCACCTTGATTGTTGGGTTATTAATGCCGAGACCAGCCTACCGAGTACATACTTCACCCCGCAGGTCCGGCCCCGCCCAGCCTTTGACATCCATCCTCAGAATTTCCTAATAAAGGTTTAAGGCCTTTGCAAACTATGCGGTCTAACGTTCTCCTCAGTAGTAAACCCACCCCGTTGCTTTCTCAGGAGAACAGACAATGACCTCGATAGATGTCCTTAAAACAGCAGACTCGGCCCGTCCAACAACTTTCGCTCAACGGTTAGGGGTGATCCTCTTAAGCCTGTGCGCCAGCGGAACCATAACCTTGCCTCTAGCCCAGGCTGATCCTCCCGCTGCTAGTAACCCAGCCTGTACCGCCGAGCAACGTGCTACTGCTCATGCCGCTAGCGCAAGCAAGATTGCCGAATACCTACGTAGTCATGCCGAAGTAAATACTGATCTCACCTCGATGAGAGAAAAACCTAGAGATGAGCGCCGTGCTGAGTTAAAAACCTATCTGCGTGAGCACCCTGAAGTTGCACAAGCACTCAAAGAGGCTCGTACTGCCCTACGCGATATGCGTACCCAATGCAAACCTTCCTAAGCACAAAATGGATATGCATTCAACAAGTAAGGCACTATCGAACTATGAATCTCGCTCCTCGAGTTCTTATGGTCGACGACGATGCCGACGTGCGAATATCAGTTTCCCGTGGTCTGCAATTGTCCGGATTTACTGTCTCCACTGCAATAGATGGACGCGATGCTTTGCAGCAACTTGCAGCAAGTCCTCATGATGCCGTAGTACTTGATCTTCAGATGCCTGAGCTAGACGGCGTTGCTGTCGTCACCGCATTACGCGCACTGGGTAACGAAATCCCTATCTGCGTTCTCAGTGCCCGAGACACCGTGAACGATCGGATAGCTGGCTTGGAGGCTGGAGCAGATGACTACCTCATTAAACCTTTTGATCTTGGTGAGCTGACCGCCCGACTTAAAGCATTACTACGTCGCAACTCAACTCACCGGCATAAAAGTGGAATACGCATCATCGGTGATATCCACATTGACCTAGCAGGAAAACAGGTTTTTGCTTCCGGTAAACGAGTTGCGCTCACTAAACGAGAATTTGAGCTACTTGTAGTTCTTAGTGACAACATCAAGATTGTGGTATCAAGAGAACGTTTACTTGAATTGGTATGGGGTTATGACTTTGATGTCGATACCAATGTTGTTGATGTTTTTATCAGTTATCTCCGGAAGAAACTCGAAGAACACGGTTCACCAAGAATTATTCAGACAGTTCGTGGAGTTGGTTTTGTACTTCGGATAGATCCATGAAAATTTTTTCAGTACTGAAGTTTTGGAATTATTCATGGTCCCTAAGGGCTCGAGTAACGTTGGCCGCGGCACTAGCAGCTGCAAGCGTGGTGACGTTACTTGGATGTACCGCAGCCCTATATACCAATCGTGCCGAGTACCTTAATCTCGACCGAAAAATCGACACCATCACTGAGACTCTTACTACCTCCGATTCTCTTGGGAATTTTAATGAACGGGCACACAGTTATCTGGCGACATTACGTGTAGGTACTTCTGTTGTCCGTTCAACAAAAATTGAAATACCTTACTTTCCAGTAGGAATACACACAGCAGAGATCGGTGGTATCGATTATCGGATACACACCAAGGCAATCAACCGGAGCGCAAATACCGCACTTTTATCTGTAGCAATTAGGCAAGATTCCACCCGGCAAACAGTCAATAAGCAACTACTTCGTGTCCTTATTATTGGTTTTTTTGCAATTACGCTATCGGCAGTTCTCGCGTGGGTGTTCGCCGGAAGAGCGGTCCGCCCTCTTACCCTACTCACAGCACAAACTAGATAATTAACAAACAACACAACAGCCGAACCGCCTAATGTTTCTGGCACTAAAGAAGCTGAAGAACTCTCCGAGGCTATTACGACCCTGTGGAAAAACATGGGGGATGCCCAATTGAGAACACACTCAGCGCTCGAATCTGCTCGTGATTTCTCGGCTTCAGCTGCCCATGAATTACGGACTCCTCTTACCGCAATGCGAACGGATTTGGATATTTTACGAACACATCCTCTTTCTCAACAACAGCGCGAGGAAGTACTTGCTGACCTTGCTCGAACTCAACTACGGGTAGCGGGAATAATCACCGCACTTGGACAGCTGGCTTCTGGAGAATTATCCGACCCCAAAGATCGCATCAGATTTAATCTGATGGAAATTCTAGATCGAGTTGCGCTTGACTCCTCACGACTAAATAAAAATGTGAAAATTCTTGTCAACGAAGGCCCTTCGATGGAAATTGAAGGTTGGCCAGATGGGCTAAGAATTGCATTGGACAATATCATTCGAAATGCAATCACCCACGGGCAAGCAACAGAAGTAATAGTAGCTGTCGATCCTCCCAAACCTGGTCAGAATCTGATTTCCGTGATTATCGACGATAATGGCCGAGGGTTGCCCGAGTCTGAATGCGAGTTGGTCCTGACTCGATTCCATCGCGGTAGCACTGCACAACCCGGAGGATTAGGACTGGGTTTAGCCCTCGTTATGCAGCAGGCAACTTTGCATGGTGGCTCTTTCTCCTTAAAACCGAACCCGGTTCGCGGTATTCGCGCTGTCCTGACATTACATGAAACTACGACCGAGCTAGAACGCAACTAGACTGAAAACTTGTGACTGACGATGCACCTTCATCACCCTTGATCTGCATTCATCCACTCATCGCCAAAAGGTGGAGTCCACGTTCGCTCGATATCAACTCACAGGTCAGCAGCGAGCAGCTACTAGCCATCATGGAAGCCGGGCGGTGGGCAGCTACCTGGGCAGCTCAACAGCCTGTTCGATTTATTGCTGGTCTCCGCGATGACCCCACCTTCATTGCCTTATCTGCACTGCTCAGTGAGGGTAACAAGAGTTGG
>JBOFCS010000200.1:0-44364 GCA_051646185.1 Mycobacteriaceae bacterium | reverse complement strand
GGTGGTGTTTTTGCTGGTGGGGTGGGTGCTCCGGTGGTTGGCGTGGTGGTGGTTATTGAGGTTTGTGAAGGATTGTTATGGTTTTGTGATCTTTTTGCGGTTGACACCAGGGGTTTTTCTGTGTTGAGTGGGTGGGGTCAGGGTGTGAGGGATGCTTTCAGCTACGAAAGCTAATGGTGTTTTTCCATCAACGGTGTGCGTGATATGGGTTTGCTGAGGGGAATGAAGTATGTCTGTGGGTTTCCGGGTTTCTCGTATTGTCAGTGGTGTTTCCAGTGTTACTGCGTTGTGTTGCGCAGCAGTGCTAGGCACGGGGTCAGTGTCGGCGGAGACGGTGGTGTTGGAGGATCAGGTGGCATCTCGGGTTACCGATGATGGGTGGGTACTCACTTTGGCGGCTACGGAGTTAGCAGCGACACCGGTACCGAATTTAGCGACAACATTGTTTACTCGGGAGGGTTTTGTGTCCGCGAAAATCACCGGAACTATTGAGGGTCAAGGAACCACGGGGATTAAAACCGGATATTTGGAGCAAGGGTTACAACTGGGGTGTCAGGTCGATGTCAGCAATGGGGTGGCGTTGGGGTTGGGGTTGTCGTTCGGTCCGAATGTGGGGGTCACCATTTCTGGGGTGCCGAGTGTGAATGTGGGTGTTAATGCTGGGGTGAATCCGAGTGTTAACGCAACGATTAAACCTGGTGCTATTACCACGATCCCGTTGGGGTCCAAGACGTTAGAAGCTGCCAAAGGTAGTATCACCGTGGACTGGGCACATATTTCGGTAGACGGGTGTTTAGGCCCAGTGACCATCCGCACCTACGGACGGTTATCAGTATCGACCAAAACCGCCGATAACAGTATGTATGTGTACTCCGACACCACCTGGCTCTAACCCCGTAACGCACAAGCGATGATGAATAACTGAATACAGTATGTACTCAACATATTTCATTATTTAGTACAGATTTTAGTTCATTATCAATATTATTTGAGGTGGGATGATGGCAACACACAGTACGAGCGAGCACAGTGCGGATCAACATAGTGCTGGTCGGCAGGATACGGCGGCGCCGCAACCGTCAGCTCCGGCTCCAGCCTCCTCGGTGGATGGGGTGGTGGTGAAAGCGATTGGGGGGTTCATCCTGGGGTTGGTGTTGATGTGTGTGGCGTTCGGGTTTTTTGGTGATGTTCCTCGGTGGGCTGATGATCATGGGGTGATTTTGGTGTATCTGGGGGTGTTCTTGTATTTTTCGGTGGCAGGCCGTATTTTTTGGTGGGGTGCCGACATTATTGTGGGGAAACTGATTAACACTGCACCACCACACCAGGATTCACCACCGCAGCAGGATTCATCATCGGGTTCTTTGCAGTCTGGTTCATTGCCGGTGATGTCCTCTCCAGCGTCTCCTGTGGTATCTGCGGTGGGTGTGGTTGTTGCGGTGATAGCAATTATGGTGGGGATCAGCGGTGTCGGTGGTCTGGGTGGTGTGGCTGTTGCTGGTCCTGCGGAGGAGTGTCAGGCGGTGCGTGATCGTGATCATGCTGTGTATTTGCAGGTGGTGGCGGCGTTGCCTCCGGGGTCACCTGTTCCCCCGGAATATGTGAATCCGTGTGTGGAGGCTCCGGCCCCAACCTCGACCACCACGACGGCAGTACCAGCGGCGGTGCCTACTGGGGTGAATACTGGTAGTGGTATTCATGTGGGGTCCAACGGTGCCACGAATATGCCGTCCTACAGTGGGACTGACATCGTTCCCGTCCCCGGTGTTCCTGGTCAACCCGGACCAAGCCAACCCGGTCAACCCGGACCAAGCCAACCGGGTGCTGGTCAGTCTCTCTCACCGGGGGTAACGCAGGTCCTGGTCTCGGAAACCATGAGTGTTCCTGGTTCGGTGGGACCTGTTCTTTCATCATCGGTTGTTCCTTCCTCTGGTGATGCCGGGTTGATCCGCTCAGTGACCCCAGCCCCCGCAGTCACCGGGAGCACTGACAACACTAATAAAGGATTCCCCCATGATCTGATGTTGGTGTTCATCACCGCCGCAGCAGGGTTCCTCAGTGCCCGCACAAAACCCGGCACAAGATCTCGTGGAGTTCCCCGAACATCAGTAGGTGCACAACCTTCTGAGGGTATACCGTCATCGGGTGTGTCAATGATGGTGTTGCACAACGATGATGCTGGATCATTGTATAAGGATAAGCCGCCTGCGAATCCGGTGGCGCCGACAACGACGCAGGGACCGCCTGTTCCTGCCGCACCAGCGAATCCGGTTACACCAACAACCACACCAGCTCCTGCGGCACCGGCGAATCCGGTGGTTCCGATAACATCAACGGTACCGGCGGTTTCTCCCGCACCGGCGAATCCGTCGGGTGGGTCAACACCAACAACCACACCAACACCTACCACACCAGCGAATCCGAGTGCGGGGGCAGGTGCGGGACAGCAGGCTCCGGCAAATTCGACACCAGCGACTCAGCCGAAACAGCCTCAGGTGTTGGTGGGGATTGTGGATACGGCGGGGCAGCAGGAGGGGAAGCCGTGGGTTCAGGATTTAGGTAATGGTCAGACAGCTACTCATACTATTGTTGAGGGTACTGGTGGGCAGACGGTGGATACGCAGGTAACTAATGCCGATGGTAGTCGTGGTCCGACTATTAGGGAGACGGTTAATGATTTGGGTGGGGTGGATGTGTGGTCAGATAATCCGGATGGATCGGCTGATTATGGTCAGCTGAACCCGTCTGGGGTGAACACTGCCCATTACCAAGGGAGTCCTGCTAGCGGCGCTGGGCCTGTGGTGACCTCGCAGGGTACGGCGGGTAATCTTCAAGGTTCTGTCACAGCGAGTAACCCTGATGGCACAACAAGTACGAATACGTTCAACACTCGTACTAATGGCAGCGTGGATACGACGATCACAAATCCTGATGGATCGATTGTAATGCTCAATTCTAGTTCGGATGGTCGTGGTGGTGCTTCGACAACGGTGTTGGGGGAGTTGGATTCTCGTGGTAATGGTTGGGTGATGTTGCCGAATGGTCAACGTGGTGATGTGTTTACAGATGGTAATGGGCATCCGGTTGTGGTCAGTAGCGATCCGACTACGGGGAATAGGACGTATCAGTTTACGTCGGAGGGGATGACACAAATTAATACGTATAACGCTGCTGGGGAGTATGTGGGTCATACTGAACGACGTCCGGATGGGACGGTGGTGCAGTGGAGTGATGAAGCTGCTGGGGAGCGGTGGGTGACGGTGCGTCCAGATGGTACGGCGTTGATTCAGTTCCGTGGTAACAACGGTAATTCTTTTACTGCTGAATATCATCGGGATGGTTCGGGTCAGGTGAATTACGCTTCGGGGGCGGTGGATGTTTTTAATGCTCGTGGGGAGGTAGTGGAGCATCGTAATCCTCCGGATAATCGTTCGAGTTCGGATCGTTTTGCTGCGGGTATTGTTAATTTTGCTGCTGGTGTTGGGTCAGCTGCGGTGGATGCTGCTGATGGGTTGGGGACCCTTGCTGGGGTGAATGTGTGGGACGGCACAGAGATGTTGAATGAGCAGCGGTCCGTATGGGGTGGGGTGCTGCAGTTAGATGAAGCTGCTTTGGCAACAATGCTTTTGGGTTCTGATATTGCTAATTCGGGATATATTCCGGGTTTGGATGAGGGTGAAGCGTCTGCGTTGCTTGATTCGGTGTGGCGTGAAACGTTTGCGTTGGATGGTTTTGAGAATAATGACACGGCTTTCGCTTCGGGCAGGGTGACTTTTAATCTTATTAGTGCATTGGTGGGGACTCGGGGTACGACGTCTGCGGCGCGGGCAGTGTCGCATATTGATGCTCCGGTGGCAGCGGTTACTGTTGAGGCTTCAGCGATTTCGAAACTCCCTGAGGTGGCGAAGTTACCGGAGAGTGTATCGAAACTCCCTGATATTGCGAAGACCCCTGAGGTAGTGAAGCTTCCGGATATAGTTAAACTCCCTGAAACCGTGGCAATTACGGAACGGCCAACTGTGATAGACGCGGTTACTCCGGTGTTGGATCGTGCGGGGATGACTGTGCAGGATTTGCAGGTGTCGGTGAGTACGCCGATTGATGAGTTGAGTTCGGTGTCTGCTGCGGTGGTCAATGAGGCTAGGCATGTGGTGCCGGAGCCAGGTCCAAATGAGATTATGCAGCGGGTTATTCCTGATGGACCGCAGCTGCAGAGCATTCTGGCAGATGAGTTTCTCAATCAGAAGTTTCCCGCTAATAATGTGTCTGGTTTTTCGGCTGTTGCTTCCGATATTTCCCATATCACCACTGTGGAGCGGTTGTTTGAGGCGTTGCGGCTAGACTACACAGGTAGTCCTTTTGCTGCTGCTCTGGATTCTGTGTATGCGCTACGATTTTCGTTACGTGAAGGTGTTCCGGGGGTCCCGGATGCACCGTTAAGCGAACTGGTCCCAGGCGCCCCAGCTCCTGGCTCACCGGATGTGAGTTCTTGGCCGTTTACCGGGTCGGGATGGACCTCCAGCAGCCAAGAGCTAGTCCCCGAATACGTTATCCCTGAGGGAGGTAGGATGAATCCGGGTGCTGAGTTAGTGCAGATTTTTGCTGACGGAACAGAACAAATCATCCGAATACTGGAAGAGATAGCAGTTAATGATTTCCATTGGGTGGAGGTGCAGCCATGAGTGAGTTGACAAGTATTGGTGTGAGGGGTCGCCGAGCAGTGTATTTGGGCCAAGAGTACATTGCGGATACGTCAAGCATCCCAGGGACAGTGGCCATTTTTTCGAAATCTGGTGAGCCGATTCCGCCATCTTTTACCCCTGTGGTGAATAAGAATGGTAAACCAAGGGGGTGGGGGTTAAAGACGGTGCCGTTGGCTCAGGTGGATCGTTTTTTTGATCGGGAGTCGCATTTTCGGTGGAAGGGGATCAGTTTTAATACGTTGAGTTGTCACGATGGAATGGTGGAAGGTCACTACGCGCCGCGGGTGGGGGATGTTCCGGAATGCGGTGGTATTTATCATGAGGATTGGGTTTTGTGGTTGGAAGAACAACCGGAGATTGAGAGAGGTCCGTGGTATACGGGGGACCCACGTGATGTTGATCTCATTGGGACGTTTCCGATTTCTGAGGTTACTGATGTGGTGGTTATTGAGCGGGAGCGGTCTTTGCTGGATGGGCAACCTTTAGCGGAATGATTTCCATTGGGTGGAGGTGCAGCCATGAGTGAGCTAAAAGATATTGGTGTGGATGGTCGCCGGGCAGTATATTTAGGCAAAGAATATCGGGCGAGTACATCAAGAATTCCAGGTTTAGTGACTATTTTTACGGAGGGGCAAGCAATTCCATCATCCTTCACTATTAGTCGAGCTAATGATGGTAGCTCTAACGGGTGGGGGTTGAAGACGGTGCCGTTGGCTCAGGTGGATCGTTTTTTTGATCGGGAGTCGCATTTTCGGTGGAAGGGGATGAGTTTTTATACGTTGCGTTGCCGTGATGGGGTAGTTCGTGGCGAATACGCGCCTCGGGTGGGTGATGCACCGGAATGCCCTGATTCGTACAAGTATCCGGTGTTGTGGTTGGAGGAGCAGCCGGAGATTGAGAGGGGGCCGTACTATGATGGTCGTACTCGGCATCTTCTTGGGACGTTTCCGATTTCTGAGGTTACTGATGTGGTGGTTATTGAGCGGGAGCGGTCTCTGATAGATGGGCAACCCCTGGAAGGGCGCACTTAGGCGGTGGCGTTAGCGCTTAAGAGCAGGTGCGCCGCAAGTCACCGTTGAAAGCGTTCTTGGCGGCCAAGTTTGCGTAACCTCATCCATTCACGCAGCCCAGCCGGATCACGCTTTGTGATGAGGAAGAACCAGCTAAATCGAATCCACTCTTGTAGAAGCAACTTTCGCATTCCAGGCTGAGACATCAGGTAACCACGATTGCGGTAAGTGAAGTAGCGTTTAGTAGTATCATCAGGATATTGGGTATGCATGCGCCCGCCCAATATCGGTTTAAACTCTGCTGACCCATTAGGATGAAGATACGCAGTTTGTAAGCAAGTGCCAAAGGCAAGGCCAGAGCGGCTCAGTCTTCGATGTACCTCAACCTCATCGCCCCGAACAAACAGTCGAATATCTGGAACCCCAACGGCATCAATGGCACTGGCGCGAAATAGTGCCCCGTTAAATAGTGATGCAATACCAAAAATAACCTGGTCATCACCAAGTTCTGTTCGTGTTCTTTTCCACTCAATACCCCGCCGCAATGGGAAGGCTAGATTTTCAGGAAAATCAATATCGCAAACAACAGGAGATACCTCAGAAAGATTGTGCTTAATAGCACAATCAAGAAGGGTCTTGAGGACGTCAGGACCTTCTGGTCGACCGTCATCATCGGCAAGCCAAACCCATTGCGCTCCCATAGCTAAAGCGTGCAATATACCTAAAGCAAACCCGCCAGCCCCACCAAGGTTATGCTGAGATCCGATATATGTTGTTGGTATATCTCGACTTTCGACAAGTTCTTGTACTGCAAGTTCGTTGGCATTGTCAACGACAATAAGATGATCGAGCGGACGACTCTGGTGAGTAAGAACTTTCAAAGATTCTTCTAAAAGCTCAAGCCTCTTATGAGTAACAACTACCCCAACAATTTTTCCATGACTATCGAGCATGGGGTTCCTTCTTCAATTCAGCGAGAACATGTGCCACATGATTGCCAGCATCATCCCCTTCATAGGCACGCACCACTTCTTCAATTCCCCCTTGTTTGCGAATTGTCCCATGATCAATCCACATCGCACTATCGCAGAGCTGAGCAAGAAACTCATTGGAATGACTTGCAAAAACAAGGATTCCAGATCGAGCAACAAGTTCTTGCAAACGCACTCGGGCTTTTTTCATAAACTCAGCATCAACGGCGCCAATGCCCTCATCCAATAATAAAATTTCCGGATCAATACTTGTCACCACCCCCATCGCAAGCCGAACACGCATACCAGTGGAATACGTACGAAGTGGCATCGATAGGTAATCGCCCAACTCAGTAAACTCGGTGATCTCATCCATCTTGGCGAGCATCGATTTACGAGTTTGACCAAGGAAAAGCCCACGAATGATGATATTTTCATAGCCAGATATCTCTGGGTCCATACCAACGCCGAGGTCAAATACCGGTGCTACTCGCCCACGAACTTGAGCACTGCCTCTTGTTGGCTCATAAATACCAGACAGCAGCCGCAGAAGCGTTGATTTCCCGGCACCATTATGCCCAACAAGACCCACCCTATCCCCTTCTTTCAGGGATAAAGTGATATCACGTAAAGCTTCTACCACAACAACATTGGAAGAGTTTCTACCAATAGAGCCGCCAGCACTACCTATAATAGCCTTTTTTAAGGACCGAGATTTAGCATCAAAAATAGGGAAATCAACACAAGCTTGATGGGTTTCGATGGAAACAGTCATGGCTAGTCCTTATACCCAGTAGGCCACACGGGAGCGGTATTTACGAAGCACCAGTAGAGCTAAAACCCAACCAACACCGGTGAATCCAAGAACAATCAACCAGTGATATAGCTGTTGTTCCTCTCCGAGGAGCGGGGCGCGGATGATATCGAGATAGTGAAATAACGGATTAATCTCCACCAGCCGGGCCCGCTCCGCAGCCTCGCCACCTTGTTTCATAAGGCCATCGGTAGTCCAGACAATGGGGGTCATAAAAAACAGCAAGGTAACTAAGCTCCCCAAGATGGGTGCGATATCGCGGTAACGGGTAGCGATAATTCCAAAAACAAGAGATACCCACGCCGCATTAAGAACTAGCAACGCCAGCGCTGGAATGGCAGCCACCATAGTCCAATGCAGTTGTGGCCGAAAAACAATCAGCATGATGATGTAGATCAACAAGTTATGTGCCAGCAATAGCAACTGTCGCCAGACTAGGCGATAAATATGCACGCTGACGGGCGCGGGAAGCTGTTTAATTAATCCTTCATTGGCGATAAAAACTTCAGAGCCTTCCAAAATTGAGGCGCTGATCATATTCCAAATAATCAATCCGACGGTTACATGCGGCAAGAAAGTTTTAACATCAACATCCAGGAGAACCGAGTAAAGCAGACCCATAGCTACTGCCTGAATGCCTGTAGCAATGGTTATCCAGAACGGGCCGATGACCGACCTGCGGTACCGTTGTTTGATGTCTTGCCAGCCAAGCTGAAGCCATAACTCGCGTTGACTAAAACCGTGGCGCAAATCCTGGAATGCGCGCCGGAACGTCCGCGAATCGTTTGCAAGTGCAGTGTGCTCAGGTTCAGCTTGAGGTGACGAAGCTGGACCGCCGGGAACCGAAGATACTGACACGGGCGTCGAGCCTACCCGTCGCAGCGTGAGCAGTGGGTGATTCGCGATATTGCGGCTCGTCCTCGGCAATGACTGCCAAGTGGTCCGACGAGAAGTTGGGGCATCAAAGGTACTGCCCGGTTCCCACTGCGGGTCCTGGTTGGGCAGTTCCCGGCGGGTTTGTTAACCCAGGTGGGAGCACGCCTTGCCGAATATTCTCCAGCTGGGCCCTGGCCGCCATTTGTTGGGCGAATAACGCTGTCTGAATGCCATGGAATAAGCCTTCTAGCCAACCGACAAGCTGTGCCTGGGCAATTCTTAGCTCTGCGTCCGAAGGTACAGAGTCATCGCTGAAGGGCAAAGCGAGCCGGTGAAGTTCCTCGCGTAACTCGGGAGCTAGGCCATCTTCGAGCTCGGTGATAGAAGAAGCATGGATTGCTTTAAGGCGGTTACGGCTAGCGTCATCGAGAGGTGCGGACCGCACTTCCTCGAGCAATTGCTTAATCATTGTGCCGATGCGCATAACCTTGGCTGGCTGCTCAACTAGATCGGCAACGGAGGCCTCAGCAGTTTCTTCGCTGATCTGAGAGCCTGTGGGGTCAGGACCAAGTACCACAATATGGTCGTCTGGTGAAGTCATAAGCCCTATTCTTTCATCGTGGGTCATGGCTCTGCGCTCCCTGGTATTCGTAGATTTGATTTTGCCCATTGTTGTAGAGCTGTTTCCAAGATTGTGATTGATCCAGTGACACTAAACCAAGCGGGCCAATTGTTGCTGGGTATTGATGGCTGCTGACGATCACATAACGAATATTTAGAGCGTGAACTGCTTGTGCCACACGAGAATCAGTATCAGCGTCATCTGCCCAAGCCCAGATGACAAATCTATTCCAGCCTGGTCCGCCTGAATCTACCGGGAAAAAGTAATGCGTCCATAACGGATGCAATCCGTTGATGGCATACATCCAACCGGTGCCATCGTAATTTCCGTTGCCAATTACGGTGTCGCGTGCACCGGGAAGTGTCGCAAGATAGTCGATTGCTTCAAGATCTTTTTCATTAATCATTGCCCAGTGGTAGTTTTCGCCGAGAAAACTCATGTTCTGGACTCGGTAATGAAAGGTCAACCCCATCGCAATAAGAATTGCCAAGGTAGTTGCCCAGAGTGCCTGGGTTTTTTGTTTTTGCAGATGAATAACGCCACTTGCCAGTTTGGCTACCCCATGGGTGACGCTGATAAGGCCAATTCCAGCCATGGGCACTAAAAGGATGCAGACTACAGTGGAAAGACGTCGAGGATCGTTATAGAACAGCCCAGTGACCGTTGATAAACACTCGCCAAGAATGCCATGAAAAGGATTAGTTCCGTGCACAATTGTTAGCACAAAAAAGCCCCATAACAGCAGAGGCCATAACACTTTTTTATACAAAAGTACGGAAAGGCCGATTGCCGAAAAAGCAAGGATTCCAAACTGAATTGGCCAGTCTTCAAGGTGTCTAGTGTGCTGAGTTAAGCCTTGAATTAAGGCATGTAGTTTTGTGACAGGTTGCCGATAATCATGGGCGGTGATAGTGCCAGATTCCTGCATAACGCCAATAAGTTGCGGAGTCAAAGCTAACCCAGCGAGAACACCCACCGAGGCAAGCGGTGCTAGGTCCGGCAGCCGACCCCTAATAGGATGTGGAAGCAATTCGGCTGCCCACCAAAGCCCAACAAAAGCGATAACAATAAATCCGCCGCTGGTATGTACAGAAGTGACACCGAGGAACATGAGCGCGGCAAGTGGAATCAGCCGCCGCTGGTAAACAGAGCAAGTGACTAAGAGCACAACCGGGCCAACCAGGGCTAGCGCATTTAAATTGGGCATTGCTGCAGTGCTGAACTCAAGATAAGGGACAGCACTAAATGCTGCGCTCAGCACCGCAGCTGTACCAGCAAACCAGCCGACCAATGGTGCAGAAAAGTGGCCGTAAGCGATTCGCCAGGTAAGTGCGGCCGCACCAGCGGGAACAAGCACACAGATTCCGATGACCGAGGCGATGGTGTAGGTGAGGGTAGGGCTGGCCCCGGTGAGCTGAGCACACAGCGCAGCTACTGCATGGAAAGCCGAGGGGTAGTACATCGAATGTTGCGTTTCGATATTGCGGAGTTCGCCCATATGGGTTGACGAGGCGTCCCCGGTCTCCATGATGAATCTAATCGTGTTGGCATGCCACATAGAGTCCCAATTGGAGGGGATCGCATGCCAGTCCAGTATGCCGCGAATAGCGGCGTACAAGATCAGCACACCACCGATGGCACAGCCGATACCGATGAAGGTGGGAAGGGCGAGAATGTGGGAAAAATCTTTAACCTGAGGCTTAGCCTTAGACTCCCTGCGGATAGTCGCATTAACGCCCTTGGCTTTTGACAGTAGGAATGCGATGCCAACAAAGAGAAGCCAGGCGGTAGCTGCGGACCAAACATTCCAGGGCACCCCGCAGGCGCCTAGCGGGATGATTGTTGCCGCCACAATTCCGTAGGTAATCGCTGGGCCGGAGAGCAAAGAAATTCCCCAGGGCAGCCGATACGCGCGTGCAACTGTTGTGCCGGGAACGATAAGCAGCAACGTCATTGCCAGCATGGGTGTAACGATGGACACGAGCTAATTCTCTCTGGTGGTATGCACTAAAGCGGGATGCATTAATGCCGTCTTCTGGCTAGTCTAGGTGGGGATGGTCGAGTTGGCTGTCATGATCATCGGAACAACCTCTAAGGTGTCGGGTATGGCGTATGACGTTGCACGGGTTCGGGGCTTGTTCCCGTCCCTTGGCGACGGTTGGATTCACCTTGACGCACAGGCGGGAATGCAAATCCCCGATTCAGTAGCCACGACAGTGTCGACAGCCTTTCGCGCCTCGGTCACCGCACCTACGGGCTTGTCTCCTTCTGCCAAGCGTAGTGCGGCGATTGTGGAAGCAGCCCGGGTTGCTGTTGCCGACCTTGTGGGCGGAGACCCGCGCGGTGTTGTGCTTGGTTCTGACCGTGCTGTTCTGCTGGGGTTACTTGCCGAATCGTTAAGTACCAGGATGGGCTTAGGGTCCGAGGTGGTGCTTTCACGTCTTGATGACGAAGCTAATGTTGCGCCTTGGTTGTGGGTGGCGGATCGTTATGGTGCTCAGGTTAAGTGGGCTGAAATTGATATTGAGACATGCGAATTGCCGACATGGCAATTTGCTGAGTTAATTGGCCGCCCCACTAGTATCGTTGCGCTAACCGCTGCTTCGGCGGTGGTGGGTTCTATGTCACAGATATCGGAAGTGGCAAAGCTGACCCGCAGTGTTGGCGCTCTACTGGTAGTGGACGCTATTGGCGCCGCCCCGTATGGAGCTTTAGATATTGGTGAGCTTAATGCTGATGTTTTGGCTCTTAATGCCTCAAGTTGGGGCGGACCCCAGGTTGGTGCCTTAGTTTTCCGTGATCCTTCATACCTGGATCGGATGACATCGCTGTCGCTTAATCCCCAAGCTAAGGGCCCAGAACGGCTGGAGCTTGGCGGGCACCAGTACGCAATGTTGGCGGGTCTGGTTTCTTCGGTGGAATATCTTGCTGGACTTGATGAATCGGCAAGTGGCACTAGGCGTGAACGAATCTTAACATCGATGCGGTCGCTGAAAAATTATCATGATGGCTTATTGGATCACCTTTTGCTGTCGTTACGGGCGTTACCGATGGTGATGGTGTTTGGTAACTCTGTGCATCGGGTGCCAACGGTAAGTTTCACGGTGTCTGGGGTTCCGGCTGAACGGGTGGCCCAGCGATTGGCTGATAATGGCATTTGTGCCATTGCTAATCCTCGGGATCGAATTTTCCAGTCCTTAGGAGTGAACGATATTGGTGGCGCAGTCACCGTTGGACTAGGCCACTACACCACCACCCATGAGGTAGATCAATTGGTAAGGGTTGTTGCTTCGCTGGGTTAGTTGACTCGCAACAAAATTTTACCCATTGTTTTCCCTGATTCAAGTAGCTTATGTGCTGCTTGTACTTCCTGAATATCTAATTCACAGTGAATGATTGGCTGAACTTCAGCGCTTTCAACGAGGGGCCATACATATTTGACTACGTCGTGAACCACTTCTGCCTTGCTGCTTTTCCCGTGTGTTGGGCGCCCTCGAAGGCTTGTGGCTGTGATGCGTCCCCGTTTGGTTAATAGTTTACCAAGATTAAGCTCTCCCACTGTGCCACCTTGCATACCAATAATAATGAGATGACCATCGGGAGCTAGTGCCTCAATATTACGGTCTAGGTATGAGGCGCCCATATTATCGAGAATGATGTTGGGACGATGCGCAGCAAGTGCTTCCACAAAATCTTCTTGGCGGTAGTTGATGGCAATATCTGCCCCCAGTTCTCGGCATAAGGTGAGTTTTTCGGATGATCCTGCGGTGACTGACACATGCAAACCAAGTGATTTAGCAATCTGGATGCCATGAGTGCCAACGCCGCTAGATCCACCATGTATTAAAATCTTTTGTCCAGCATGGGATTTAGCTGTTAAAACTAGGTTTGACCAAACAGTGCAAGCAACTTCCGGGAGAGTGGCAGCGCTATATAAATCTATCCCAGAAGGGATCGGCATAACTTGTTGCGCTGGTACTGCTACACGTTGGGCATAGCCGCCACCAGATAAAAGGGCGCAGACGTGATCACCAATGGTCCATTGAGTCACCCCAGTACCAACTGCGCTAATGATGCCCGAGCATTCCAACCCAAGAATGTCACTGGTACCAGGAGGAGGCGGATAGTGCCCTTGGCGTTGCAATACATCGGCTCGGTTGATTGCCGTAGCTGCGATGTCGATTAGCACTTCATGGGCTTGTGGTACCGGATCGGGAACTTCTGACCAGCGCAAGTTCTCTGGTCCACCAAAGTGGGTCAGTGTAATCGCAAACATAATCCTCAGATTAGTTTATTGTGACACATTGGGAGGCTATTTGTGTTGCGTCTGTACAGCACCTTCAGCTAAATCATGACTACGGTTAATAACGGCACTAGTATAAGAAGGTGCCAGAAGCTAGCTCCCCGCAAAAACCTCAACGATCTACGTGGCTCAGTGCTGAGGAAATGCGTGCGTGGCGAGCTTATATTGAGGGTACGCAACGGTTGCTTGAGGCACTGAACCATGAACTACAAAGTCAGTATGAGCTGTCGCTTGCCGATTACCGAATTTTAGTTCTTCTCTCGGAATCCCCAGATAGAACCATACGTATGAGCGATCTTGCCGATGGAGTGCTCTCGTCACGAAGCCGCATTAGCCGCCAGATTCGCCGACTTGAAGCAGAAGGAATTGTTACAAGAAGTAACTGTGTGGATGACCGTCGAGGAGTGCAGACAACCCTCACAGAGAAGGGTCTGGAAAAGCTGATTGAGGCAGCCCCTGTGCATGTGGCTACGGTCCGTAAACACTTCATTGACTTGCTCAGCAGCAACCAAGCACAAGTGATTGCCGGAGTGTTTGAAACTGTGGATGAAAATCTGAAATCGATAGAGCTGAGCTAGCCCGCGCGCAAGGTGTCATCAATGCTGGGTTAGAATCTTCGACGGAAGCGTGGCAGAGCGGCCCAATGCACTCGCCTTGAAAGCGAGAGACGGCTAAAACCGTCCGGGGGTTCAAATCCCTCCGCTTCCGCCATATGTATTCAAACCCCACGCAAGCGTTAAGCTGGCGTGGGGTTTGTTATTTCTGGGTAAGCGAGAAGGGTGCGATGAGTTTTAGGGATATTACTGTCGCGGAGCGTGAGCTAATTGAGTACATCGTTATGCACTCTGAGATAGCTGAGCGCGATGTGCTGTTTGCTCAGGTTGAGGGATTGCAGATCGATGATAATTCGCCGATAAATTTTAAGCTTGTGAAAGTTTTAGGTAAGCATGCACCTATCACAGCGAGGCCGAGCCCACTTCCTGGTAGGACTCAGGTGCGTAACCCCTCTGATCCCCGCCTTTCTGGGGAGATTTTCTTTTGGTTGAGCAATGGTTACCTCGATACCATTGAATATGTTTGTCATTTTTTTGAGGAAACCCCTACCTTGCTTCCTCATGTTTCAGAACTCTTTCAGTCCGGACAGAAGTGAATAACATTGGTCGCAGGCCGTGTCTTCATTCTAGCGTTTAGGATAAGAGAAAGCTCCAGAAAACGTGGATGGCTTTGTACTGTCTGATATTTCAGAATAAATAGAGCAATCAGCCTACTTATTATTGGCGTTTCGAATCATCTTTTTGAGAGTCGGCAGGTCTATATCAGCGAGTGAAGAAATATAGAGACAACCTTTACCTGTTTTATGTTTACCAAGTTGTGCCAATAGTTGGTTATTTTCTTTATCTTCCCCTGCAATCTGCAAGCCATAAATAACTATGGCGTTTTTTCTATTTGAGATACCAACTACGGGAGCTTCGCCTTCGCGGCCCGAGTCATATTTATAATGGTAGAGACCAAAGCTAATGATACTTTTTCCCCACATCTTTGGGGTATGTGAACCGACGTTGGAAATAATATTAGCTAACTCATGAACATCTTTTCTGCGCTTATCATCCTCGATGGAATCGATATAGTTCTGAACTTCTTTGTCCATAGGCTAATTGTTGCACAGGTTCCCTTGCGCCGAAGGCACTATGCTGCCAGAGAACCTGTGCAAGATGACAGTAGGGCTCTTCCTGAAATGGGCGTTACCCTAGTTGAGGTATCAGTTGGTTTCCTCAAGATCTGCAACGACAATCTTGCGCATTTGCAGCATTGCCTGCATAGCGTAGCCGGAACGCTGGGGGTCGGGATCGCTCATCAGTTCCATCAGGCGGGTGGGGATTATCTGCCACCGAACCCCAAACTGATCTTTTAACCAGCCGCATGCTTGCTCTTCACCACCGTTGGCCAGTAACGCTTCCCAATAATAGTCTACTTCGGCTTGGCTCTCGCAGCTGACAAACAGTGACATACCATCAGTAAAAGTAAAGTTTGGGTGCTCACCAACATCAATAGCCATGAAGTCTGTGCCGTTTAATCGAAATCCGGCATGGAGTAATTGATCGCTATCAGGCCGCATCATAATATGATCAACAGCTGAATCGCGAAATATGCTGGTGTAGAACTCGACTGCCTTTTTCCCGTCCTTTTGAAAGGCAAGAAATGTAACAATTGCTTGTGGCATGTGATTGTCTCCTTGGGTTCTTGATGCAAGATTGATACAGTAGTCTACTGTTCTGTTGTATCACAATTTAACCCTGCGGTTTTATGGGCCAAACCTTGTGTAAAAATTCTAGGACTACTGACCAATATTCATCATTTCCAGTAGTTTTCGACCAAAGAGATCGAGAACCGTGAGCCCCTTCTGTCTGGGGGTGAAAGAGCGAAACCACCGACTTGTCTGCGTTTTTAAGAAGCTGTTGAGTAATCAGATAATCTTTCTTTTCTGGCAGCACGATGGTGGGTACGGTGAGGGTATGCAAGGTCTCTGAGAGTGTGATTCCTTTGAGGTATTCTCCCGGGCTGAAAGCGATAATTCCGCTGAGTTTCCCCCCATTTTCGGAACCAATAAGTAGTGCAAGGGAAGCTGAATACGAACTCCCAACAATAACAATCGGCTGAGAGCTATTTTTCAGATAACAATATTCAATAGCAGCTTCAATATCTGGTTTTGCTGCCACGTATCCAGTAGCTCGTCCCTGTTGTTTAGCAAGCAGGTACGTTTCATTTGTTGTACCTAAGACTTTCATCCCTGACCGCTGGTCTATTGCTAGACAGGAATATCCCAAGCTCTGAAATTTTTTTGCTGTTTCACGGTATTCTCCGCGATTGAAGTGGGAACGGTGACATAACAATAAAGATCCTAGGGCATTATCCGCTAGGTATTCATCGGCGGTAATTAGCAAGCCATCAAGAGAAGCGAAGGTGACTGTTTTTGATAACACAGCATCACTGTATCGAAAAAATGGTACTGTGAACCTCTTTCATTACTTTTTCCAGCGAGGGGCAAAGCCTGCCATGAAAGCAAAGAACCGCGCTTTAATTTTGCTTTCACCTCGGCTTTCAATCGCAGCAATCATTGCTTGCTTAAACTCTTTAACGTCATTACCTTCATAGCAGAGTTTGCCACCGCTATAGCAGTAACTACAGTATTTTTCATGTTCACGTGCTACGCCCTGTGGATCTTTTTTAAAGGGCATGAGGCAACTGTCGCAGTTTCCGGTAAGTGATTTTGCTGTTGCAGTCATGGTATTAAATTGTACGCATATATGCAGCGTAATAAAAGTGCGGTGCTGTCCGATGTTACTGATACGTTGTTAGACAGGATGCATTGTGCCGTGGAAGTATTTGCTAACTAATCGGCAACGTACTGTTTGTCAATACTGATGTGAGCTTAGGTAGCAACGGTTACCATGACGCTAGAGGCAAGGGCTACGAAACTCGGAGGTGCACTACCATGAGGATTACAGCGAGATGCACTCAATTTTTCGCTCTGGTTTTATTGCTATCTTCTATTCCTATTGTTAATCCACTTTTTGTCCAAGCAAGTCCTTTGGCGAGTATTGAGCGCATCGAACGAAGTTCGGCACAGCTGATAAAGTTATTTATTCGATCACCAGCGATGGGTCGTACCGTTCCGGTTCAGGTGATTACTCCCATGATGTCATCTGGGGTTCGCCCGACTCTCTATCTCCTTGATGGTGCTGATAGTTCGGAAATAAGTAGTACTTGGGTTACTAATACCGATGTCGAGTCTTTCTTCACTGATAAAAACGTGACTGTGGTTCTGCCAGTCGGAGGAAGGGGTAGTTACTACACAGACTGGCAAAAAGATGACCCTGTGTTAGGGCGTCAAAAGTGGGAAACCTTTCTTACTCAAGAACTTCCACCTATAATTGATGCAAAATTTAATGGCAACGGAGTAAATGCAATTGCTGGACTTTCCATGGGCGCGCATGCCGCATTAATACTTACCGCGCGTAATCCATTGTTGTATAAAGCAGTTGGATTTTATAGTGGTTGTGCTTCCACTTCTGACCCAGTTGCACAGGCTTCAGTGCAAGGTACTGTTATCTCAAAAGAGGGCGATCCCAATAATATGTGGGGGCAAGTGAATGACCCTGACTGGATTGCTCACGATCCTATGATCCAGGCTGGAAACTTACGCGGAAAAGCCCTGTATATATCTGCGGCTACGGGCTTGCCTGGAGAATATGACACTGAGGAAATTATGTCTGCAGCTGGCAGTTACCCAGAGGTTCTTGCCGCCGCAAGTGCCTTAGAAGGAGCAACCCATTACTGCACCCGTCTGTTGGAGGATCGCCTCCATCAGATGGGGGTATCTGCAGAGTTTCGTTACCGACCAACAGGCACCCATGCTTGGCCGTATTGGCAGGAAGCTCTGCATGATTCATGGTCAGTTATTGGACCGGCCTTGGCCTAAACCGGTTCAATCGATTACCGAGATATGATGGGCATCAGGTGCAACTATTGGGTTGGCTGAGTTGATATAAGCAACAAGTGCATCAGTATCAATACCTGACCCAACACTATCTCGTCCGGCAGTGAAGGTGGTAAACCCATCACCGCCTTCAGCCAGGAAGCTATTGACGGTGACTCGGTAGCTGGCAGCCAAGTCGAGTGGGATGCCATTGAGCATTAATGCCGAAACTTTTGATCCCACAGGCGCGGATTCGCTAACCGTGTATCGAAGGTTGGCTGAGGAGCCAAGGATGAATGGGGTGGTTGGGCTGGGTCGATACTGCTGCTCCAGTGCCATTTTTATCTCAGCTCCGGTCAAGCTGATGGTCCGCAAGGTATTTCCCCAGGGTTGCACGGCATAGGCGTGGGCGTAAGTAACAGTTCCGGCAGGAGTTCCGGTTGGGTTGGCGGAAGAAAGCAGATCTGCTCGCACCCCACCTGGATTGGTTAAGGCAAGCTGGGCGCCAGCGTCAGTTGTGGCGTAAAGATGTGACTCGGCAACTAGATTGGCTATTGTGGTTTCACCACTTGCCGATGGTTTACGAGTGAGATCACTGGTAGTGATTCCGATAGGTCGGTCGGCCAGGGGCGCAGCCTTAGCTATGGCTGCATCAACAATGGCTTGGGCTGCCTGATCAGGCTCAATATCTCTACTCACCACCTGGTTAAATGCGCTGACTTGGCTTCGGATTACATCACCAGTGGTGGGGTTGATGCTGGTGTCAACGACGGAAATCATCCGACCATTGGACGAGCCTTGTATAAGAGTTCGGGGTTGCCCGGCAGGGTCGGTGACAGTGCAGTTGTACTGCTGTTGACTATCAGCGGAAAAAAGAACGTCGATCTTGGGTGACACTGCCTCGGCAATATTTTTGGCTGGGCCAGCTAGGTTATTGCAGGTATTTGGCCCGCTGGGGGTGACTGAAGCAGGTTTGTGGAGTAATAGCGTTATTATTTTGATCCCAAAAAAATCTAAAACGTCGGCAGTTCGGTTAATTGTTTCAACCTCATTGCCAAAGCTCAGTCCTTTGATAGAGGACTGAGCGACCAAGGTGGGGGAGTCGCTAGGTGTGACACCAATGACCCCCACAGGCACCCCGTCAACCAGATTAATGCTGAAGGGCATGGTGGCTGGTGCACCATCGGCACGAGTGAGATTCGCGGCAAGTAAGGGGAAAGTACTTCCCGAAAATTGCGGGTCAAAGTTGCACCCGTCCTGGGGGTGGCAGCCACCGTGTTGCAAGCGAAGTAACTCGCTGTAACCCTCGTCTAATTCTGAGTTTCCAATAGCAGAAGCTGCTAGGCCCAGGGAATTGAGGAAATTGATGGTTGGTTCATCGTGAAACAAACCGGATTCCAGTGGTGAAGCACCAACGTTGTCACCTACCGAGTACAGCAGGGAGTGGGTTGTCTGTTCCTGCAGTTGTTTAATGTATGCGGCCAAGTATGCAGCTCCGCCTGCTTCAACCACGGCTCCGTCGGAACGGGTTACCCGTGCGGCTGGGCCTTGAGGAGGGGCAAGGGTGCCATGGAGACCATTGATGGCGATAAGCCGTAGATCAAGGCTATTGGGATCGGCCTTACCAGGTAATGGGAGTGCAGACAAGGGGGTTGGATTGATAAATGAGCAGATCAAAGCACTTAGGAGGGTGAGCGCTATCGCAGCACGGAGCCGCGGCCAGAGGGCGGCTCCGGTGTTGTGGATAGTCCGTTGTGCATACATCAACTACGAGTGTGCCAAAAAAGCATCACAGCTAGCCTTCATCCCGGTCACGATTTGGTATCAGTAAATTTATACCGGTTTGTTATTGGCAATCCACGTTTGAGCAAACTCAAGAAATGCATCGTTTTCCTGGGGTTCGCCGATGGTGACTCGTACCCCGTCGTTGGCAAACGGCCGAACCAGTATTCCAGCTTCTGAGCTGGCTGCAGCAAAGGAGTTGGAACGAGCTCCGAGCGGTAACCACAGGAAGTTTGCGTGACTCTCGGGAATGTCAGTGAGGCCGGAAGTTTGCAGGGAATTGTGTACTCTCGTACGTTCCGCAATGAGTGAGTTAGTCCGCTCAAGTAGTTCTTCGGCAGCATTTAATGAAGCGATGGCTGCGGTTTGGGCGAGAGAATTAACACTGAAGGCGATGTAGGCTTTTCCTAGTGCAGCGATTACCTCTGGGTTACTCACCGCATAACCAACCCGTAATCCGGCTAGCCCATAGGCTTTTGAAAAAGTGCGAATTACAACAACATTGGGACGATTGCACGCTATCGAGATTGACTGATCAAGGTTACTGCTGAGGTGATTGGTGTCGCCCTTGTTAGTCCGCACATACTCGATATAAGCCTCGTCTAGGGCAATGAGAATATGAGGGGGAACCGAATCGAGAAACTCATTCAAAGCTTGTGGGTCAACGATGGTTCCAGTGGGATTATTGGGATTGCAGACAAATATCAGCCGGGTTCGCTCGGTGACAGCGGTGGCCATCGCCTTAAGGTCGTGCACATAATCTGAGGTCAGTGGTACCTGAACAGGTACCGCCCCAGCAACCTTGGTAACCAGAGGGTAAGCCTCGAATGACCGCCAGGCAAAGAGGACTTCGTCGTCCTGAGAACAGGTGATGTGGACAAGCTGCTGGCACAGGCTGACCGATCCGCAGCCCACTGCAACGTGTTTTGGCTCCACGTTCACATATTGGGCAAGCCGGGTAACTAGCTCAACAGCCGCATTGTCGGGGTATCGGTTGAGTGTCTTGGCAGCTTCCCCGATGGCAGCTACAACACTAGGCAACGGACCTGAGGTGGTTTCGTTACTTGCAAGCTTGATGGCCCCCGGCCAGTTTTTTCCTGGAACGTAGGAAGGGATACCGGCAAGGTCAGGGCGCAGACGTACGGTCACCGGAGCAAGTCTATTCGGCTGAGGAAGCCGCAGGCAGTGCGCCTAGTTGTGGGCCGTTTTGCCATCAGGGCGCTTGCGTGTGTAATCTTGCCAACCGGCGGTTCGATAAGGACCGGCACCCGAGGAGGCGTGCCAGAGCGGCCGAATGGGAATCACTGCTAATGATTTGTCCTTTCACCGGGACCGGAGGTTCAAATCCTCTCGCCTCCGCCATACCAACCGGAAACGGTGGGTATAACTGAATAACGCACCATGCGCCCGTAGCTCAACGGATAGAGCACTTGACTACGGATCAAGAGGTTAGGGGTTCGAATCCCTTCGGGCGCACAGCAGAGGCCCCCTCATCATCCGGTGACGGGGCCTCGCCCGTTGCAAGCCACTAAATCGTTATGGCACCGCTTGTTATCGCCACTTCAGCCCTGGCATGGCAGGGCGGGTTTCACTGTGTCCCGAGCCCTGTGGCTGAGGAAGAGCTGTATTCGCGCTGTGCGCATTGTCCAGTACGGTTGATGACGAAGGTTCTATTATGGATTATTCGGGCCTGGCAGAGCGGATCTGATGACTGCTCCGGTCTGCCCCGCAGTTCTTAGTTGCCAGACCCAATCTGGGTCGTTGAAATCAACACCAACGATGCCTTCCACCGTCTTTGTCAGCGTTTCGTAGCGTTGTCGGGCACTGTGTCCTTGTTCCACTAAATTTTGTGCTGATTGGACGCTGCCAAGGCTTTCTCGAACTGAGGTCAGAGTGTCGATGGCTTCGTTTAATGCGGCAACAAGGGCTGTCGAGTTCGCTTCACACATGGCCCGCACAAGCTCAGGTGCTGTGGAAGCGACTCGGGTGCCATCGCGGAAGGAACCGGCAGCCAAACGTAGGGCCAGATCTCCGCCGTTGGCGCCGACTAGTGCCAAGGTTTCCGCAAGTAGGTGTGGCAGATGAGAGATGCGCGCTACCGCAGCGTCGTGTTCCTCGGACTGAGCGGGAGAAATGACTGAGCCGCAGTCGAGGGCCAACTGCGCGACCTGAGTCCACACCGCCGGGTTCATGTCGGTATCCGCTGCGATCACCCAAACAGCATCGGTGAAGAGTTCAGCTGAGCTGGCGGACCAGCCGGACTCTGAAGTACCGGCCATGGGATGTCCTCCTACATAATTTTTCAACAGCCCATACTGGTAAATTACTTCTCGGACAGCAACTTTCACGCTAATAACATCGGTAATGGGGCAATCTGGAGCATATGTGGAAATTGCTTGCACCATGGTCTCTACTGCGGGCATGGGGACGGCGATGACAATGAGGGCATTTTCTTGTTGTGCACGTCGTAGTGCTTCTTCCAGATCGGTCCCCGCATCAAATCCCTCGGACTGCGCGCAAGTCACAGCTTCAGGTGAGCGGTTGTAGCCCCATCCGACCCGGCCAGATTTTATGGCTGCCCGCAGTACTGAACCACCGATTAATCCCAGCCCGAGAACACAGATGGGTGGGCGAGGATTGGGCTCAGGAAATCCGGTCACCGTCATAGATTTGCACACTGATGAAGTTGCGGACTTCATCAACACGGGTAACGCACGCTACGGTGACGGTATGTGTGCACAGCGATCGGGCAGTGAGCCCAACTCCGAGGCTCTGGAAGGTTTTGGCGTTGCCGTCGTGCGGGAAGAGGGGAGGTGGCGCTGCTCGGCACTGAGTGCTAAAGCTCTGACAAGCCTCAAAGCTGCGGAAACAGAGCTCCGAGAGCTCAGGAGTGTGGGCGCAGTGTTCGGCCTGCTTGATGTTGATGATGAGTTTTTTGTCATTATTCGACCAGCCCCATCGGGCACTCGAGTGTTCATTTCTGATGCGACAGCTGGGCTGGACTATGACCTTGCCGGGGATGTTCTCGACAAATTGAATGTGGAGCTGCCCGATGAGGACAGTGAAGAATGGGAGGAGCTGGACCCCTGGGAGGAGGGTGATCTTGGCCTGCTTGCTGATCTGGGTTTGCCTGAGGCAGTGCTTGGGGTGATTGTCAGTGAATCGGATTTGTATCCCGATGAGCAGCTTGGCATGGTTGCTTCTCGAATGGGCTTTGCAGATGAACTGAGCGCCCTGCTTGACACCCTGTCTCGGTAGTCCGTCACCCAATGAGCGCAGTTAGCCCTTCCGATGTGGCATTAATGCGAGTTGCCCTTGATGTTGCGGCAACGACGCACCCAGCGGATGTTCCGGTTGGGGCAGTGGTTTTTGACGCGCAGGGGGCGGAGTTGGCTCGAGCTACTAATGCTAGGGAAAGCGCGGGTGACCCCACTGCTCATGCGGAGATTCTGGCTTTGCGGGCGGCTGCGAAGGTGCATGGTGATGGCTGGCGGCTGGAAGGGGCAACGCTGGTGGTCACTTTGGAGCCCTGCACTATGTGCGCCGGAGCATTGGTTTTAGCTAGGGTGTCTCGGGTTATCTTTGGTGCTTGGGAGCCTAAAACTGGGGCGGTGGGGTCCTTATGGGATGTGGTGCGGGACCGTAGACTCACCCATCGCCCACAGGTGCGTGGCGGGGTGCTTGAGGACGAGTGCGCAGCCCAGCTTGCTGGGTTTTTCCGAGCGCAACGACAGATCTAAGGGCAGCGAGCTGCTGCGGATTTCCTTCTGAGCCAGGGTGGGCTGTAAGCTTGCCGACGGTGGCGTGTCCGAGCGGCCGAAGGTGCAACACTCGAAATGTTGTGTACGGTAACCCCGTACCGGGGGTTCAAATCCCCCCGCCACCGCCAAAAGTTTTTTAGTTTGAGTTCTGTAGTTCCTGAGGTGCAAACGCCCCAGGAACTACGAGGCGGCATGGTGTTCAATCCAGTTTGTCCACAGGCTATCGGATGGCTGTTCGATTATGGTCAATTCTGTTGTATTGGTAAGCGATTAAGGCTAAAAAGATGGGGACGAAGCTTGCTAAATAAAATAGGGTCGATACGTACCCGTGGTCAATGAATACACCTGCCAGGATGGTGGAGACGGGCATCAGTGAAATACTGCCGAACCAATCCAGGCTGGTAACCCTCCCACGAAGAGCCTGCGGTACCCCGCTTTGCATAAGGGTTTGCCACAGGATGTTTCCGTACGTGTTAAAAACTCCGACCATAGACAGTGCTATCGCAGCGACGATAACGCTTGGGTGAATTGCTATAGCTACTAAAGGAATAGAGCCAAGGCTCCATGCGCCAAAAAGTGCTGCTAATTTGTCTTGTGGTTCGGGTACCAGTGGCGCCACTAGGGCTCCGACAGCTGAGGCAATCCCGTAGAGCACCATAAGAAGTGCGTATTTATTTGCGTTATCTGCACCGAAGATAACGGGGAGTGCTACCGAACGTGGACCTGCCTGCAAAAGCAAAGCTAAACCTGACCAAAGTATCCCTGTCCATAGCCATCTCGTTTTTGACACATATGTAAAACCTTCGCCAATATTGCGCAGTATTGCTAGCAAACCGCTGCGGTGATGGTTGGAGCTTGGATCATATTGTGAAGAAATTCCTTTGGTGCATAAGGAAACACAGCAGAATAAAAGTCCCGTGACAGCAAGTGTCTCTTTAACGCCAAAGATAGCTAATGTCATTCCCCCGATTGCTGGTCCGCACGCCTTTAACAGTAAAGATTCGACAATGGCCTGCAAACTATTTGCAACGTGTAAGTGGTTGTGTTCAATGATTTCTGGGAGGATGGATTCGTTAGCTGGCCCGTATATTCCATCGCAGGCACCAACTATGAATGCACCGACTCCTATTAGCGCTGCGGGCAAATCGCCGCTATAGGAAACCGCAAAGAGAAAAAGTAGTGTTGCTGCCGGAATGGCCGAGGAAATGGTGAGTGCTTTACGTTTTTGTACGCGGTCGATGAGAACTCCACCAAAAAGAAGACTCACTAAAGTCCCTATAAATCCGCACGCAAGAATGATCCCGAGTGTTGTTACTGGGTATCCTTGTCTCAAGCTGATTAAGGGCAGAGTTACCGACCATATCCCAGTAGAGAGAAGTGAAAAGCATAGTCCGACCCAGAGCTTGAGAAAATTTTTGTCACGGAGCGGGTTGTTGAGCAATGGACTAACCTCTTCCGAGAGTGAATTACTCCGTGTGATGATTTCTGGGTGTTACTTGAGTGCGCTGGTAGCTAAGTAATTAGCTGCCGAGACCGCTAGCCTAGCGGTATGCTTACCATAGCTAATGGCCATATGTTGAGCGTGTCAAGCATGATTGCGCTGGCGGGCCTAGTCTAAGTGTGAGATTGTCGTAGTCGTGACTGATCAGGGTATTCCTCGTGATGCGGTAGCGTTTTATCAAGAGCTACTGCTCAACAACAACAAGACGTGGTGGGATGCAAACAAAGATCGTTACCGCAGGTCCGTGCGGGAGCCAATAGAACTTATCGCCGAGACTTTGGCCGAGGAATTTGATGCCGATGTCAGGTTGTTTCGCCCGCATCGGGATGTCCGATTTAGTGCGGATAAAACCCCATATAAAACTCAGCAGGCGGTATTGCTTTCTCTTGGAGAGGGGCTTGGCTGGTACTTTGCCGTAGATGCCACAGGCTTGCGTACGGGTGCCGGGTTTATGGGTGGCTCCGGCGCTCGGGTGAATAGCTTTCGTCAAGCCGTTGATGATGAGAAATCAGGTGCTGCCTTAGTAGCTTTGATGAAGCGGTTTAATTCCGGTGATGTGATAGTGCAGGGCGACCAGTTAAAAACTGTCCCACGCGGGTTTCCGATAGATCACCCTCGAATAGATTTATTGCGGTACAAGAGTATTCAAGTTATCTGTGATCACGGTACCCCGCAATGGCTATCGAGCCCAGATGTTGTGGAACAAATAAGAAATGATTGGCAGTCGTTTTCTGATTTTGTTCAATGGCTCGCAAAGTATTTGTGACGTTCAGCAGCGTAAGCGCTGACGTGACTCGAATCACTACGAGTTGGGGCTAATTCAGTTGTACCTGGGCACCTAAAGTTTGTACGGTGGAGGCAGGTGACTTCTTCTCATTAGACTGATGGGAATATTCATCAGTATTAATGAGTTGTCGAACGTGGTGTTGTGAAGTTCTTGCTTACTCAACATGATTCAAATATTTTGTGACTAGAGTATGAACGGGATAGGAAAAATATGGCGACGTATCTTTATCGGCTAGGCAAGTTCGTTTATCGCAAAAAAGCGGTCATGCTTAGCCTATGGCTTACGGTGCTGGCTTTGTCCATAGTGGGAGCGGCTACCCTATCAGGGGAAACTAAAGATGCTTTTGTGATTCCTGGCACGCCAGCACAAGAAGCCCAGGATCTCATGGCGGAACGCTTCCCCGGTGCCAAAGACCCGTTTAATTCCCTGAGTGCACGGTTCGTCTTTGGCGCCCCCGCCGGTCAAACCTTGGATTCAGCGGAAAATACCGCTGCCATGGATAAAGTTCTTGCCGAAGTACGCAAACTTAAGGGTGTTTCTCCGCAAGCGCAAACCGCAACCACCGGACCGGAGGCGCTATTAAACCCGGTGGTGGCCAATGCAAATTTGGTGAATCACGTTACTGAAGAAACCCAAAAGAATGGTGGTTCGGTATCGGCAGCTGTTAAAGATGCTCAGGCCATCGCTCCACTGAGTGTCGATAAGACTGTGGGTTATGTTGAAGTTCCTTTTGTCGGATCAGTCTCAGCAGTGACCAAAGATTCAGTAGCCAGTATTGAGCAAGCAGCTCAGGTTGGCCGTGATGCCGGTCTTGATGTACAGGTCAGTGGTAGTGCAGCTAGTTTGCAAGAGCCACCAGGAGGTACTTCGGAACTCATTGGTTTGGGCGTGGCAGCGATTGTATTGATGTTGACCTTTGGCTCGGCTGTGGCGGCTGGCCTGCCGCTGATTACGGCGGTTGTCGGGGTGGTCATTGGTAGCTCGCTGATTTCGTTGGCCACCGGGTTTATGGATTTGGGTTCCTCCACTCCGACTTTGGCTGTGATGATTGGTTTGGCTGTGGCCATTGACTACTCGTTGTTTATCGTTTCGCGTTTTAGGCACGAACTTTCTCTTGTGGATATTCAGAATAAAGACAGTCGGGCGCAAGCAGCTGGTAGAGCAGTGGGTACTGCGGGTTCAGCGGTAGTTTTTGCTGGCCTTACAGTTGTCATTGCACTTTTGGCATTGCGAGTTGTTGGCATCGGATTTTTGACTGATATGGGTAGTGCAGCAGCGTTAACAGTGGTTATCGCAGTGCTGATTGCTTTGACGTTACTCCCAGCAATTCTTAGCTTGTTTGGCACGAAAGTTTTTGCCGGAAAAATTAAGTGGCTAACATCAACTACATCAAAATCTTCAGAAAATAGCAGCACGTTGGCTAAGCGCTATGCAGCATGGGTTACTCGAATGCCTTTGTTGCCGTTGGTTGCCGGTGTTGCAGTGCTAGGTCTTGTTGCCATTCCGATGACTGGCATTAAGTTGGCATTACCCTCTGATGCAACTGCTGAGCCGGGGTCGCCGGCAAGGCTGGCTTATGAACTTATCGACAAGGGTTTTGGTCCGGGGCGTAATGGTCCACTCATTGTGGTGGTAGATGCACGAGGAGCAAACCAGCAGCCGCAACCAATATTTGATCTGGTGGTGCAAAAAATTAGTGCCTTACCAGATGTGGTGAATGCTCAACTTATTGCAAAAAATCAAGAAGGCGATACCGCACAATTGTTGGTGACACCGGCTCAAGGACCATCAAGTAGCAGTACCAAGGATCTATTGCAAACCTTGCGGGATAGTGAATCCGAGATAGTAGCCGGTACCGGTGGTCACTATGGAATTACTGGTCAGACAGCTTTAGAAACCGATGTATCGGACACCTTGCTGCATGCGCTGGCACCGTACTTAGCAGTGGTTGTTGGTCTCGCCTTTATCTTGTTAATGCTGGTATTCCGTTCATTGTTAGTTCCGCTGACTGCAACACTAGGCTTTTTACTTAGCGTGGTAGCTACTTTTGGTGCCACGGTGGCAATTTTCCAAGAGGGCTGGTTAGGGATAATTTCTAATCCTCAGCCGCTAGTGAGCTTCTTGCCAATCTTCTTGATTGGGGTGGTATTTGGCCTAGCCATGGACTATCAAGTGTTCTTAGTGAGCCGGATGCGAGAAGAGTACGTTCATGGATTATCAGCCAAAGAAGCTGTTATTAGTGGTTTTGACCATAGTTCACGTGTGGTGACAGCCGCTGCCTTAATTATGACGGCAGTCTTTTCTTCCTTTATTCTGGAAGATAATTCGTTTATCAAGTCCATTGGCTTTGCCCTTGCCGCCGCGGTGCTCTTTGATGCCTTTGTTGTTCGGATGGTGATCATTCCGTCGGTAATGGCTTTGTTTGGTGACGCCATGTGGTACTTGCCGAAGTGGCTGGACAAGATCTTGCCGAATGTTGACGTTGAGGGTGAGAAGTTACGTACTCAACTTGATACGGGCAAAGAAGAGCTAGATGATCTACCGGAACCAGTGTTGCACTAGTAACTGGTTAGCTTATTACTGTTTGTGGGTTGTTAACGATCTCGGTTTTGCCTAGGGCCGTTAACAACCCACAATAGTAAGTAGCGCAGAATAAACGAGTGTCAGAACCTACTGAACCCTTTTTTAGCATCGACAGTCGTCTTGAGGACCGCCTTGGTCGCACCGGTGTTATTCATACCCCGCATGGTGACATACATACCCCAGCTTTTATTGCAGTAGGCACCAAAGCTACGGTGAAGGCAGTCCTTCCTGAAGCAATGAAATCTCTTGGTGCCCAGGCAGTGTTATCTAATGCTTACCATCTTTATTTGCAACCTGGCCCCGATGTGGTGGATGAGGCCGGTGGTCTTGCTGCTTTTATGAATTGGGATGGTCCAACATTTACTGATAGCGGGGGGTTTCAGGTGCTGTCGTTGGGCGTGGGTTTTAAAAAAGTATTAGCAATGGAAGCTGTTGGTGTGCAATCAGATGATGTGATGGCTGCGGGTAAGGAACGCCTTGCCATCGTTGATGATGATGGGGTGACCTTTAAGTCTCATCTTAATGGTTCGAAACACCGATTTACTCCTGAGGTTTCTATGCAGATTCAGCATCAACTGGGTGCTGATATTATGTTTGCCTTTGACGAACTTACAACATTAATGAACACTCGTCGTTACCAAGAACTTTCGGTAGACCGAACACAGTCTTGGGCGATCCGGTGTATTGCAGAACATGAAAAGCTCACAGTAGAGCGCAGCAGTAAACCCTATCAAGCTCTTTTTGGGGTAGTGCAGGGTGCTCAGTATGAGGATTTACGCCGCAAGGCAGCGAGGGATTTGGAAAGTATTACCGGAGAAACTGGGCGTGGTTTTGATGGTTATGGGATTGGCGGAGCCCTGGAAAAGCAAAACTTAGGTACCATTGTTCAATGGGTGAATGAGGAGTTACCCGAACATAAGCCACGACATATGCTAGGTATTAGTGAGCCGGATGATCTTTTTGTGGCTATCGAAAATGGTGCAGATACTTTTGACTGTGTTTCGCCTTCTCGAGTAGCGCGCAATGCGGCAATTTACTCGCCAAACGGGCGTTTTAATATTAATACCGCAAAGTTTAGGCGTGATTTTACCCCGATTGATGAAAACTGTGATTGTTACACCTGTGCTCATTACACCCGTGCTTACCTTCATCACTTGTTTAAAGCTAAAGAAATGCTTGCTTCTACTCTGTGCACCATCCACAATGAGCGGTTTATCGTTCGGTTGGTCGATCAGATTCGGGCAAGCATTCCCGGGGGTTATTTCACTGATTTACGTGCTGAAGTTTTAGGTAATTACTACGGCAAACCTTAAGCAGTTAAGCGGTTTGGTAGCTTGGCTCCAGCTTTTTGATCACTGCGATGACGCGGTAAGTGAAAGGCAAAACCAGAACTTCAGCAAGGGTTTTCCATAGGAAGCCAACGATGACGTAGTTGACAAAGCCTTTCCAATCAGTGATTCCAATGGCAGTTGCCACAATGGAACAGAAGATTAAGGTGTCCACAAACTCTGCGACCACGGTGGAACCAAGCAACCGTACCCAGAGTAGACGTTCCCCGGTGCGTTCTTTAATTTTCACCAGAACGTAGGAGTTTAAGAATTGCCCGGCAAGATAGGCCGCCAAACCTGCGCCAAGAAAACGTGGCACAGGCCCTAGTACGGTACGGAAAGCTTCTTGCCCGCTATAGCCTTCCATCACCGGCAAGTTAATCGCAAACCAGAAAGTTGCTGAAGCCAACAGTGCGATACCAAAGCCAAGATAAATAGCTCGACGGGTTGCTTTAAATCCATAAACTTCGCTGAGGACATCGCCAAGAATGTAGGCCAGAGGAAAAAGAAAAAAAGCACCATCGGTATTGATGGGGAGAATTTGAAAAATACCCAGAGAAAATTCTTTATCGGCAAAGAAGGCAACACCCTTGGTGGCCGTGATATTAGAAATCAATACAACGGCGGTGAAAAGTGTCAGTACCAGCGGATAGTAGCTCCGCATGAGGCTGGCGTAGGAAGGGTGGGCGTTGGTGTTAGGCAGTTCTTTGCTTAATGTCACGCCGATAATAAAAGCATTAAATACGCCTCAGGCGCGAATCCGTTTATCGTGGACTCACGCCTGAGGTGCAGAGATAAGGTTAGGCAGGTACGCCGCGTCCAGTAAAAATTCGGTAGGCGTAGCTGGAAGTGATGATCGTCAATGGAACAGTCACAAGCAGCCCAAGCCCACAAAGCAGCGCGCCACCGAGGTTGATGAGCACCAGTACGAGTGCAAGAGGTAGGAGTGCGCCTACATTGTCTGAGATAATACTGACACTGGATTTAATCGCGGTGATCGCATCATGATTCTGATCAACAACAAATTGAATGGTCCAATGTGTCAAAAATGCCACAATGATACCCGGAATAATCAACAAGATAAACCCAATAGTTGTAGCTATGTTGAGAACAATAGCAGCAACAACTACCGCACCAATATTTTTCACTTCTAGCAACGAAGCGAACGTTGGTTTAATACCATCTACTTCGCTCAGCGCAGCCTGAACAAAAGCGGCACCAACTATTGCCCCGCCGACGCCCAGAATAACTCCGGCGGCTAGTGAAATAAAGAAACTATCGATTGAGTTAGCTAATGCATTAAGGACAATGGAAACTATGGCGACAACAAGGATGCTGACAACCCAAAACAAGGCGTTTTCTTTGAATTTATTGAAACCGTAAGAGATTGCTTGGCCCATATCGAAGGGTCCAGGTGCAGGCGATCCGTAGTTGGGTGCGCCGTAACCAGGAGCGGGATAGTTGGGTGCGCCGTAACCAGGAGCGGGATAGTTGGGTACGCCGTAGTTGGGTGCGCCGTAACCAGGAGCGGGGTTAAACGGTTGCTGTGGAGGAACGCCCTGGTAGCCGGGGTTGTACCCACCAGGATTTCCTGAAGGGTCCGAAGGAAGTGGATTATATGGGTCGTTCGGTCCGGTCATGTTTTCCCCTAAGTCAAGGTTGGTGAAGGTGTTGTGCACACTCGAACAGGACCTAGCCTACCTACTCGTGAGAAGCTTGGGAAGCAATACCCACGTGTTACATCAAATTACTGTGATCATTGTCAGCTAAAAAGTACCAAGGGTGCTGGGGTAGTTGGTGGGGATTGAAACGCTCAAGCAGGGTTGACATGCTTACTTTTTCACTAGGGCTAGCAAGATTGAGTGATACTGCCATCAGCCCAAGTGCTTCTTGAGCCGAGCAGCCTTGCGCGGCAAGATCGCTGAGCGTGACAGATCCATCTCGTTTGGCAAGTCGATCACCAGTATTGTTCAGGGCCAAGGGAACATGTACATATGTTGGAGCCGAATAACCTAGCAATGTGGCCAAATAAGCTTGGCGTGGCGTCGAGGAGAGCAGATCATCTCCGCGAACTACTTGGTCAATGCCTTGTTCGGCATCGTCGACAACAACAGCCAAATTGTAAGCAGGTATGCCATCATTTCGGCGTAGCACAAAGTCATCAACTATTCCGGTGTGTTCACCTCGAAAGTAGTCATTAATGGTGAACTGGGGGGTATGAGACCGAAGCCGTAGGGCCGGTGCTCGTCCTGCTTTTCTCTTGGACTGCTGCTGTGTTGAACTTAAGGTTCGACAGGTGCCGGGATAGCTACCATCTGGTCCATGTGGCGCACTTGCTGATTGCTGTATTTCCTTTCTGCTGCAGTAACATTCATAGGTTAATCCGGCGGAAATGAGAGTATTAATTGCATGTTCGTATAGTGGAAGTCGTTGTGACTGTTGAGTTATCCCACCATCGATGCCGATGCCGAGCGCTTGAAGATCAGCAAGGTGGCTTTCTTGTGCACCAGGAGAAACCCGGTCGAGATCTTCAAATCTCAAGAAAAATCTTCGCCCGCTGCTGCGGGCAAATAACCAGGCAAGCACAGCGGTGCGGAGATTACCGATATGCAAATCACCCGAGGGACTGGGGGCAAACCGCCCAGCAGGGTGAGATGGGCGAGGTTGCGGTGAGTCAGAGGGTGCAGTCATCGGAATGTATTGTGCACTGTTTTGCATTATTTTATTCTTTGCGGTGTCTATTTAAGGTGCAATAGTTCACTATGGAACGGTGCAACTACCACTGACTCCGCCGTTATTGCCGATGCTGGCAAAGGCGGCAACAAAAATTCCGGAACAGCCAACCAAAGGGCCTCTGAAATGGCTGTATGAACCTAAATGGGATGGTTTTCGCACTCTAATTTTCCGAGATGGGCCGGAAGTTTTTCTCTGCTCCCGTAGTGGTAAAGATCTTTCACGGTATTTCCCAGAAATGGTGGACACTGTTCGGCGGGAACTTCCTGAACGTTGTGTGGTTGACGGGGAATTAGTTGTTCCCAGAAATACTGGTGGCAAGATTCGGCCAGATTGGGATTCACTTTCCGCCAGGGTCCATCCTGCAGCGAGTCGGGTTGCTTTGTTGTCGAAAGAAAGCCCGTCGCAGTTTATTGGTTTTGACATGCTTGCCCTTGATGATGAAGATTTCTGCGGCAAGCCGCTGAGCGAAAGACGTCAAATACTAGTGCAGGTTCTTGCCTCAGGGCAGCATTGTCGTGCCACAGCAGCCACCACGGATTCCGATCAAGCCCAAGACTGGTTCACTACCTTTGAAGGCGCTGGGTTGGACGGAATTATCGCAAAAAATCTTTCAGGACAATATCTTTCTAATAAACGCGAGATGATGAAAATAAAGCATTCACGAACGGCTGATTGTGTAGTAATGGGGTATCGGCTGCACAAGAGTTCCCCAGGTATTGGGTCAATCTTGTTAGGGCTCTTCGCAGATAACGAATTAACAATGGTGGGAGGAGCCTCTGCGTTTACCGCAGCAAAGCGAGTGGAAATTTTTGAACTCCTACAGCCCTTATTGCTTGGTGACAATGTAGTGCAGGAGGGTGAAGGGAACCGGTGGAAAACCAGCACGGAACGGCAGTGGGTTCCGCTGCGTCCTGAGCTGGTTGTTGAGGTGGGCTATGACCAGATGGAGGGTGATAGGTTCCGGCATGCTGTGCGATTTTTACGGTGGCGTCCCGATCGGGAGCCTGCCAGCTGTACTTATGACCAACTAGAAATTCCCGCGCGTTACGATTTTTCTGAGGTACTTATTACTGGATCAGCTGTCATGAAGGATGAAGGAGCGCTCTGATGTCAAAAGCCCCCGCAATCGAACTTGATGTAGCTGGGACAGCGGTTCGCTTATCAAGCCCAGATAAGATGTATTTTCCAGCGCTGGGGGAGCGCGGGACTAAGCAGAATCTGGTGGAGTATTACCAGAAAATGGCAGTGACGGGACCACTGTTGCGCGCGCTGAGAGATCGGCCGACACATTTGCAACGTTTTCCCGATGGCATTGGTGGGGAAGAAATTTATCAAAAAAGAATAGCTGCCAAGCACCCCGAGTATCTGGAAACCTGCAATGTGACCTTCCCTTCGGGGCGTACTGCTGATGTTCTTCGGGTAACAAATGCAGCCAGTATTGTGTGGGCAGCACAGATGGGTACCGTTACTTTCCATCCTTGGCAGGTGAGTTGTCCAATAATGAATAATCCGAACGAGTTACGAATAGATTTGGACCCTCAACCTGGGACCGGTTTTACCGAGGCCAGGGTTGTTGCTTTGGAGATAGTCCAACCGTTGCTTGCCGCACTTGGATTAAAAGGTTTTCCGAAAACCTCAGGTGGACGTGGGATTCATATCTATATTTCGATTGAAAGTCATTGGAATTTTACCGAAGTGAGAAGAGCTGGGATAGCTTTAGCAAGAGAGTTGAAACGGCTGGCACCGTCACTTGTGACAACTTCCTGGTGGAAGGAAGAACGAGGGGAGCGCATTTTCATTGATTTCAATCAAAATGCTCGCGATCGTACGATGGCGGCTGCTTATTCTGTTCGGCCAACCGCGCGCGCTACCGTGTCCACACCGTTAACCTGGGAAGAGTTAGCTAGCGCAGAACCCGATGATTTTACCATCCACACTGTTCCAGGTTTGGTTGCTGAACGGGGTGACCCGATGGAAATTATTGGCAGCGAGCAGTTTTCCATAGATTTACTATTAGAGATGTCAGATCGAGATACGTCCAATGGTCTTGGTGACCTACCGTATCCGCCGAACTACCCTAAAATGCCGGGGGAGCCGAAACGAGTTCAGCCAAGTAAGGACAAAGACCGGACAGCTGTTCTCGAGCCCGGGTTACCGCAGGGTATTGGAGCACCGGCAACCCGAGCACTACAGGCGGCCGGGTATCAGAGGCTTGAGCAGCTGGCTGGACTACCACAATCTACCTTGGCAGCTCTGCACGGCGTTGGACCACAAGCGCTCGGAATTATTTCTCAAGCCCTGTCCGATGGTGGATTTCCTGCGTTAGAGCAGTAGCGAGAACTGTTGACCTAGAACAGCTCAAGGAGCCGAGTAAGCAGTGGGTAGGGTTAGGCTTTTTTCTTTAAGTACTTCTCGCATTCGGTCGGGGTAGTCGGTAATAACACCGTCTACTCCGGTATCAATTTGTGCGGCAATAGTTGCTTTATCGTTGATGGTCCAGGGAATAACTTTTATTCCGGCATGATGAGCTTTTTGGACATACTCGCGGTCGGCAATGAGCGCAAACCCAGGTTCGCCAACTTTCGCTCCGTAGGGGTTTGAGTAGCCAGGTGATATTACGTTGGCCCCTAAAGCTACGGCCGCTCCGATCGGATCATTGTGGTAGGTATCAAAATTGATACCCCCGAGCCAGAGTGAGCCTGGAGTGAAAGTTGTCTCATCGTAGAGCGCGACTAGTGGGATTGATGGTTCAGCTTTTTTCACTAAGGCAAAGGTGCGCCAGTCAAAACTTTGGATGCTAACTTTATTGAGGACGTTAGCCGATCGTATGGCATTGAGAATTACGTTGACAAATTCTTGTGGTGATGCAGACTGCTCAGGTTTTTCTGCTTCAATTTTTGTCTCAATATTGAAGCGTATGTCTGCATGATATGACTGTACTAGTTCAAAAAGTTGGGGAAGTGTTGCTACTTTATTTCCCGGAATAGCTTGCTGCTCAGGAAAATTTTCTAAAGTTTTGCTACCGCAATCGAGCATCTGAATTTGTGCGTTAGTGAGGTCATGCACTATTTTCCCAACGTAGGGGTACTGGCTATCGCCATCTGTAATAGGTTTAGTATCAGTACATTTAGTATCAAGAATTATCGGATCATGCCAGATGAGTGGAACGTTATCTTTGGTGAGCACAATATCAAGTTCCAGGGTGCTTACCCCAAGTTCCAAGGCTTTAGCGAAACCTGGTAGAGATTCTTCAATTGTCATCCCGCGCCCACCCCGGTGCGCTTGCAGGTCAATGGTGGCCTGTGGTGTTTGCGAAGTGACTGTTTGAGAAGTGTTATCGCTCGAACAACCGGCTAAGGCTATTGCCAGTAGAGCTATGCCAAAATAGTTTCTGCGAGGAAACTTTCGTGATTGTGTGGTTGGCATCTTCCCACTATAAAGAGAATGATTAGCTATTAGGGAAACTGTGTGTTAATTCTGGTTGTGAAGTTTCCCTGCTTGCCATCTGCGCTAAGTGATGAGCTTAAACTTGTCATTGGACATCAAAGATGTCTACCGAAGTTTAGGGTATTCGCACCTGTGAAGGAAAGTGTATGTTTACTGTTTCTGCTCTTAGTGTTAAGAAAACTTTTGGTGTTCTTGTTGTCGGACTGGTGTTGACTTCTTGCAGTAAGGAAACGGATTCGGGCACGAAGATAAGCACAGAAGGCCTGCCAAGCACCCCAATTTCAGAGCTGGTGCTAGCCGAAGCGGATTTCCCTGATGGTTTTCAATTCCAGGCTTATAGTAAGGAGCAACTTAAGCAAGGTACTGCCCAACTGGTAAACACTTTCAAAGCGGCTAAGGTCACCCCAGAAAAATGTAGTGCACTTCTTTTAGAGGCGAATGATGAATTGGCAAAACTGGTAGACACTACTGCGACAATCTTTGCAATAAATATGCAGGATTCCGCCTCGTTTTCTTCCTCTGTTTATGGTGCTGATATCGATATCGATAAACAAAAATCTGGGATGTTTGGCGATTGTGCAAAACTCAATATGATCATCACAACTGAGGGCACTGAGGTGAACTCCCAGACTGTTAATACGACTGTAGATTTGTCTCCTGAGTTTGGCGAAAAAGCTTTTGCGGTAAAACAGGAGATCAACTCCTCGGTCAAAGAAAAGGTGAGTAAAACGGTCAGTTATACCGGCTATGCTGCCGTTCGTGGTGTCACGGTTTCCCTGGAAGCAAAAACCTATTCTGCTGAGAAAGAACCAGATCGCACTCAGTTTTTAACCTTATTTTCTAAGGCGATAGCTAAGGTGAAAAACGCACAATAAACTAGTGGAGGGAAGTATCTGTGAGAATCACAGCAAGACAAGGCGCGATAGAAGCTTTTCTGACACTTTCAGCCCTTGGCTTTCTTGTGTTGGTTTTCCCAGTACTTCAACATTGCGTGGCAGAGTTCTGATGTAGGGTCTGCTGTCGGTTGAGGTGACACGATGAGCTAGCAAATGTGAAGCCGAAAAATCAAAGAAACCCCTATTAATCTTTACACCCACCAAAGCTATATCTCGGAGAACAGATAAACAAAACCATAACAATCCTTCACGCATCTCATTAGCTCATCGCCTCTACCAGCAACAACGCCCAACTAATAAAAAGTAAAATCCGGCTCAGCCCTGACATTTAACTCGAGCTACACCACATTGTCGTCCCAAACAAACCTCCACAATTAAGGGCACAAAATCTTCAACAAGGGCAGCCGTGGAGCGCCGCCACCGAAGCCCAAGCCCACCTGACAGCAGCTGTGTTACTGAGTGTTGCTAGAAATTCAAAACCCCACGCTCGCTGATGCGTGCATGGGGTTTAGGTAACGAACTCCTATGGCGGAGGATAGGGGATTTGAACCCCTGAGGGCGTTAACCCAACCCGCGTTCCAGGCGAGCGCCATAGGCCACTAGGCGAATCCTCCAAATGGTGCATTGGCAATAGTAGCGGTAGCGGCGCTGTAGCCAAAACTCGCAGGCCGTATCTGATCGGAACCTCGTACTTGGCTTTTATCGCCAAGCCAGTACACTCAGTTATGGACCCCGCGCGGCGTCCATCCTGTGAACTCCCCCAGGGCCGGAAGGCAGCAAGGGTCAATGGGCTCTGTCGGGTGCGCGGGGTCCTCTTATTCCGTACACCTGCTGGTGAAAGGCCCGCTTCGGATGTCTTTTCAGTCTCTTGGTCGTGATGAACTCTTGTTGATGCAGCAGATGCAGACCAAGAAGTATGCCGAACTTAAGGCGCAGAACCTTTCCCTGGATCTGACTCGTGGCAAACCGGCACCTGAACAGTTGGATTTATCGGCAGACCTACTGACTTTGCCTGGTGCCGATTACCACGATGGTACGGGTCTGGACACCCGTAATTATGGTGGTTTGGCGGGGCTCCCAGAGCTACGGGCAATTTTTGGTGAACTACTGGGCATCCCCACCAAAAACCTTCTGGCCGGAAATAACGCCAGTTTAGAAATCATGCACGACCTTATCGTTTTCTCTTTGCTCAACGGGGCGGTGGATTCACCTCGCCCGTGGTCACAAGAGCCGGTGGTGAAATTTTTATGCCCAGCCCCCGGCTATGACCGGCATTTTGCCATTACTCAGGCCTACAACATCAAGATGATTGCCATCCCGATGTGCGAGGACGGACCTGATGTTGATCTGATTGAACAGCTGGTGATCCAAGATGCTTCGATCAAAGGTCTATGGGCGGTTCCACACTTTTCTAACCCCACCGGGGTGGTCTACTCAGAGGAAGTTGTTCACAGGTTGACCCATATGTCAACGGCTGCAACAGACTTCCGGCTTTTTTGGGATAATGCTTATGCTGTGCACACTCTTACCGATGAGCTTGTTCCTAGTGCTGATGTTGTAGGTTTGGCTGCTCAAGCTGGTTTCCCGAATCGGCCTTATGTTTTTGCTTCCACCTCTAAAATTACTTTCGCTGGAGCTGGGGTGAGTTTTTTTGGGGCTTCGGAGGAAAATATCAGTTGGTACCAGCAGCATCTGGGTAAAAAAAGTATTGGCCCTGACAAGCTAAACCAGCTGCGGCATCTGCGTTTTTTTGGGGATGCCGATGGGGTCCGTGCGCATATGCGCAAACACCAGCAGATCTTGGCGCCAAAGTTCGCTCGCGTGTTACAGATCCTTGAAGAAGAGCTAGCTGAGTCCAAAGTAGCTTCGTGGACCGAGCCCAAGGGCGGTTATTTTGTGAGCCTGGACGTCATTGAGGGCACAGCAAAGCGAGTGATCAGCCTGGCCAAAGAAGCTGGCATCGCTTTAACAGCTGCCGGTTCAGCTTTCCCTTATGGCAATGATCCTGATGATAAGAACATTCGGTTGGCCCCAAGTTTCCCCTCAATGGGGGAATTAGAGCAGGCGATGCAGGGCGTGACCACCTGTGTTCTGCTTGCGGCCACGGAGAAACTTCTCGAGTACCGGTAGTCTCAGGCCGTGGCCTTATATCGGAAGTATCGTCCGGCAACCTTTGCTGAAGTGGTTGGCCAGGAGCATGTCACTGAACCGCTCAGTACGGCACTGGAAGCTGGGCGGATTAATCATGCCTATTTATTTTCCGGCCCGCGTGGTTGTGGTAAAACTTCCTCCGCTCGGATTTTGGCACGGTCGTTGAACTGTGCTCAAGGTCCGACCGCTACACCATGTGGAGTGTGCTCTTCCTGTGTTGCTTTAGCTCCGGGCGGACCGGGCAATTTAGATGTCACCGAACTTGATGCGGCTAGCCACGGCGGTGTTGATGACACCAGGGAACTGCGGGACCGAGCTTTTTATGCGCCAGCAGAATCGCGTTATCGAATTTTTATTGTTGACGAAGCACATATGGTGACCACCGCGGGTTTTAATGCTCTGTTAAAGATTGTGGAAGAACCACCGGAGCATTTAATTTTTGTTTTTGCTACTACGGAACCGGAAAAAGTCCTCCCCACTATTCGCTCTCGCACGCATCATTATCCATTCCGGTTACTAGCCCCGGCCACGATGAAAAGTTTGCTTCAAAAAATTTGTGTGCAGGAGCAGATCGCAGTCGATGAAGCTGTGTACCCGTTGGTCATTCGAGCTGGTGGTGGTTCGCCACGTGATTCGTTGAGCGTGTTGGATCAACTATTGGCTGGTGCCGGCGAGGAAGGGGTCACCTACCAGCGGGCATTAGCGTTGTTGGGGGTGACCGATATTGCGCTCATTGATACTGCTGTCGAGGCTTTGGGTACCGGCAATGGAGCGGAACTTTTTGGTGCAGTGGAAAGTGTGATGGAAGCAGGACATGATCCACGCCGCTTTGCAGTAGATTTATTGGAAAGAATCCGCGATCTTATTCTTATTCAAGCAGTTCCAGATGCGATGGAGCGCGGGTTGGTCGAAGCTCCAGGTGATGTTATGGAGCGTATGCGTGCACAAGCAGTTAGTATTGGTCCGGCAAGTTTAGCGCGTTATGCCGAAATTATTCATGCCGGACTTGGCGAGATGCGTGGGGCTACTGCCCCAAGGCTTCTTCTGGAAGTGGTATGTGCCCGCATGTTGCTCCCGGCAGCTTCTGATGCGGAATCTGCTGTGTTGCAAAGGATTGAGCAACTTGAGCGACGGGTGGATGCCGGAGTTGTGGCGCCGGTTCAGGCAGCATCAAAAGTTGCATCTTCTGAGCCCTCTTCTCCTGTGTCTCAGGAAGTTAAGCCAGCAGTAGATGTTAAGTTCACTCGACCTTCTCGCCAACCTCAGGAGCCGAGTAAGGCTGAACCAGAGCCAATTTCAGTATCTGTGCCTACTACTGCCGAAGTCGCCTCACCTGAAGTGGAAGAAGTTCTCCAGCCACCAGTGCAGGCTGTTGAGATTTCAGAAAGTGCACCGCTCTCCAATTCTGGAACTGCAGCAGAAAATGGAGTGAACCTTGTTGTTGTACAGAAGTCCTGGCCACAGGTGCAGAAAGCGGTGAGAGAACGAAGCAAGACGACGGAAGTCATGCTTTCGGGTGCCACAGTATTAAGAATTGATGGGGCGACGTTGATTTTGCATCATGACTCAGCTCCGCTTGCTAAACGGCTGAGTGAACCTCGGAATGCAGATGTTGTGAGTGCAGCGCTTAAGGAAGTTTTTGAGGTTAGCTGGCAGGTTATTTGCGAATCAGGTAGGCAATCGACCACTGCCCGTCCTGCAGTGCTGAAAACTCTTCCTGATTCCGAAAAAATTACTGCCCCACAAAAGTTTTCACGACCTAGTCGCACAGCCGAGCGTGAACAGATAAGTCGCCCTAGTACACCGGAATCGGATATTCCGGTGCCAGAAGAGCCTGAGCCTTACTATCCAGAAACCGAATTTAATCAGGTTGGAGCTCGGGAATTTTCAGTAGTATCAGCTGATGATGAAGAGGAAATGCTTCAGGAAGCTGCTTCGGAGTCCGGTGAGCCGCAAGATCGCAGAGATCCCGAAGAAGTGGCATTGGAGTTACTCCAAGCTGAACTTGGTGCTCGTCCTATTGACGGTTCCTAGCTCAGTTTTGCCACCAGGGCCGTAAGGGCAGGCCGGTCTTGCCATTTTTAGGGGTTTTTACTGCGAGAATTTGATGCAGCTGTACAACATTGCGTTCAAAGCCAAGCCTTGAACCCGCCATATAAAGACCCCACACTCGCGCTGTCCCTGCGCCGACTTCGGCTACAGCCGCATCCCAATTATCGACCAGATTTTGACACCAATCACGCAGTGTCAGTGCGTAGTGATCCCGTAAATTTTCTTCGTGCAGCACTTCCCATCCGGCATCTTGAATTTCGGTGATGATTCGACCTGATCCGGTTAATTCTCCATCGGGAAAGATGTATCGATCGATGAAGGCTCCGGCTTTGGCAGAACTTTTATTCTCTGGCCGAGTGATGCAATGATTAAGCAGTAGCCCACCGACCTTGAGTTTTTCTAAAAGAAAAGTAAAGTAATCTGAATAGTTATGTACTCCAATATGTTCAGTTAATCCAATAGAAGAAATAGCATCAAAGTCGGTTTCCGGGACATCTCGATAATCCAGGAATCTGACTTCGGCATAGTGGCCTAGTCCTTCATCTTGTATCATTTTCTGGGCCCAACTGGCCTGTTCTGAAGATAAGGTTACGCCAAGAGTATGGACGCCACGTTTGGCTGCATAGCGGACCATGGAACCCCAGCCGCAGCCTATATCAAGTAGCCGGTCACCTTCTTTGAGGTTCAGTTTGTCAAATACCAGTCGATATTTATTTTCTTGGGCTACTTCAAGTGTGGAACCAAGTCCAGGATATACAGCGCAGGTGTAGGTCATAGAAGGGCCAAGTATCATTTGATAAAACGTATTGGATACGTCATAGTGATGGTGAATTACTTGGGCATCACGACTTTTTGAGTGGCGTAATCCTTCAGCTATTCGCCGCCAACGCGGTAGGGCTTCTTGTGGTGGTGGGGCAATAGGTTTCAGTAATTCCAAACCAAGGGATCGGGTGATATGGGCTAGAATTTTAGGTGATGGGCGGCGGAAATGAAGTTCCTCAGCCATTGCTTTAAGGAGTAAATAAGGATCGCCGGGGTGGACTCCGCTCGGTTCCAGATCTCCTGATACGTAAGCACGCGCTAATCCCAGGTCCCCAGGGGCAGTGGCAAGGTAAGTAGTGCCACGTGGCGTTCTTAGATGTAGCCCCAAAACTGCATTCGGTGGCCCAGACGAACTGCCATCGTAGGCTGAGAAACGTAGCGGCAGTTTGCCATCAGCAAGAATTTCCAATATTTCGGCCAGAGTTAACTTGTGCTGTGCTGGCCCGTGCATTCGAGTCTTTCTGCCATCCACATCAGGAATATCGGATTGAGTCATTTTCTTTGCACCGCCTTAGCGTAGAGATCAAGTAATCGAGATTGTGGATCATATTTTTTCTTTAATTCAAGGTAAGTTTGACCACCATAAAGCTGGAAAAATTGTTCTTGCGAGTAGTAGGAATCTGAGTACAGTGATTTATGTCCATTGCATTCGGTGACTTTCTGTTCAATAAGTTTGTTGGTTACACCAACTTCGGAATCTTTAGATTGTGGAACTGAAGACCAAAAACCGATATTAACGTAGAATTTTTTGGACTCAAGAGGGTAAAGAGGCCATACCCGGTCAGATAAGTTTTCTGATGCAGTTCGTATCTTTAACGGGCACAGCCAAAGTGGTTCAATGGGGATATTTTTGAGGAACCAATGAATAAATTCTGCGGTATGATCGAGTGGTACTTCAACATCTTGTACTACTCGTTCCCGCGGTGGCAAACCTTTACGTGCTTCGATATAGTCGGCAATGCCAAAACGGTGATCCCAGGATATTAATTTCCAGTAGAAACTGCTGCGCAATAATTTTTTGGGCCACAATCTACGGATTGTAGGATTTTGGGCACCAAAAGCGCGTGAGCACCAGAACCAATCAGTGTCCCAGCGCCATAAATAATCTAATGCAGTAAGTCGATCTCTGGTGATTCCAGTTTCATGTTGGATGGAACGGTAGTAGATATCCATTCCGGTGTAGTCGCTAACTGGCCCAGCAGAAGCAGATTGGCAGCCGAGGATTAGGTAACTTTCCTGAGATGAGAATACTACCCCGTCAAAGTATTCAACTTTTTCTCCTTGGTATTCCTGGGCTAAAGCTATCTCAGTGATAGTCCCTATCAGAGTGTCAAGGTCGGAAAAACGCACATGCCTGAGCTCAATAAATTCAGTTATAGGTTCAAGTTCAATACGTAGTCGTGTTGCGTAGCCTAAAGTTCCGTAGGAATTGGGGAATCCATAGAACAGTTCCCGATTGTGAGTTGGCGAAGCGGTGACGATCTTTCCGTCTCCGGTCAAGATATCCATGTCGAGGACCGACTCATGCGGTAGGCCATTGCGAAATGAGGTAGATTCGATGCCAAGCCCAGTGACCGCACCGCCGAGAGTAATGGTTTTGAGTTGTGGAACAACGAGTGGTATTAACCCCAGTGGCAAAGTTGTTGAGACTAGTTTTTCGTAGGTACACATACCTGCAACATCGGCAGTGCGAGTGTGTGGATCAATGGTGATAACGCAGTTCAGATCTGCTACATCGAGACCCGGTCCTGCTCTTTTTCCTCTGGAGCGAAATAAATTGGAAGTTTTTTTAGCAAGACGCACCGTGGACTGAGCTGGAATTGCTCGATAGCTTTCCAGCAGGCGCTCAACGGCAGCGGTATAAGCAGGTAATCCACATGTAACTGCATGTGGATCTTGTTTGGATGCCACCCCTTGACCGTAGCCCTAACCTCTTTGTTCTGCTACTGGAATTGGCCACTGATCTTAAGTATGAGAGTAGTCAGGCACTATGGAAGAGACATTTATAGCTAAACGAGGAGAGTTTCTGTGGGTCAGGTCAGTGCTAATAGTTCTATTCTTATTGCCGCCAAGCCAGTGCAGGTCTCAGCTGCGCTTGCTGATTACGTTGCCATTCGACCGAAAATCCTATCGGACCGATACCTGGATTACCAGGTGGTTAAGGGGGGTCAGGGCGAGGGAACTGTGGCAAGGTGGAAGTTGCAGGCGACAAAATCGCGGGTCCGCGATATTGAGGCGCACGTAAGTGTTTCTGGGGATGTGCTTACCGAGAAAGACGCACATTCAACTTTGGTGACCACCTGGACAGTGCGTGAAGCTGCTGGTGGATCTGAAGTAACCACTATGACGCAGTGGAAGGGTGCTGGTGGGGTTAGTGGGTTTTTTGAAAAAACTTTCGCTCCTTTGGGGCTAAAGAAGATTCAAACTCAGGTGTTAGAAAACCTCAAAGGTCTTCTTGAATCACAGGGTTAATGAACACTAGGGCTTACTAGGGCTACTGAGGAGATAGGCAACGATCCCGGAGGTGACAGCTGTCGCATACTGAACGCGACCGCTGTCTGATTCCATCTTTTGCGCTTCAGCGCTATTGCGCATATTGCCAAGCTCAACAAGGATGGAAGGGCGCTGCGAAAGGTTCAGCCCAGCGAGATCAGCCCGCGGGTAAAGACCATTCTGACCAAGATAATTCGATGGGGAGAGTCCCGCTTTTGCTAAGGCATCGCGCATAGTAGTGGCAAGAGT
>JBOFCS010000197.1:0-13482 GCA_051646185.1 Mycobacteriaceae bacterium | reverse complement strand
GGGTATATGCCACCAGTGCCTCCACGCCGCTGTACTTTGCCCAAGCAATCGGCCGTTTTGTTCGGGCGAGACGGCCAGGGGAGACAGCCAGTGTATTTTTGCCTTCAGTGACTGTTTTGCTTGATCTAGCAAGTCAATTGGAAGCCCAACGTGACCATGTTTTAGGTCGACCGCATCGAGTTAAAGAAGGTTTTGACGATGATCTGCTTGTAGATGCCAATCGCCAAAAAGATGAGCAGGGCGAGGAAGAAAAAGCATTTGTTTCGTTGGGGGCAGAGGCTGAACTGGACCAGGTTATCTATGACGGATCTTCTTTTGGTACAGCAACATTCGCAGGTAGTGATGAAGAAGCGGATTACTTAGGTTTGCCAGGTTTGCTTGATGCCGAGCAAATGCGGGCGCTACTTAGGCAGCGGCAGGCTGATCAGGTCAATCGTGCCTCAGAACAAGAAGACTCGGCAAGCGCTGAGGTGAGCAGTCACCCATCGCCGGAAGTACCCAGCAGGGTTGCCTCAGCAGGTGCATTAGCAAGCTTGCGCAAGGAACTTAACAGCCTAGTCGCTATGCACCACTATCGCACGGGCAAGCCGCACGCAACGGTGCATAGCGAACTACGTAGCAGGCTGGGCGGTCCACCGATTGCCATGGCAACTGCAGAACAGTTGCAGGATCGAATTAACGCTCTGCGCAAGTGGTGATAAAAATTGCTGGACCGGACAGCTAGTCTAGGTTCAAGTCTTCGGGCGCGGCTTGAACTGATACAGCCAGTTCTGCTAGTCGGCTCTGGTGCTCGTTTGCGTGATGCTGGCAGAAAAGCAATTCAGAACCTGAAGTGAACTTTGCGCGAACCCGCGCGGCTGCCCCACACCTATCGCACCGATCTGCGGCAGTTAATGGGGGACTGGTCAGTGTTGCGGTCATAACTCCTCCGTCCTGGCATGCATTTCTGATGCCTTGGCGCTGATCCGCCCCTTCTGGGGTACCCGTCAGGGATGTAGTTACGAATCTACTGTGTTTGACGTTTGAGAGTGCCACATTGTTCCCAAAAAATTTACTAGTGTGTCGTCTCTCACGCTACGAGCCAGTGCTTTTAGTGAAATCACAGTTTGCTGTTCGCCATAAGCCGAATCTTTGGTAGGGCTTATACCCGTATCCACCTGGTTACCGGTCCGATAGTCAGGTGGATACGGGCTCCCTGTGTGGCTAGCAATTAATCGAGATAATCCCGAAGAACCTGGGAGCGCGAAGGATGGCGTAATTTGCTCATCGTCTTAGATTCGATCTGTCGAATCCGCTCCCTGGTAACTCCATAAACTTGACCAATTTCGTCAAGAGTGCGTGGTTGTCCATCGGTCAACCCAAACCGAAGTCGAACCACACCGGCTTCGCGTTCAGACAAAGTCTCCAGCACTGATTGCAGCTGATCCTGGAGCAATGTGAACGACACTGCGTCGACAGCAACAACAGCTTCACTGTCTTCGATAAAGTCGCCGAGCTGACTATCTCCTTCATCGCCAATGGTTTGATCAAGCGAAATGGGTTCCCTGGCGTACTGCTGAATTTCCAGTACTTTCTCCGGAGTGATATCCATTTCCTTGGCAAGCTCTTCTGGTGTTGGCTCTCGACCAAGATCCTGAAGCAACTCACGCTGAATCCGACCAAGCTTGTTGATGACCTCAACCATATGGACTGGGATGCGAATCGTTCTTGCCTGGTCTGCCATCGCTCGGGTGATAGCTTGGCGAATCCACCAGGTGGCATAGGTGGAGAACTTGTAACCTTTTGTGTAGTCAAATTTCTCTACTGCGCGAATAAGGCCAAGGTTTCCTTCCTGGATGAGATCCAAGAAAGCCATCCCGCGCCCGGTGTACCGCTTCGCTAGCGACACCACCAATCGGAGGTTTGCCTCAAGAAGGTGATTCTTAGCTCGGTTGCCATCACGGCATACCCAGTTCATATCGCGGCGGGCGGCAACTGGAAGCTTTTCGCCTTTTTCCGCAAGCTCGCGCATTTTCTCAGTAGCGTAGAGACCAGCCTCAATGCGCTTAGCGAGTTCTACCTCTTCTTCAGCGTTAAGGAGTGCAACCTTGCCAATTTGTTTCAGGTAGGCACGGACTGAGTCTGCTGAAGCGGTAAGTTCAGCATCTTTGCGAGCCTGTCTTAGCGCTTCCGATTCCTCTTCATCCCAAACAAAATCACCTGAAGCTTTGTCTGCCTGACTGGGTTCTTCCCCAGTGGCATCCTCATCTTCGACGTCATCTGTTCCAACTACAGCTACCTCGACCACATCTTCCTCGACGTCAAGTTCTACATCGGAAAGATCAATATCGTCGATTAACGGTAAGTCGTCCTCAACATCAACGAGATCCAGAGGTGGCTCGTCAGAGTCAACCTTGATCTCCGGTTCTGCAGCTTTGGTCGGAGCTTTTTTTGCTGCCGCTTTTTTGGCTGGGGCCTTCTTGGCCGGAGCTTTTTTTGCTGCCGCTTTTTTGGCTGGGGCCTTCTTGGCCGGAGCTGGTGTTGATTCTGGCTGAGGCTCACCGGATAGTGAGATTTCAGCTGCAGGATCAATTACCTGATCTATATCAGTGGCTGCCACGTACGCCCTTTCGTGACGGTGTCGTGCGACTGGACTTGCTCGCACGCCGAAAAGGCAATTCCGGCGAAGAGGTCTGTCTGGTTTTCCGGCTCAATACCGGGACATGTCCATTGTAACGACACCTGAGAAGTTCTTAAGTTCCCATGCCGGTGTCGGCTGCCATTGCCGCCCCAACGATGCCCGCTGAGTTTTGCAATGTGGCTGCTACCACCGGTGTGTGGTTTGTTAGAAGTGGTATCCATTTCTCTGCTTTACGACTGATTCCACCGCCAAGAATATACAGGTCAGGGTACATAAGATCTTCAATTCTGCATAAGACCTGAGAAACTTTTTCAGCCCATTGTTGGTAGGTTAAGTTCTCTTTATCTTTTACTGAGGAAGCAGCTTTGTGCTCGGCTTCTTCACCGTCTACTTCTAGATGTCCAAACTCGGTATTAGGTATCAAGACACCGTTATGTAGAACTGCTGAACCAATTCCAGTGCCAAACGTCAGTAGGATCACCACACCACTGATGTTTCTTCCGGCGCCGTGTTGATCTTCGGCTAGCCCGGCTGCGTCGGCATCGTTGATAACTGTCACGGACTGGCCGTCAAGAGCTGCGCTGAACAGCTTGGTTGCGTTTAAACCGATCCATGACGCATCGATATTGGCGGCAGTTCGCACTACCCCATCTGTCACCACGCTGGGTAAAGTTATACCAACTGAACCATCCCAATTGAATGAATCGACGATTCGCCGAACCACCTTGGCTACTTCCTGCGGAGTAGATGGTTGTGGGGTTTCGATCTTTATTCGCTCCCCAATGAGCAGGCCGGTGCTCAGATCAACTAGACCTCCTTTGATTCCACTGCCACCGATATCAACGCCAAAACCTTCAATGGCAGCCGCTGACTGATTTATTGAAGAGGTACTCGGCGATGGCGAGGGTGGTTGGGTCATAGGGGTCACTCCTTAACGAAGAAATGGGTTCAGCGGGCTCTCTAAGACGGTGTAACAGTAGTTCCCTGATGAATCTGCGGACCAACTTGGGAGTTACCAGTGTTGCGTCATGGGAATAATCTTGCTTTGCCAAGTGTCAACAGGTGCATAGCCCTGGTCTATGTGTTGCGATGGGTAAGTGCAAAACCTAGAGAGCTCCTCCACTATAGATGCTCAGCATCTTCAAAGCGTCGCAGTAAAACTCGCTGATGAAGCAGCGGGTCTGGCGCGGCAACGTCGGGATCAGGTATTCGATCCGAATGATCCTTCGGCTGCCTTCAGTGGCCCGGCGATTTCGACAAAGTCAACTCGGACTGATCCGGTCACTGTCGTTGACAGGGAGGTCGAACAGCTCCTGCGCAGACGCCTCAGTCAGTTGAGGCCTGAGGACAATGTTTTTGGTGAGGAAGGAGGGGGCGATGCTGAAGAGACTTCTGGTCTGCGTTGGGTACTCGATCCGATCGATGGAACCGTCAATTTTATGTATGGTATTCCAGCTTTTGCAGTATCAGTTGCCGTTCAAAAAGATGGAGTTTCAATTGCCGGTGCCGTTGCAGATATCGCCGCTCGGCAGATTTATGCTGCAGCTCGAGGCTGTGGTTCGGTGGTTATCAACTCATCTGGTACATCAACGAGTTTATCGTGTAACCCGATTGTTGATCCACAACTTGCTTTGGTCGCTACAGGTTTTGGGTACGAATCTGAGCTCCGTAGAGTTCAAGGTCAGCTTGTTGCAAAAATTTTACCGAGGGTTAGAGATATCCGTCGGGTAGGCTCAGCCGCCTTAGATTTGTGCATGGTGGCGTCTGGAAGGGTAGATGCGCATTTTGAGCATGGGCTTAGTCCTTGGGATTGGGCCGCGGGTTCATTGATAGCTTCAGAGGCTGGGGCGATAGTGCATCTACCTGAACCCGACAGCACAAGCGTGCAGGGAAGAGCTCTGGTGGCGATGGCACCTGGTGTGGCTATTGAGTTGGGAAAGATATTTGAAGAATTAGGTGTTTATCATTCAATTCCACTATGAAATTTTGGTGGAGAGCCTAGCGGTAGTTCAGCAAGTTTCCGCGTGCACTGCAGCAAGTAAGTCTGTTGAAACAGGACTGTTACTCCCTGACCTAGTGTTTTTCAACGCGGTAAGGGCATCTTCAGAATTGGGGCTTGGTGCAAGTTCAGAAAATAACTTACCGAGTGCGAGGTCGACGGTATCGTCCTGACGTTTGTCTTCTACAAGTTCTCCGCAGGGGAAGGCGAGCCACAGAGCTGCAGCTGCGGCTCTACCATTAGTGCCAAATCGAATTTGACCTCGGCATTGTAAATCTTGGTCGAAGTAGATCGGGTCATCGGCGTAGCGAGGTTCGGGTGCAGGAGTGAAGCCGTAGCTCACGAGTTGTTCTGATACTTGTCTGGCCTGTCCTTGTTTGCCGTTGGCGTTGTACACCCGAACTTTTGTTGCTGGAAGTGATGCTGGAAATTGATGAACAAATTCTGATTCAGATAATTTGTCGCCAAGTGCTGCCGCTGATTCGGAAGAATTTGTGCTTTCCTGAACGCTTATTGGTGGAGGGGTGTTGCAGCTAGTTGCAGTATTTTGTTCAGGGTTTTGGATGAGTGCAAAACACCAGACTGCGGCACTCAAAAGCGTGATGACAACAAGTGAAATAATCGCTGGTAGGAACCGTCGATGCGGAAAAGGTCTGCCGTTGTGATCTAGTGAATGTCCCTCGGCTATTTGTGCAACCACGATCGTGGAGACCTCTCATCTGGGTCGGATTATTCTTCTGCCACTCTAGTGGGTTGTTATTCTGGGGCTTACACGCGATGAGCTTCACGGTTGTTGGAATGAAACGCGACACGCCAACGTTCCCTACAGGTATGAGGTATGCAAAGTTTTGCAGTTTGAAATCTTTTCACTGGTAGAGGGCTTTTTGTCAATGTTTTTCGATAGCGAGACCTAAACCACAGTAGTAAAATGAGTGTTTTATTGGGATTTTCCACCGCATGTCGGCTATTGTCTGGCGGCCTTGGTAGAAATTTAATAAGACTTTTTTGCCGGGTGCAGTGAAGGTAAATATAGAAGAAAGTGAGATGTAAATCATAGCAATTAACGGTTGTTGGCGACCTGGATACTCTATACCGACGAACTGCTAAAGCGATGATTGACTGTCCAGCTGTTGGACTCAGATATCCTGCAGCGATTGTAAAGATGATGAACAAAGACGACTATGAGGGGTAACTGACATGGCAACGGATTACGACGCTCCCAGGCGAACTGAGTCTGATGAGGTTTCAGAAGATTCACTTGAAGAGTTAAAGGCACGACGCAATGAGGCACAATCGGCAGTGGTCGATATTGATGAATCCGATACGGCGGAATCATTTGAACTTCCCGGAGCTGATCTTTCTGGAGAAGAGCTTTCCGTTCGGGTAGTGCCCAAGCAAGCGGATGAATTTACCTGTTCAAGCTGTTTTTTAGTGCACCATCGCAGCCGGTTGGCTAGCAGCATTGATGGTGTGCTGATTTGTATGGATTGTGCTGCATAGCTGTGGTTAATGCCGTTGGGATTTTTCGATGACGGCCAGTAACTCCGCTGGTCGTCTGGTGCTCACCAGCCAATAGGGAGTGGGATCTTCTGGGTCTTCGAGAACCACAAGGACCATAGTTTTTACCCAGGTGCGGTGTTGGACAAAAGCAGCGGGATCGAGTTGTCGACCCAGAGCAGCGCTTTTTGCGCTCGCAGGCACCTCAGCCCAACGAGCTATTAAGCGCGTTGGTAGGTGAGCCTGGTTGATGCAGAGTTCGGGTTCACCAGTATCTGGATTATTTTTTACTTCAACTCGTGTTCTACTAAGCCAGATAAGTGCCCAAATGGGCACTGGGAGCAATGCTAGGTAGGGCAACCAAAATAGAATTCCAGGGCGCCCCAGACTCACTTCGGCGGCAAGTAGTCCAGCGATAAATAAACCGGCAGCCCACCACCATAGTGGTACTCGTAGCTGTTCGGAGTACCACGTGCTGTTGATTTTTTTGGCCGGGATCGTCTCTTGAGGTTGGTCGCTCGTAGGCTGCTCGGGTTGGTACACAAACCCCAGAGTAGTCTCGGGTCTCGTGTCAGCTACAAATGAGCATCGCGGACCGGACAAGCCGGAGTCATTAGACGTATCGGATTCGGTAGCAGTAGTGCGAATCGACAAAGATATCCCATTGCCAGTGCGAGCCCATCCCGATGATGCGGGTGTCGATTTGTGCTCAGCAGCAGATTTGACGCTTGAACCAGGTGAGCGGGCTTTGGTGCCTACTGGAATTGCAATTGCTTTGCAGCCCAGAACAGTTGGGCTTATTCATCCGCGATCAGGTTTGGCGGCAAAAGCCGGACTTTCAGTAGTTAATACCCCAGGAACCATTGATTCCGGATATCGCGGTGAAATTAAGGTGTGCCTGATTAATCATGATATGCGTCAGCCGATTGTGATTAAGCGTGGTGATCGGATTGCTCAGTTGATAGTTCAAAAAGTTGAGTTACCCGAGTTCGTTGAGATTTCGTCGTTCGATGAAGCGGGTTTGGCGCAGACTGTCCGAGGATCAGGTGGGTATGGGTCCAGTGGTGGGCATGCGCGGCTTGAAAAGGGGAATTCCTAGTGATATTTGGGCGTCGAAATAAAACGGTAAAGGCTTCTGGGGACAGCGATTCGACAGTAGTAGTTGCTGGGGAATCAGATTCTGTGGTTGATCAAGACCTGAGCGCTGGTGAAACAGCTCAGGAGCTTGAGCATGTAGCGCCCCCCGGTGTAGGTCCCTATGACAGTGCCGATGTATTTAATGATGGTGAGGACACAAAGACCACAATTGCCAATGTGGGTTCGCTACTTGATTTAGGGTCAGTGGTTATCCCACTTCCTGAAGGCGGACAAATCCAGGTTGAAATGACCCCTGCCGGGCAGCCCCATGCAGTTCATTTGGTTACCGCTTATGGGCGGATCAGCGTTGCCGCCTATGCGGCTCCAAAATCTCCGGGCCAGTGGCGAGAGGTAGCCAAGGAACTGGCCGATTCTTTGCGAGTAGATGGCGCAACTGTTGCTGTAGAGACAGGCCCCTGGGGTCGCGAGGTTGTTGGTGATACTGCTGGTGGCACCCTCCGGTTTATTGGAGTAGATGGTTTTCGCTGGATGGTTAGGTGCGTTGCAAGTGGCCCGGCCGAGTCCACAGAGGAATTGGCTGCTGCGGCCCGTGCGGTATTGCAGCAGACCATCGTTCGTCGTGGTACAGACCCACATCCTGTGCGTACCCCCTTGCCACTGCAGCTGCCGGAAGTGTTACTACAGCAACTTGCTCAAGCCCAGGTGCAAGCCGCGGTTAATTCGGGTCAGCAAGTGACTGAGAATTAAGTTCAAGTAATGACTGCAAGCATGATTGGCCCAGAATCGCGGGATTGGTACCGATCTCGGAAAGGCTGACAGTTGTCAGTTGTGCATGTGGGGCAGCATCTGCCCAATCTTGGGAAATATTTAGTGGGTGTACGGGGTCGTCGGTAGTTCCGCATAGGCACAGTGGGATTGGGAGTTCCCTAAGTTGGGCAAGGGTAGGCGCGCAGTACTGGGCGGCTGCTTGCATGGCTAGTGGCAGGCCTGGCCACTGGGCCGACCAAGAACGAGCTAGTTCGGCACCAAGCCAGGGTGGGCTCGATTGGCGCATGGCTTCTGTTACAGAATGCAATCCATACTCTTGCAGCTGTTCAGCGGTGAATCGAGCAGATAAGGAAGCAGGGGCATCCTGTGGTTCCCCGGTCCATGCTGGCAGTGCAGCGAAGATAGCGTAAACACTTTGCGGATTTTCTAATGCCCAGGAAGTTGCAACAGCGGCACCAATGGAAATTCCGGCAACAATGATCTGATGATGTTTAGCTGAAACAGCGTCAAGGGTTTTCAGGTAGCTCCCAATTAAGTCGGTGGGATCAGGTTCGGCGGCAACTGGCACTACTCCGAGTCTTGTCAATGCTGGCGCAAATGCACGCAGAGCAAAGTGGGCATCAGAGCCTGTCCCAGGCAGCACAACGGCGTGACTGACGTCCGTGAGGTCAGGTAATCGGCTGCGCACATACTGATCTTGCATCCCGCGTGACAGAGTGGCTTGTTCGGGTCTACTGTGACAGAGACACTATCCGTTTGTCGTACACGATGTACGGCTGTCAAGGAGCGCACCATGGCACCCGCCGCTGGTTATCTTCGCCGACTAACCCGTCGGCTTACTGAAGATCTTGAACAACTTGATGCTGAAGCAATGACAAAGGCTTCTGAAGGATCTGGGGTGCAGCGCGCTTGTGATTGTCAGCGCGGCGAGGAAGTCACCATGATTGGTCGTCTCCGTAGTGTTGAGACCTCTTCAAAGTCAGGTTCTGCAGGAGTTTCTGCGGAATTATTTGACGGCACGGACTGTGTCCGCCTCCAATGGATTGGGCAACGTCGAATACCGGGGATTGAGCCAGGAAAAGCAGTCTTAGTTCGGGGTCGGCTAGGGGAACGAGATGGTGTAAAGGTGATTTACAACCCCTACTACGAGTTGCAAGAAGGGCCTTAAGGTCACCGTTGCACTTCGTTGAGATAGGCATGTGGCAGTCTCGTACCTGTGAGCAGTCTTGAAAAAGAAATCCCAGAGTCCAGTGGTGAGTCAGATCCGCAGGACCCAGATTTTGCTGGTGAGGTTTCTGATGATCTGCTTTCAGAAAATATAGTTGAGGGTGCAACCCCTGCTGAGAAAACTGTTCTTGAGCAGCTAGGTGGTGTTAGTGGCCTGGTCTATTCTTCGCTTCCGGTGTTGGTTTTCGTTCCGGTTAATACTGTTTTTGGTCTTAAGTCGGCAATTGCGGCTTCATTAGTAGTTGCGTTATTTATCCTTGGTTGGCGCCTGTACCGGAAGGAGACAGTTCAACCAGCTATTTCAGGCTTTTTGGGTGTGGCCGTATCGGCTTTTATTGCCTATCGAATTGGATCAGCAAAGGGATTTTTTCTTTATGGCATCTATACAAGTGTGGTTTATGCGGGGATTTTTTTAGTTTCAGTTTTAGTACGATGGCCGCTGGTGGGGGTTGTGCGTAGCTTCCTTGAAGGCAAGGACATGTCGTGGCGGCAGCAGAGTGGGGCCGTGCGGGCATACAATCTAGCAACATTGGCCTGGGCCGCTATTTTTGCTGCCCGATACCTTGTTCAGTCAAAGTTATATGCTGAAGACCACACCGGATGGTTGGGAGTGGCTAGAATTGCAATGGGGTGGCCGCTCACTGCAGTTGCGCTTCTTGTCACCGTAATCCTCGTGAGAAGAATTGATCGTGCTCTACCGGGTTAGCAGCTTGTATCCGATGAGCGAGCTCAAGGGCTACTGATGTAAAACCGCTTGTTGTAGTTCTTCTTCCACTTCGGTGGAAGCAACAAAGAGTAATTCGTCCCCACCTTCAAAAGGGTCATCTTTTTCGGGAACAATGACTCTGCCGCCGCGTAGAATAGTGACTAAGGCGGCATTACGGGGCAAGTTGAGTTTACGGACTGGCTTACCTGCTAGTGCAGTGTCGTCTGGGAGAGTTATTTCAACTAAATTCGCCTGCCCCTTTCGAAAGGTCATAAGCCGCACTAGGTCTCCAACTGAAACGGCTTCTTCAACCAGTGAAGCCAACATGCGGGGGGTAGACACTGCAACATCTACTCCCCAGGAGTCGTCAAAAAGCCATTCGTTTCGAGGGTCATTAACTCTAGCTACCACTCTTTGTACTGCGAATTCGCTTTTTGCTAAAAGGCTTACAACAAGGTTGGCTTTATCATCCCCTGTTGCGGCAATGACAGTATCAAAATTTTCTAAATGTGCATCTTCAAGAAGTGTCAATTCGCAAGCGTCCGCGTACATCCATTGTGCTTGGGGGATGGCCTCTTGATCAATGTGTTTGAGGTTTCTTTCGATGAGCATGACTTCATGTGAATTGCCGATTAGTTCTCGTGCGATTGAGCGTCCAACGGCACCTGCTCCAGCGATGGCAACTTTCATCTGACCTTTATTCCTTCGATAGGCTGTTATATGTTGTATAACAAGAGAATTGGATTCTTATCTGATCGATCAATCAAGTTCGGCAGGAGGTGGATTTTCGGCTATCGCTAAAGCCTCTGCTGCATGTCCAGAAACCGCAGCAACATAAACCTGGTCCTGTGCTTGGATGATAGTGCGATTGTCTGGAAGTAAACCAGTACCGAATCGAATAATAAAAGCTACCCGAGCTCCGGTAATCTCTTGCAGTTGAGTTACTTTCTTGCCAACCCAACCTTCGTTAAGATTAAGCGATGCCACGGCAACCGTCCCTGAGGGGTCGCGCCATTTAGTTGTTTCGCCCTCGTGGGTGAGGGTATGAAGGAAGCGGTCGGTGCTCCATGGCACGGTCGCCACAGTGGGGATGCCAAGACGTTCGTAAACGGCGGCTCGTTTGGCATCATAGATTCGCGCAACAACACGACTGACTCCAAAAGTTTCTCGGGCTACCCGAGCGGCAATAATATTTGAGTTATCCCCGGAAGAGACAGCAGCAAATGCATCAGCTCTTTCTATCCCAGCTTTAACTAGCACGTCGCGATCAAAGCCCATTCCCACTACTTGCTGCCCACTAAAATGAGGGCCAAGGCGACGAAACGCTGTTTGGTCGCGATCAATTACCGATACCTCATGCCCGATCCTGATAAGTCCTTCCGCAAGCGAAGAACCAACACGTCCGCATCCCATAACTACTATGTGCACTGACTTGCCTTTCAGGGTTGGTATATGAGTAATCTGATCGAACCGTACAACGTGAGGATTGGCCACCCGTAGCGCGATCCTTCTGGTGAAGGCCTACCCTTATTAATTGTGCCTAATCTCTCGACTGCTACTAAGCGACTTCTTCTTGGTCGACCGTTTCGTAGTGACACCCTCGGCCACACATTGTTGCCTAAACGTATCGCACTCCCAGTGTTCGCCTCTGATGCTATGTCTTCTGTTGCTTATGCGCCTCAGGAGATATTTTTGGTGCTCTCGGTTGCCGGAGTGTCTGCCTACGCATTCACCCCTTGGATTGGGATAGCAGTGGCGGTGATTATGGCGGTTGTCGTTGCTAGTTACCGTCAAAATGTTCATGCTTATCCTTCCGGTGGTGGTGACTATGAGGTTGCAACAACAAATCTTGGACCGGCTGCAGGACTCACCGTTGGTAGTGCGTTGATGGTCGACTATGTGCTTACCGTGGCGGTGTCTATCGCTTCTGCAGCATCAAATATTGGGTCGGCGCTACCGTTTGTTGATAAACATAAAGTTTTGTTTTGCATTGTTGCCATTATGATATTGACGGCAGTCAACCTAAGGGGTTTGCGCGAGTCGGGTACCGCCTTTGCCATTCCGACTTATCTTTTTATGATCGGTATTTTTATGATGCTGGTCTGGGGATTATTTCGCACTTTTATTCTTGGTGAGGACCTTCAAGCCGAGTCGTCAAGTTTTACCCTTGCCGAGGAAGATCATCATTTAGCTGGGATCGCTTTTGTTTTTCTTATTGCTCGTGCTTTTTCTTCCGGATGTGCGGCACTTACCGGTGTGGAAGCCATCAGTAACGGTGTTCCGGCATTTCGCAAGCCAAAGTCTAAAAATGCAGCAACAACGCTGTTATTGCTCGGTTCAATTGCGGTTACCCTATTCATGGGGATGATTGTGCTGTCTCAAAAAATTGGTCTCAAGTACGTAGAAGATCCATCAGAAGGGCTTATTGGGGCACCTGAGGGTTATGTGCAGAAAACCCTTATTGCACAACTCGCTGAAGCGGTTTTCCGTGATTTCCCCGTCGGATTTTTCTTTATTACCACAGTGACTGCACTCATTTTGATTTTGGCGGCTAATACAGCTTTTAATGGTTTTCCGTTGTTAGGGTCGATTTTAGCGCAAGACCGTTTTTTGCCGAGACAATTCCATACTCGAGGTGATCGGCTAGCATTTAGCAATGGCATCCTTTTTCTGTCGATTGCTGCCATTGCTTTGGTTGCTGCTTTTGATGCCGATGTCACAGCATTGATCCAGCTTTACATTGTTGGAGTTTTTGTTTCTTTTACGTTGAGCCAGATTGGCATGGTTAGGCACTGGACTCGGTTATTGAAGACAGAAACTGATAGATCAGAGCGTGCCCGAATGCAGCGCTCTCGGGTGATAAATGGCATTGGGTTATGTATGACCGGCGTAGTGTTGGTAATCGTATTGATCACCAAGTTTTTTGCCGGTGCATGGATTGCCATAGTTGCGATGACGTCGATATTTATTGTCATGAAACTTATCCGCAAGCACTATGACAGCGTTGCCCGGGAAATTGAAAACGAAGATTGGGATGAGGTAGTTCTTCCTAGCCGGACACATTCAATTGTCCTGGTATCAAAACTGCATATGCCAACTATGCGGGCATTAGCCTATGCTCGGGCAACCCGTCCGGATAATCTTGAGGCTATCACTGTCAATGTTGATGACCAGGATACTCGAAAGCTTGTGCGCGAGTGGGAGGATAGCGATATCACTGTTCCTTTGAAAGTGATTGCTTCACCCTATCGTGAGATCACCAAACCGGTCCTTGACTATGTGAAACGGGTGAGTCGTGATTCCCCACGTGATGTGGTGACGGTCTTTATCCCAGAATATGTAGTGGGACACTGGTGGGAGCAGATTTTGCATAACCAGAGTGCTTTACGGTTAAAAAGTCGACTTCTTTTCCAGCCAGGGGTAATGGTTACTTCTGTGCCTTGGCAGCTGAGTTCTTCAGAGCGCGTGAAAACAATGGACCAAATGCAGAGTGCCCCAGGGGATGTGCGTCGCGGGTATGAGTAAGAACTGGCTACATCGTCGGCTGATAGTGGATGTTGGAGCACC
>JBOFCS010000181.1:0-3777 GCA_051646185.1 Mycobacteriaceae bacterium | reverse complement strand
TGTGGTACATGCTCGGAGAATTTATTCTCTGGGGCATCCTCACTGGGTTTGGCATCCCCCAAGCTTCATCATTTTTGCCGGTAAACGCCACTATTGCCACGGTGATGAACTCTGTTAATAGTGGTGGTAGCAATGAATTCTTCTTAACGTGGCCCGGTGCCCCCCTTATACTTCTCTTCTGGGCTTTTATCCTTTGTGGGTTTGGTTGGCTTCGAACCCGGACCCGCGATATCACCTAACCCCAGAGTCCTCTACAACATAATAAATCCAAGGATATAAAGAGAAATACCGCACGTCAGCTCTCACCGTGAGACCAACACCACAAATAACTAGGGGGGAGAGCGGGCAACTTTAACTCACACCAGTTAGCCTCATAGGTGACCTTGCGACTAACACATCCAGAAGAAGGAATCGAGGCGAGTAACTGCCGTGAGCAGCAGTTCTACTTCACAGTTTGGACAGAATGAGTGGCTGGTAGAAGAGATGTACCAGCGATTTAAGGAAGATCCGTCATCAGTCAATGAGAGCTGGCATGAATTTTTAACGGATCACTCCCCCGATTCTGCAGCAAACGGCTACGCCACTCGCGACCCGAACAGTGCCTTAGCCGCTACCAACATCGCACAAGCTGAGCCCACACCATCAGAACAAAAAGATCAGCTTGCAGCCCCAATAAGCCCACCAAAAGCTCAGAGCGCCACACAACCCAGCATCCCTATTGCCGCCGACGCTTCAGTCCAGGTGTTGCGTGGCGCTGCGGCCGCTGTCGCCAAAAACATGTCAGCCTCACTGCACATTCCGACCGCAACGAGTGTCCGCGCAATCCCAGCAAAACTCATGATTGATAACCGAGTTGTTATCAACAATCATCTTGCTCGAACCCGTGGTGGCAAGATTTCTTTTACCCATTTACTCGGATACGCCATTGTTCAAGCGATAAAAAAATTCCCCAATATGAACCGGCATTTTACCGAGGTTGACGGTAAACCAAACGCAGTAACACCGGCGCATACCAACCTTGGCCTAGCTATTGATCTACCAGGAAAAGATGGTAACCGCTCGCTAGTAGTAGCGGCTATTAAGAAAACTGAAGAGTTGAACTTCCTGCAGTTTGTATCCGCCTACGAAGACATCGTTCGCAGGGCGCGGGATAACAAGCTGACCGCAGAAGATTTTTCCGGGGTAACCATCTCTTTGACAAACCCTGGAACTATCGGAACAGTACATTCAGTCCCTCGCCTTATGCAGGGGCAAGGAGCCATTATCGGTGCCGGTGCTATGGAGTACCCAGCCGAATTCCAAGGCGCGAGCGAAGAACGCGTAGCCGAACTTGGATTGGGCAAACTTATCACTCTCACTTCCACCTACGACCATCGCATTATTCAAGGCGCTGAGTCCGGTGACTTTCTCCGAACAATCCATAGCCTACTGATCTCTGATGATTTCTTTGACGAAATCTTCCTTTCGCTTCACATTCCTTATGAACCAATCCGGTGGCGGCAGGACATTCCCGAAGGGGCCGTAGACAAGAGCACTCGAGTACTCGAAGTCATTGCCGCCTATCGCAATCGCGGACATCTGATGGCCGACACCGATCCGCTTAATTTTACAACTGATCGCTTTCATAGCCATCCAGATCTTGATGTGCTCAGTCATGACCTAACCCTGTGGGATCTTGACCGGCGTTTTAACGTGGGGGGCTTCCACGGTGAAGAGAAGATGAAGCTGCGCGAGGTGCTTTCGGTACTGCGCGATTCGTACTGTCGGCATATCGGCGTTGAGTACACCCACATCCTCGAACCTGAGCAACAGGCTTGGATTCAAGAACGGGTAGAGGCCAAACATGTTAAACCCACTGTAGCTCAACAAAAATACATTCTCAGTAAGCTCAATGCCGCTGAAGCCTTTGAGACCTTCTTACAAACCAAGTACGTTGGGCAAAAACGTTTCTCCCTTGAAGGTGCAGAATCAGTCATCCCCATGATGGATGCGGTTATTGACCAATGCGCCGAATATGCACTTGATGAAGTAGTTATCGGCATGCCGCACCGTGGTCGGCTGAATGTCTTAGCCAATATTGTCGGAAAGCCCTACTCAAAAATATTTACTGAGTTTGAAGGCAATCAGAACCCTTCCCAAGCCCATGGCTCAGGTGATGTGAAATACCATCTGGGAGCTGAAGGCAACTATATCCAAATGTTCGGCGACAATGATATTAAAGTGTCGCTAACCGCCAACCCTTCACATCTTGAAGCCGTTGACCCAGTCCTTGAGGGGTTAGTTCGAGCAAAACAAGATCTTCTCAACAAGGGAGATAGCTCTGAGGGATACTCGGTTCTGCCCCTGATGCTGCATGGTGATGCCGCCTTTGCCGGTCAGGGTGTGGTCGCCGAAACACTCAACCTTGCGCTGCTTCGCGGATATCGAACCGGCGGAACAGTTCATATTGTGGTGAACAATCAAGTTGGCTTCACTACCGCGCCCGAACATTCCCGCTCAAGTGAATATTGCACTGATGTCGCTAAAATGATTGGTGCTCCAATATTTCATGTCAACGGAGATGATCCCGAGGCATGTGTTTGGGTTGCTCACTTGGCAGTTGACTTCCGACAAAAATTTGGCAAAGACGTTGTTATTGACATGATTTGCTACCGACGTCGCGGCCACAACGAAGGTGATGATCCTTCCATGACCCAACCTGCTATGTACGACATCATCGATACCAAACGTAGTGTGCGCAAGAGCTACACCGAAGCACTTATTGGCCGTGGCGATATTTCTATGAAAGAAGCCGAGGACGCCTTGCGTGACTATCAAGGTCAACTGGAGCGGGTCTTTAATGAAGTTCGAGATTTGGAAAAGTATCAACCAAAACCAAGCCCCTCAGTTGAAGAAGATCAAAAACTACCGACCAAGCTTATTACTGCAGTAGATAAGTCGGTCTTAGAACTCATTGGTGATGCTCAGGTCAATTTCCCTGAAGGCTTTACTCCACATCCTCGGGTTCGGCCAATCCTCGAGCGGCGTCAAATCATGTCACGAGAGGGCGGTATTGACTGGGCCTTTGGTGAACTACTTGCTTTTGGTTCGTTGGTCAACGAGGGTCGAATGGTTCGACTTTCCGGGCAAGACTCACGGCGAGGAACTTTCACACAACGTCATGCCGTATCCATTGACCGGCAAACCGGAGCGGAATACACCCCGCTGCAGAACCTTAATGGGGACGGAACCAGTCCAGGAAAGTTTTTGGTCTATGACTCTGCTTTAAGCGAATATGCTGCAGTTGGTTTTGAGTATGGCTACTCGGTAGGCAATCCCGATGCACTTACCTTGTGGGAAGCCCAGTTTGGCGATTTTGTTAATGGCGCACAGTCAATTATTGACGAGTTCATCTCCTCTGGTGAGGCCAAATGGGGACAGCTTTCCAATGTAGTCTTACTACTGCCACACGGACATGAGGGACAAGGGCCCGACCACACCTCAGGACGCATTGAACGGTTCCTCCAACTCTGCGCCGAAGGATCGATGACCGTATCGGTACCATCTACCCCGGCTAACTACTTCCATCTACTGCGTAGGCATGCAACCGATGGTGTTCACCGACCGTTAGTGGTATTCACACCAAAATCCATGCTCCGCAATAAGGCGGCCGTAAGCAAGATCGAAGATTTCACTACTGGAAAGTTTAAGTCCGTTATCGACGACCCTTCTTTTGCTGAGGATAGCTCAACAAAGGATCGTAATGTGGTAACAAAACTGCTATTTACCAGTGGAAAA
>JBOFCS010000175.1:0-15187 GCA_051646185.1 Mycobacteriaceae bacterium | reverse complement strand
TGGTATGGGTCTCCTGGTCTGTGGTATCCCCCACGGCTGGACTAGCCACCGCAATCTACTCTCTGACCGTGCTCGGCATGTTCGGAGTCAGTGCTACCTATCACCGCATTCATTGGAACACTGTGCACGGCAGAATCTGGATGAAACGAGCAGATCACTCCATGATCTTTCTTTTCATCGCCGGTAGCTACACTCCCTTTAGCCTCCTAGCCCTGCCTAGCCCAACCGGCTCTATCGTTCTCACCATCGTGTGGAGTGGAGCCGCAGCCGGGGTAGTCCTGAAAATGTTGTGGCCTACCGCACCAAGCTGGGTAGGTGTACCGCTTTATCTACTACTCGGCTGGGTAGTCATCTTTGTTTCCCCCACTCTGGTGCGCGAAGCTGGAGTAGCGGCCATGACCCTGCTGACCGTAGGTGGAGTGCTGTACAGCATCGGCGCAGTACTGTACGCCACTAAATGGCCTAACCCCTGGCCAAAAACATTTGGCCACCATGAATTCTTTCACGCTGCAACAGTTATCGCAGCAATCTGTCACTACATTGCCGTGTGGCTAGTGGTATTTCGGTAGTTCCACGATAGTGATCTTACAAACACAAACAAGACTGATTCTGATAGTTATGTTAGGCTGGTAGTCATGCTTAGCGCTCGGGCCTATTGGCTCTTTATGTTGGCTCCGGGAGGAGCTGGGACTGGACTAAGCTGACCATCCTTGTTATCCCGGAGCCCAAAGCTGGAGACACCAATCTCCGGCTTTTGTCATTTTAGGTGGGCGCCGGAACAACTTTGCCCGCCGCTTTACATCGGAAGGCAAACAACCATGGCAACCTCTGCAACCCCTAACACTTCCTCCAACCAAGGCTTGGCGGCTTCAGTACTCCCAACCCCACAAACTCTTCTTCAGGAACTCCCGCTCAGTGATGCACAGACCGCTTTTGTGCACTCAAGTCGGGACGAGGTTGCCGCTATCGTTGACGGAATTGATGACCGGCTTCTTGTCGTGGTAGGCCCCTGCTCCATTCATGACCCCAGCGCTGCCCTAGATTACGCCGAACTCCTCAAAAACACTGCGGATACCCATGCTGCGGACTTGCTCGTCGTCATGCGAACCTATTTCGAAAAACCAAGGACCACAACCGGATGGAAAGGTCTCATTAATGATCCCCACCTTGATCAAAGCTTTGATATTCCCCAAGGACTTCGCATCGCGCGAGAATTGCTTCTCAACATCATTGACCGAGGGCTGCCCGTTGGCTGCGAATTTCTAGAACCCAATAGCGCAGCCTATCTTGCCGATGCCGTCTCCTGGGGAGCCATTGGCGCACGCACCACCGAAAGTCAAGTGCACCGCCAACTTGCCTCTGGGTTAATGATGCCCATCGGGTTCAAAAACGCTACCGATGGCAATATCCACGTTGCCGTTGATGGGGCTGTCGCCGCACGTTCTTCTCATGTTTTCCTGGGAATCAACACAGAAGGGGTTTCCTCAGTTGTGACCACTGCCGGAAACCCACACTGCCATATCATCCTTCGAGGAGGTCGTAAGGGCACCAACTACTCAGCCTCAGATATCGAAGAAGCTCTTACTCTCGTACACCAAGGACAGCTGGCACCGCTGGTCATGATTGATGCAAGCCATGCAAATAGCAATAAAGACCATACCCAACAGAGCACTGTTGTTCATTCCGTTGCACAACAGATCACCCACGGATATAAGGGGATTAATGGGATAATGCTGGAAAGCTTTCTTGTCGAGGGCCGACAAGAAGCGCAGTCCAGCCCACTTACCTACGGACAAAGCATCACCGATGCTTGCATCAATTGGGAAACAACTCAGACACTGCTTGCAGATCTTGCTACCGCTGTACGCAAACGACGCAACTAGTTATCAGCAACCTCCGTCAAACTGCCTTTATTTTTCAGAGCTTCCAGCAGTTCGGCAACGTCCGTCCTAGGCATATCACAAACAAACCCACGGCAAAGATAAGCAGTATCAATCCCACCTATCATCGTTCGGTTAGCAAGCAGGACCGAACTATTGGGAGCACCGGCAAGCACTACAGTTCCACCTGGGGCATATGTTCTTGCGGCACTAAGTAATTCACTGTTTTTATTATCAGTAGCGATAGCTATTTGCAAAGGCCCATGTTCAGCTGCCACCGCCACTGCCAGCCAATGCCCAGCAGATCGCGGTGCCCGTTCAATTAATATTGCAGCTCGCGCCAAACTAGCTTCAGCGGCTTGCGCATATCGCACCGAAGCCGCAGGTGACACAAGCAAAGATGCCGTCAATAGGGCTTCAGTAATTGCCGAAGCTCCTGAAGGAGTAGCTCCATCGACCCAATCTTGAGGCCGGACTACTAGTTGTTCTGAATCATCAGCAGTGTCAAACCAGCCACCCATATTATCGGGATCTGAAAAATGCACTAAGGCAAGATCAAGCAAATTTTCTGCAGAACGTAACCAGTGTTCTTGCCCCGTAGCTTGATACAAAGCCAACAGCCCCATTGATAAACCTGCGTAATCCTCCAGAACTCCTGGGGCCTGAGAAAGGCTGCCCGCTAATGAGGTTCGTCGCAGTCGCCCATGAACAACATGAGATTCTAAAATCTGCTGGGCACACTGCATCGCTGCCTGCACCCAGCTAGGTTCATCAAGAGCAGCCCCCGCCTCAGCAAGAGCAGTAATTGCCAACCCATTCCACGCAGTAACAACCTTGTCATCGCGCTCCGGCTGCGGACGTTGCGCGCGAGTCGACCTCAGCTTGCTACACAACCTATCAAATCTCTCCTGATCGGTAGGATCTTCTCGAAGCTGCAATGTGGAAGTTCCATGCTCACACGTCCCCAGCTCCGTGACCCCAAATATTTTCGCAGCCCACTGACCATCCAGCTCCCCTAAAACTTCAATTAACTGCGCCCTAGTCCACGAATATGTAAGACCTTCAATACCTTCAGTATCAGCATCAAATGCAGAAGCAAAACCGCCAGTTGCACTGAGCTGGCCAATGATAAATTGTGCTGTCCCCGTTGCCACTCGCCGAGCAAGACCAGACTGCGTTCTGCGAGCCAGATGTCCATAAAATCTGAGTAATAAAGCATTGTCATACAACATCTTTTCAAAATGTGGCACTACCCACTGAGCATCAACACAATAGCGAGAAAAACCACCCTCCAGTTGATCATAGATTCCCCCTCGCGCCATCGCCTCTGCTGCTCGCAACACCGAAGCCAGCACTTCAGCACTGTCAGTGTATTCGGCGTACCGCAATAAGCCTTCTAGTAGTACTGAGGGTGGAAATTTAGGGGCTCCACCAAAACCACCATTGTCCTTATCTTCATCATCTAAAACCAAAGCCACGCAGGCCTGCAACATCGATGAACTAAGAGCACTGTTTGATTCTGGTAATCCAGTGGCAGCTTTGTATAACTCGGAAGTAATTGCTGAAGAAGATACTTCAACTTCTTCACGTCTTTCTTCCCACGCTAGTGTGATTGCTTCAAGCAATTGTCGAAAAGAAGGCATAGCGCCACGCGGTTGCGGCGGGTAGTATGTTCCACAGTAAAAGGGTTGGGCATCTGCGGTAAGAAAACAGGTCATTGGCCAACCACCCTGACCTGTCATCGCCACCGTTGCGGCCATATATACCGAATCAATATCCGGGCGTTCTTCGCGATCAACTTTTATGCAGACAAAATTATTATTCATAACAGTTGCAATATCCGCATCGTCAAAGGACTCATGCGCCATCACATGGCACCAATGACAAGAGGAATAACCTATGGACAATAAAACAGGAACATCGCGCTGCCGAGCTACTGCAAAAGCTTCCGGTCCCCACTGCTGCCAATGCACAGGGTTATCGACATGCTGACGTAGGTAAGGACTCAAAGCCAAACCCAGATTGTTTTTCAACAACTCACTCACAAAATTTACGATGCCGGGTCAGTAGCAGATTCTGACGAACCACGATCAGTACCCTCGTCTACCGCCTGATCCGGTTCAGGATGCTGCGGATCAAAGCTCTCTGGCAATTTTTTCATATGTTTGTTCATCGAAAATACCAGCAGCGCAGTGCATACCATCAAAATAACGACGATTGCCAGGCCAATGGGACTGGACTTACCAAATTCCGGACCTTGCGGAGCATTCTCGGCTAGTACAGCCGTAGCCCAATACTGTATTGCCATCTACCTACTCCACATTCCGGTTGATTCCGGCAAATAAATCTGTTTCAGGAAGGGCTGTTGTGACTCTAGTTTTTGCTAGTTCAAATTCCTCAGTCGGCCAAAGTCTTTGCTGCCACTCGATAGGGACCGCAAAAAAGAATCCATTGGGGTCAATTTGTGTCGCATGTGCACGCAAAGCATCGTCGCGCCTACTGAAATAATCTCCACAGGTGATCTGAGTGGTTACCCGCACCATTAAATCGTCCTGATCAGGCTTCCATTGTTTCAGCCACTCAGTAAAGGGGCTTTCCTGCCCAATTTTCTCAAACTCATCTTCAAACAATTGCATCCGCGAGCGGATAAAACCATGCGAATAATAAACTTTTAACACTTCCCAAGGTTCCCCAGCAGCTGGATATTTAGTAGCATCGCCAGCTTCCTCAAACGCTTTCATCGAGACCTCATGGCAGCGAATATGATCCGGATGTGGGTACCCACCATGCTCATCGTAAGTAGTCATAACATGCGGTTTAAATTCGCGAATCACTTTAACCAAAGCTTCAGTTGATACCTCCAAGGGAACGAGGGCAAAACAACCTTCAGGAAGCGGTGGCAGCGGATCTCCCTGTGGCAAACCTGAATCCTCAAATCCAAGCCAGGTCTGCTGAACCCCAAGGACCTGAGCAGCCTTTGCCATCTCCTCGCGACGAACTTCAGAAATTCGCCCCAGTACCGAGGGGATATCCATTGCCGGGTTCAAAATATCTCCACGCTCACCGCCGGTGAGGGTGACGACAAGAACCTCATGTCCCTCATCGACATATCTGGCCATCGTCGCTGCACCCTTACTTGACTCATCGTCAGGATGTGCATGTACAGCCATGAGCCGAAGTCCGCTCACCAATTCCCTCACCTTCTCCACACCTTCCTCGCTTACTCTGACCACCATAGGCGCTTTGGTGAGCAACACGGCGAAGGTTATAAGATCGTATTTAGCTGGTCCTATAGTTCCATTGCCTCCGTCACGGCCGTACGGCGGTATGCAAGCACCCCTGTGAACGGAGGGTTTTACCACGATGGGGTCTACTTCTTTTAACAAAAGCCGGTACGGCTCTGGCCGTCAAGTAAATCTATGGCGGCAATCAAAAACCACCTGGTCCGTGGCCATCGGCACAGCCTTGACCATCGGTATCGGGATCTTCATTGCCTACCTCGGTTATAACAATCTGGGCAACCCCCCAGTGAGCGGTAAACAAATTGGCTACCGCATCATCGACCCCTCAACAATGTCTCTCCAATTTACTGTCACCAGAGACAACCCATCTCAACCCGCTGTATGCATCATCCGCAGCCGATCCCAAGACGGAGCTGAGGTTGGCCGACGTGAGGTACTCATTCCCGCCTCCCCGGACACCATAGTGGACGTCACATCAGTCGTTCGATCAACACGATTACCCGCAGTTGGCGATGTTTTTGGTTGCAGTTTAACTATCCCTTCCTATCTGGTATTCCAGCAATAAAACTGCATATCTGTGTTGTGTATCACTCTTGAAATACCTGCGGCCCGTCCCGCGTGGTAATATCAGTCAGTACACGGTTCCCAGTGGAACCGTGTATTGCTGCATTTTGTGTCGGACACAAGGTAGTACTGAAGCCCCAAGGTCAATCTGATCTTCGGGGTTTTGTTCTGCTAATGCAGCACAAACTGTCGCTGTAACCGGCGACTGTACTGACTGCCGCCGAGTCGGCGGCTATGCCATCGAGACAATTTCGGTGGCCTAACTACGAGGAGTGTTCGAGATGACCGATACCCAGGTGACCTGGCTGACTCAAGAGTCCTATGACCGACTTAAGAGCGAACTCGACAACCTCATCGCTAACCGCCCAGTGATCGCTGCCGAAATCAATGAACGGCGCGAGGAAGGCGACCTTAAGGAAAACGGTGGTTACCATGCTGCCCGCGAGGAGCAAGGTCAACAAGAGGCACGTATTCGCCAACTTCAAGAGCTACTGAATAATGCCAAAGTCGGGGAAGCTCCTACCCAATCCGGAATCGCCTTGCCTGGTTCGGTCGTGAAAGTATACTACGACGGCGATGAATCCGATACTGAGACTTTTCTCATCGCTACCAGAGAAGAGGGTGCAAAAAGCGAGAAGTTAGAGGTGTATTCACCTAATTCACCGCTGGGCCATTCGCTTCTTGAGGCAAAAGTTGGAGAGACTCGCGAATATGTTGTACCCAACGGCAACACCGTGAAAGTGACACTCATCAGCGCTGAGCCTTACCACGCCTAGATTCTTATAAGTAGACCCCGGAAAACAGTCAAGCTGTTTCCGGGGTCTACTACTATGCAGACTAGCTGAGCGCCTGTTCAATATCCCCTAGCAAATCTGCGGCATCTTCGATACCTACCGATAACCGGACCAGATCCTCAGGCACTTCCAGCAATGATCCTGCCGTGGAAGCATGCGTCATTGCCCCAGGCAATTCGATCAGTGACTCCACACCACCCAAAGATTCCGCCAGCGTGAATACCTCAGTACGTGAACAAAAATCAAGTGCCGCCTGTTTACCCCCAGCAAGCCGAACCGAAATCATTCCACCAAAACGGCGCATTTGCTTAGCAGCCACAGCATGCCCAGGATGCTCCGGTAGACCTGGATACAAAACAGCGGAGATGGCCCGATGCCCAGCAAGAAGATCCACTATTTTTTCGGCATTATCACTATGCCTTTCCATTCTTAATGCCAGGGTTTTAATGCCGCGCATAGTCAAAAACACATCAAATGGGCTAGGGACGGCACCGGCACCGTTTTGCAAAAAGGCAAATGCAGAATCTAATTCTTCACTATTAGTCACCACAGCACCACCAACCACATCAGAGTGACCGCCCACGTACTTTGTGGTGGAATGCAAAACAATATCCGCACCAAGAGTTAGTGGTTGCTGCAAATACGGAGAAGCAAATGTATTGTCTACCACTAGTTTTGCCCCCACCAGATGCGTAATATCGGCGATAGCAGCGATGTCACCAACATTAAGCAACGGATTTGTTGGTGTCTCAATCCATATCAGTTTGGTCTGCGGATTGATCGCAGCTTTCACCGCGTCAAGGTCAGAAATCGCAGCCGGAGTGTACGTAATTCCCCACTGGCTGAAAACTTTATCGATGAGCCGGAAGGTTCCGCCATAGGCATCGTTAGGGATGACTAAATGATCCCCCGGGCGTAGGCAGGCGCGCAGCACACAATCAGTAGCAGCCATACCCGAAGCGAAAGCCCGACCATAAATACCGTCTTCAATTGCCGCAAAATTACTTTCCAAGGCAATACGTGTCGGGTTGCCGGTACGAGCGTACTCAAAACCACCACGCAGATTTCCCACTCCATCTTGAGCGAATGTCGACGAGGCATAGATCGGAACGTTGACCGCACCCGTTTGCGGGTCAGGATCAAAACCAGCATGAACTGCCCTGGTAGAAAAACCTTGCCACCGCGCTGCATCGGCCTTGCTCTGCTGCTCACTCATGACTGTCAGAGTATCGGCTAAGTTGCAGTACTACAAAGCCATACTCTGACCACTCCAGTAGAAATGGAAAAGCAGATGAGTCCTCGCTCCACCCTTGATCAGCTGATCAATATTGATAGCCTGCTTACTCCTGAGGAACTAGCTATTCAAAGCACTGCTCAAAAATTTGCCTCCACCGAACTTCGGCCACATATTGCCGAGTGGTTTGACACCGGAGAAATCCCCGTCAAACAGTTAGCTATCAAACTTGGATCACTAGGCTTACTAGGTATGCATTTGAGCGGTTACGGTTGCGCTGGACTCAACGCTGTTTCCTATGGCATTGCTTGTATGGAGATGGAAGCCGTGGACTCGGGTATTCGTAGCCTGGTTTCCGTCCAAGGTTCGCTTGCCATGTATGCCATTGCTCACTATGGCTCACCCGAGCAGAAGCAACAGTGGCTACCTTCCATGGCCGCAGGGGAATCTGTTGGTTGTTTTGGACTTACCGAATCTGAATGTGGGTCAAATCCGGCCAGAATGTCGACTCGCGCTGTTGCCGACGGTGACCAATGGGTTATTAATGGATCAAAAATGTGGATTACCAATGGATCTGTTGCAGATATTGCGATTATCTGGGCGCACACCAGCGAAGGCATTCGTGGGTTTGTCGTGCCAACTGATACACCGGGATTCTCAGCCCAAGCGATACCCAAAAAATTATCTTTACGCGCTTCGGTAACCGCTGAACTTTTCTTCCAGGACCTTCGACTCCCCAAAGACGCCATTTTGCCAAAAGCTCAGGGCTTAGCCGGCCCTCTTGGCTGCCTTAATGAGGCTCGATTTGGGATAATTTTTGGCGCTCTTGGCGCTGCCCGAGACTGTCTTGAAAGCACGCTCTGCTATACCCAAAGCCGAGTGGTATTTGATAAAACACTATCGAGCTATCAACTCACTCAAGCAAAAATTGCTGATATGGCAATCGAATTGAGCAAAGGGCAACTTCTTGCTATTCATTTAGGACGACTCAAAGAGGCGGGCCTACTACGTCCAGAACAAATCAGCATCGGCAAACTTAATAACACTCGCGAAGCCATCGCCATAGCCCGCCAGTGCCGAACTCTCATGGGCGCTAACGGAATTACTCTTGACTACCCGGTTTTACGGCATGCCAATAATTTAGAGTCAGTCCTAACCTACGAAGGCACCGCAGAGGTACATCAACTCGTTATTGGGCAAGCCTTAACCGGAGTAAGCGCCTTGAGATAAACGCTCACATACTGAGGAAGCCAAGCAGATCATGTCGAGTAATCACTCCCACTGGCTTGCCGTCCTCAACAACCATGAGTGCATCACAATCACTCAAGGCTTTTGTTGCTTGTGAAGCACTTTCACCAGAACCAATCAATGGGAAGGGTGCACTCATATGTGAGGCAACAGAATCAGCAAGTTGTGCACGGCCCTCAAAAACAGCACTCAACAAGTCTCGTTCGGAAACACTTCCGGCGACTTCACCGGCCATAATGGGAGGTTCCGCACCCACTACCGGCATCTGCGAAACCCCATACTCGCGGAGAATCTCAATAGCGTCTCTCAGAGTTTCCGAAGGGTGGGTATGAACAAGGTCAGGCAATGCACCCGACTTACCTCGCAATACATCACCTACTGTCGGCTCAGAATCATCCCCATCGAGACGAGTCCGCAGAAAACCATAGGAAGACATCCACTCGTCATTAAAAATCTTCGATAGGTACCCACGGCCACCATCTGGAAGCAAAACAACAACAACCGCGTCAGGGCCTTCGCGTTCGGCAACTTGTAATGCCGCGACTACCGCCATGCCGCAAGAACCGCCAACCAGTAGGCCTTCTTCCCTTGCCAGACGACGAGTCATATTGAAGGAATCAGCATCTGAAACAGCAATAATCTCATCAGGAATAGACGCGTCATACGCGCTGGGCCAAAAGTCTTCACCCACGCCTTCCACAAGATACGGACGCCCCGTGCCTCCCGAGTACACCGAACCTTCTGGGTCGGCACCAATAATTTTTACCGTGCCGCCGGAAATTTCTTTGAGATACTTTCCGGTACCACTAATAGTTCCACCGGTTCCTACTCCGGCCACAAAATGAGTGATCTTACCTTCAGTATCTGCCCAAATTTCCGGCCCTGTGGATTCGTAATGACTCTGCGGCCCATTAACATTGGAATACTGATTTGGTTTCCAAGCCCCGGCAATTTCAGCAACCAGGCGATCGGAAACATTGTAGTAACTGTCCGGATGCTCTGGGGCTACTGCGGTGGGGCAGACCACCACCTCAGCGCCATAAGCACGTAAAACATTTCGCTTATCCTCACTGACTTTGTCGGGGCAAACAAAAACACACTTATACCCCCGCTGCTGGGCAACTAAAGCAAGACCAACGCCAGTATTACCTGAAGTTGGCTCAACAATAGTTCCACCAGGTTTAAGCTCGCCAGAGGCTTCGGCTGCGTCAATCATCTTGACAGCAATCCGATCCTTAGAGCTACCACCTGGGTTGAGATACTCCAACTTTGCGGCCACCAGCCCCGAACCCGGCGAAACCACCGAGTTGAGCTTGACCAGCGGAGTGTTCCCAATGAGGTCTACAACATGATCGGCGATGCGCATAAGTCCATCGTTCCAGAGCCTCGACCACCGTGCATACGCGGCTCTACTGCAATGAGCCAGTCGCGGTCCGAATGAACTCACCAATTTCTACTATCGACCGATGAGCTTCGGGATTAACCGGGGATCCAGCCTGGAAAACATGGGCCTGACCTTGCCATTTTTTCAAAGCGATGGGAACCCCGGCTGCAGCAAGACGCTGGACCATAAGTTCTGCGTCATAAAGCAAAATTTCCGAGGCTGAGGCATGAATAAGCGTAGGAGGCATTTCACTGAGGTCATGATCAGCAGGCTCGGGCTTCACGTTACCGCTGCCACTAACATTGTTTGCTTTATCTAAAATGCGGTTCAGTGTCTTAAAATCCGAGGGACCAAACAGCGAATCCGTTTTTTCGTTTGGATGCCCCACCCTTGCTTTATCGTCAAAAGTAATAAGGGGTGAAATTGCCACAATGGCAGCCGGGCTTGATTCTCGCTGAGCGATTAACGTCAAAGCGACCATAAAAGCCAAATACCCACCAGCTGAATCACCGGCAATCACAATTTGTTCTGCCGAATACCCGGCTTTGAGCAGATACCGATACCCGTCTACACAGTCATCGATGGCTTTGCTCAACTGGTTTTTCGGGGCCATCCGATAATCAACACTTACAACCGGAGAACGCGCTTCCCGAGAAATCTCAGCAACTAATCGGCCATGTGTATTGAGCCCACAAGCCAGAAAAGCCCCACCATGCAGATAGAGGATTGCGCGTCCGGTGCCATCCAATTCCGGGACTCCCGGCGCTCGGACAATCTCAGAACGACAATTTTTGAGCTGCAATGGAATTCGTTCGGTACCACGTGGTGGAATCATAATAAATCTGGCAAGTTGATCAATGATTCCAAAAGGAATGGCCTCAGTTACCCGATCAGTAATCCCCCAAGGCAGCGGAAGCCGATACAAACAAGCCAAAGTCGTCACTGTCGGACGAAGGGTATAGCGCAAACCAAAATTAATTAATTTACCCTGAATGCTGACCTTATCTTCACTGGTAATCACCGGACGAACCAGTAATTCTTTTGACTGGTCAGAGCCATGCACCAGCACCGGACTAGCAATACCCATTGTGACGCTCCCTTCGGAAACTTTTCCGGCGCTGCAGCAACCTCGCGTCGGTGTGACTTGAGTCACTATACATAGGTTTGGTGTGCCAACAACTCAAACCATGAAGAGCTGAGCGGAGCAGTCAAGTATTTAGCTACTAAGTTGATACGTAAACTTGATCCGCTCTTGATCTGCGGGGGTTAGATTGTCAATATTGATATCCGCATTTACCGCAGGATGTCAGAGAAACGCAGAAGTAAGGAGGAAGTGCCATGACCAGCACCCGCACCATTGCTACCAGAACTGCGATCACCAGTATCGCCACTGCGGCATCAGTAGGTACCGCGGGGTTGGCTATGTACGAAATTCTCCTGGCTCAGGCCAAACAGGTTCGCAAAGTAATCCCTCGACCCAACAGCGCCCCTCCCCTAGCTGACGGAATTTACGCTGCCGGTGGCGCTCCAGTGGAGCGATATACCAAAAGTGCTGCCGTGGATATCCACCTCATGGTCTTTGGGGATTCCACCGCAACCGGATACGGCTGCTCGAACTGCGAGGAGGTGCCTGGAGTGCTCATCGCCCGTGGTCTTGCCGAACGCACCGGAAAGCGAATCCGACTCAGCACCAAAGCAATTGTAGGAGCTACGTCAAAAGGTCTCAGTGGACAAGTGGATGCGATGTTTGTTGCTGGACCGGCGCCGGATGCCGCCATCATCATGATTGGTGCAAATGACGTCACGGCTAAAAATTCGATTCGCGCTTCGGCTCGCCGACTAGGCGATGCCGTGCATCGCCTACGGCAAAGCGGCGCAACTGTTGTCGTGGGAACCTGCCCCGATCTTGGGGCTGTACAGCCCCTGCCCCAACCCCTGCGCACGGTGTTACATAAGTGGGGACTTACCTTGGCCCATGCCCAAGCTGAAGCAACCTTACATTCTGGCGGACATCCAGTTGCCTTAGCCGATTTGCTGGGACCAGAGTTTTTGCAAGCCCCAGAACGGCTCTTCTCCGCCGACCGCTACCACCCATCGCCAGCGGGGTATCAACTTGCCGCAGAACTGCTACTACCCACACTATGTGCCGCTCTAGGTGAGTGGGATACCACCGAGCTCAGCACGCTTCCCAAGGGACAAACAACACCGTAACGTCGACACAGTAATGTCGTAGTGCAACCCATTTCTCCCTAATGCGTCGCCCAGAAAATAAGTACCTCGGACAATTTAAGTACAAAGGAGTTCAGATGCCCGAAGCTGTCATCGTTTCCACTGCACGTTCCCCCATAGGTCGGGCCATGAAGGGCTCCCTGCAGTCTATTCGGCCGGACGATCTTGCAGTGCAAATGGTCGCTGCCGCGCTTGCCAAAATCCCCGAGTTAGACCCGAACCAAATTGATGATTTGATTCTTGGCTGTGGGCTTCCAGGTGGACAGCAAGGTCATAATCTAGGACGGATTGTATCGGTACTTCTTGGTTATGACTCCATCCCTGGAACAACCATCACCCGCTACTGTTCATCGTCGCTACAGACCACCCGGATGGCCTTACATGCCATCAAAGCCGGTGAAGGGGACGTCTTTATCTCCGCCGGGGTAGAGAGCGTCTCAAGTTTCGTTCATGGTAACTCTGATTCCTTACCAGAGAGCAAAAATCCGTTGTTTGATGCTGCGACCGAACGCACCGCGCAGTTTGCACAAGGCGGAGCCACCTGGGCTGACCCCCGCGAAAGTGGGCTGCTTCCCGATGCCTATATCGCTATGGGACAGACAGCCGAGAACGTCGCACAAATCACCGGGATCACCCGCGAGGAACAGGATCGTTGGGGAGTGCGCAGCCAAAATCGGGCAGAGGAGGCCATTAAAGCTGGTTTCTTCGAACGGGAAATCACCCCCGTCACCCTCCCCGATGGCACTGTTGTTTCCACTGACGATGGACCGCGCGCCGGGACCACTTACGAGGCTGTCAGCCAGCTCAAGCCAGTCTTCCGTCCCGATGGCACAGTTACCGCGGGCAACGCTTGCCCTTTGAATGATGGTGCGGCTGCCTTAGTCATTATGAGCGACACCAAAGCCAAAGACCTTGGTCTTACTCCGTTAGCTCGAGTAGTGGCAACCGGAGTAACTGGTACCTCTCCTGAAATCATGGGACTTGGGCCAATCGAAGCCACCAGGGCAGTGTTGCGTCGCACTGGCATGTCTGTCTCGGATATTGACTTATTTGAAATCAATGAGGCCTTTGCGGTTCAGGTCATTGGTTCAGCACGTGAGCTGAACATCGACGAGGATAAGCTCAATGTTTCCGGAGGCGCCATCGCGCTGGGCCATCCCTTTGGTATGACCGGCGCTCGGATCACCACCACCTTGCTCAATAACCTTCGCACCCACGATAAAACCTTTGGCGTAGAGACCATGTGTGTAGGTGGCGGCATGGGCATGGCAATGATTCTGGAACGCCTAAGTTAGACCTGACAAAAGCTAGACCTGACAAAAATGCCCCCCTGCGTACAGGGGGGCATTTTTGAGTATTGCATAAGGAGTTAATCGTTTTGCAGCATGCTTAAAAGCCGCAAGATCTCGATGTACAACCACACCAAAGTAACGGTGAGGCCTAGAGCGATCCCCCATGCTGCCCGTTCTGGAGCACCAGCTCTAATTGCTTGATCGGCCTGATCAAAGTCAAGAAGGAAACTAAAAGCGGCTAAGCCAATGCAGACTAACGAAAAGATAATTCCCAGTGGACCATTCTCGCGAAGCCCAAAGCCACCATCGGTAAAGAATGAAGCAACGAGGTTGCCTAGCATCAGCACCAAAACGCCAATCATGCCAGCGAACATCATCCGAGTAAATTTGGGAGTTACCCTAATTGCTCCGGTTTTATAGACGATAAGCATACCGCCAAAAACTCCAAAGGTTCCCAGAATTGCCTGACCAATGAGACCACCAGCGCTAGCGCCCGATACGTTGAAAGTGAGAACAAAAGACAGGGCGCCAAGGACAAGGCCTTCTAAAGCAGCGTAGCTCAAAACAATTGCCGGGTTATCTTGTTTACGTCCAAACGTGGCAATCATGACAAGAACAAATCCGCCAAGACCACCAACAAGAACAAAGGGGGTTGCTAAGGCAGTATTCCCATTCACCAAAAAGAAAGAAACAATAGCGGTTAAGGACAGCACACCCAAAGTGATGCCGGTTTTTGTGACAACATCATCGATGGTAAGCGCCCTGGAGCCCGAAGCTGGGTACTGCTTAGTTAAGTCAGGCTGACCGTATTGCTGGGTTGCAAACCCAGCCCCTGCTGCTGCCGATCCAAAGTTAGCGTAACCGCCCTGGCCCTTGGGCAGACTACGGAACACTGGGTTGCTACTGGTACGCACCGTGATTGTCCTTTCGTGTAAGTCATTAGTTGACCGTCAACAGAAGTCTAACGAACTATATACATTTAACGACCGGGATAGGCGAAGAGTTCCCGACTCCCCCGAGCAAACAACCCGAAGGTTGACCGTCTAATAGCCCACCAAAATTAGTTGGATGTCCTACTAGACATTGATGGACGTCCTACTATATTGTTTCGATTCGACTCCCACTCATTACCAACCAGCAGAGGCACAGCATGAGCAGCAAAACTCGCTTGACCCACTTCATCGGTGGCCAGCACCTAACCGGAACCTCAGGAAACTTTGCCGATGTCTACAACCCCTCCACCGGCGAAGTGCAGGCTCTTGTGCCCCTTGCCAGCCCGGCCGAAACCGAAGCGGCTATTGCTGATGCGACAGCTGCCCA
>JBOFCS010000151.1:0-37864 GCA_051646185.1 Mycobacteriaceae bacterium | reverse complement strand
AACTATCGATTCCACTGACTTGACTAGATCTGACCATCGGTTCAAGGTATAGGCACAGACAACTACGGTAATACCTTGCTTGACTTTATTATTGCCCTGTTTTTGGGCCGTCAAGACGCAACCTTATGCTTATACTGGGGCGCTGGGTGAAAAATAGATCGAGAAGATGAACGCACTTTCAGTCGAGTAACTTCTTGGCGTCTTTGACTTTTCATATTCATAGCACGAATCTTTCGTTCTTTCAAAATTGTTCGCAGAACTCTCATTCCATCCTTATAAGCATTGAGGTTGCTCTCGCCAAAAATCCGGTCTTGCTCATAGGATGGAATTTCTTTGATAGAAAGCCCGGCAGTTGCAACTCGAACGTTGATCAATGTTTCAATTTCGAAACCATCACCCCACTGACTAATTTTATCTTCAACGGAAGCAAGCTCCATAGTTGCAATAACATCACGCCAAAATGCATTATACCCGTAGCAAAGGTCGGTAAACTTTGTCCGGAAAATCCGGTTCACTAAACCATTTAAAAACTTATTTCCAACTAATCGCATAGGAGTGATATCTGAGCTCCCTCCGCCCCTAACAAATCGACTGCCCTTTGCAAAATCAGCACCGTCCACTAAAGCATCAATAAATGCTGGAATTTCCGCAGGATTTGTTGATCCATCGGCATCGATCATCACAACTATGTCTTTTGTTGCGGCTAAAAATCCACAAGCAAGCGCATTACCCTTGCCTTTTCTGGTCTGGGTAATGATTCGGGCATCAGGCCAAAGTTCTGTGGCGACTTCAACCGTATTGTCCACTGAATGCCCATCAACAAAAATTATCTCGTCAATAGCATCCTTTGGCATGAGGGCTGCCACATGAGGAAGGTTTTTTGCTTCATTCATCGCTGGAATGACGACACTAACGCTAGGCCTTGCACTGTATTCTGACTGCTTCCTAGATGTGCTGATGCTGGTACTCATGGTGGGTTCCTTACCAAATATTTCTAGCTTTGCCGGGGACTGATCCTGCTGACTCAGCCTGAAACTGTTCAATAACGTGACAGCAACTCTGCTTTCAGATAAACAAAATTCTTTGGGCTACCGACCTCAGAACTTTGTGATATAGGAATCCTGACTAACGTTTATGACCAACACAATACCGAGTGAGACGCATCACTAGACCAACAATCCGCTCCGGACATTTCCTGTTTTTAGGCACAATTTGCCTTGACATGCCTTACCGGATTTAACATAACTATTAGTTGATTAGTAACGTTTCATTATAAATTTTTAGCTAACTAATTTCTTCTTCTCAACTGCATGAAAGAATTTTTTAGCTACCGAAATAAAGCTAGGATCGGAACCGGATATCAGAAGAACGGATTTACTTGAGCCACTGTAGGCGGAACTCATATTTGGCAACATGCACAACCAGAGTTTGTACTATTTTTTCCTTTTTAGTGATGAAGCTAGATCTAGCCTTCACTATATGAAAACGCCTGAATAACCGTAGGTTAACAGAAGATTTCAAGAGCCGTCTTCCGAGTGATAATAGGCACTAAGCATGCTCTTGGATCACCTAGCGACAGGACATTCCACCGTCTACTACAAGGGTAGTGCCAGTAATAAATGACGCAGCATCACTTGCTAAAAAAATGACTGCTGCATCAAGCTCACGCTGTTCGCCGAAACGTTTCAGAATGGCGGTTCGATCCATAAAGGCAGTTATTTGATCCTGAGGGATCTGCCCAGTCAATTCACTAACAAAGTAGCCGGGTGCTATCGCATTGACTCGGATGCCTTTACGCTCCCCCCACTGCTGGGCCAAATCCCGGGTAAGACCAATAACACCAGCCTTACTAGCAGCATAAGCAGCCTGCGGCGCATACGACTTCATCAGTCCAAGAACGCTGGCGATATTAACGATGCTCGAACCCAAAGGCATGACTCGAGCACACTCTTGCGCCATCCAGTAACTACCCATGAGATTGACATCAACAACCGCGCGAAATTCTTCGGGGGTTTCACGAAGAGCAGGAACTGCAGTTCCTGTCCCCGCATTATTAATAAGTATGTTTACTGCCCCAAATTCAGCTACCGTTTTAGCAACAACAGCTGCACAATCATCCGAGTCGGTAACATCACACTTGTGAACTATGGCTCGCTGTGTTTCGGCGTTTAACTCTTGAGCCAACTCTTCCAATTTCTCAATCCTGCGCGCAGCTAAGACCACGTTTGCACCAGCAGCTACAAATGCCCGAGCAAAACCAACCCCCAACCCAGAACTAGCTCCCGTAATAACCGCAACTTTCCCGCTAAGGCTAAACTGATTCATCGGCGAATCATTGAGCATGGTGTCTATTTTTCCTTCACTAAGGAACGCAATTCAGATTTTAATACCTTCCCACTGGCATTACGTGGTAAGGCCTCAACCAACATCGTAACCTTCGGGTGCTTATAACGAGCCAGCCTAGCGTCTAACCACTCGGATAACACTTGCACCGAAAGGTCTCTCACATCTGCTCCTGGGGTTGCAGCAAGAACTGCTACGCCAACTTCACCCCATTTTTTGTCTGGTTTACCTATTAGCGCCACTTCAGCGATACCAGGATGGCCATGCAAAACATTTTCGATTTCTGCACAATAAATATTTTCACCACCAGAAATAATCATGTCTTTCTTACGATCAACAACAAAAATAAAACCCTCTTCATCCATCCGCACAAGATCTCCCGAATGAAACCACCCGCCAGCAAAAGCTTCTGCAGTAGCACTAGGGTTATTCCAGTATTCACGCATCATGGTAGGGCCTCGATAAACAATCTCACCAACCTTACCGACTCCTACATCATTCATATTATCGTCCACAATACGAGCTTGTACGGTGGGAACAACTTTGCCTACTGAACCCAATTTACGAATTGCGTCTCGACCTTCGAGCACACAGGTAATCGGAGACATCTCAGTCTGTCCAAAAACTGCAATATTTGAAGCACTAGGAAATGCTTTAGACATACTGTGCAGCAAACTATCCGAAGCTGGTGCAGCCCCCCATGAGATTACTTTTAATTTTAATTCCCTTGGTCTTGATAATTGTTCCTCACATAATACTTGCCATTGCGTTGGCACAAAGAAGGTAGTTGTTACCTCTCCTTGGGAAAGCGCATCAAGAACTTCGGCTGCGTCGAAGGTCCCTGTAGGATAAATAATGGTTGACAGACCCAAAACGAAAGAGGGTGCCATGCTGCCTAAGGCAGCAATATGGAACATTGGGGCAGCGCAAAAACCTATGTCGTCAGGGTCATAAAGTTGTAGAGCTCTAATGCACGTTAAAGCTTGACTTTGCATATTCGAATGAGTAAGAACCGCACCCTTCGGGTTTCCAGTTGTCCCCGAAGTATACATGATAAGAGCAGGTGTATCATCAGGAATATCAATTACTTTCGGAGAATTATTTTCCGATAACGCTGTTTCGTAGTTAATTACCGAGCCAGACATAGTTGTTCCAGCCGTGACGACAAAGGCGATTCCAGTTGTCCTGTCAACTACTTGCGCTACCAGTGCTTCCAGTGGAGCATCAGTAATTATTGCCCTTGCATCACAGTCCTGCGCAATAAACGCCACTTCCGAGGCAGTCATACGAAAGTTTACTGGGACGGCGATGGCCCCCAATAGATTTAGCGCTAGCACTGACTCCACAAATTCGGGTCGATTAAACATAAGAATCAGAACTCTGTCACCAAATCCAATTCCCTTTTTTTCCAAAAAACTTGCAAAACAGGAAATACGTTCTTGCAACTGCAGCCACGTTGTTGAACGATCCTTAAAGCTTAATGCGATAGCATCCGGGGTCATCATTGCATGCCGACGGATCTGGGCATTCCAGTTCACACGAGTCGATCTGCACGGTTCAGCTTCTCTTGTCAAAACTATACTTTCACTTTTTGCTATTTGCATTACCAGTAAGCCTCTCTACTTTTACTATCATATTAAATATATGTGACTGTAATTTCAAGTAATTTTCTTGCGGTTACAGTAGCTTAGAGAGATTCCACATCTTTCGCTAACCACTGACCGTCAACATGTTCCAGAAGTACCCGAACGGCCAAACGCGAATCAACGGACTGCCCCCCCGAAGCAGAATTTGTTCCTGACTGCTCAGCAAAAACTATAACTTTTATTTCAGTTTCGCCGATTTGTTCTGGAGCAATGGCCACAACTTTACCCGTTGCTTTGACCTCACCGGCTGCTGCAGCCGCGCTCGCTGAATCGAATCCGTTCAGCAGACGCTCCTTAAGGTCACCTGTAGTCATCCTATCTAAATTATTTTTATAGTCACCCAAATTCGCTGTATCCATCGAAAGTACAGTGGTCATAAAAGCAGAAGCTGCCGCTACCGCATCCTCGGAAGACTGCCGCGTTTTTTCCTGAGATCGTAACTCGTCCCAATACTTATAGCCAACAATAACCAAAGACAGAGCCAAAAAAATCACTGTCACAGTAGCGCAGAGTAATCCTGCTTTTTGACGGCTAATTCGAGCCGTAGAACTACTTTCCGCAAGGCTCGAACTAGCCGATAAATCGATGCCATCATCTGCCTCAGATTGTGTAGTTACTTCGTCATTTTTTACTGTAACAGGTACGTCTACCACAATGATCTTACTCCTAAATACATAATACCTGGGGTTGAGGATCCAGTTGCCTTGTTAACTAGCATTATTTGATTAACCAATAGGAATAGGGTTTGACCTTTCTAGTCCACTAGATCCGGGTGCAGGTTTAAAAGTGTCATCACCAGGTGGCCTAGGTGCATTAGCAGCGCCGCGAATCGGAGAATTTGGATCGTCTCTCGGGCAAAATAACGCAAGAGGAACAGTAGTATCTTCTATTAATTCTGGTGCAGGCGTTATATTTTCATAATCACAGACTGGTCTTGGATAAAAATTTCCGATTCCCCAGAGCGCACCATCGTGGAAAGCTACACTCCACTTACCAAGTCCATAACTGATTGAAGGAATAAATTCACGAAGTGCCGGAACCCTCAATCTACCTTGGTCAGCAATACCAGTAAAAACTGATAGTAAAGATTTTATTGGATCATTAAGATGAGAAACATTTGCATCAAGTACTCCTAATTGATTTGGCGAATCATCAAGTAAAGTACGAAGTTCTGCTTCAGCCTCCGAAAAATCATCCAAGAAACTAGAGACGCTACTAGTCACCTCCTGTAAGTCAGGTTGGATAAATCCGGTAGTGTTCACAATTACCCGCAAATGCTCTATTAATGAAAGTGTTTCTGGTAAAAGAGAATTAAATGTACCAAATAACATATTACCACCATCAACTAAAGCCTTAAGTTGATCAGAACCACCAGAAAGAGCGATCGACATCTCGGTAACAACATTATTAAACTTTCCAGGATCTACCTGTGCAATAACATCTGAAACCGACTCCAGCAATGAAGAAAAAGTTGTTGGTGTCGATGTTGATTCCACACCAATGAAATCGCCATCTCCCAGGTAAGGCGCAACGCTAGCTTCTGGTCGGAAATCAAGGTACTGCTCTCCAGCAGCAGATAATGACATAACACTTACCAGAGTTTTTGAACTAATCTTAAATTCATCATTAATCTTTGCCTGAACAACAACTCCCTCGGCATTAAGACCAATATCGGTAATTTTTCCAATCCGCACTCCTCGCATAGTTACATCAGAATTTTTCTGTAATCCACCTGATGCGGCAAGATTGACGGTAACAGAGTAGCTACTTTGAACTGGATTAATACGTAAAATTCCACTAGCAAGGTAAGCCAAACCCAAAATCAAAACAAAGAATATTCCCGTATTTGAAAGAAATAAGCGATTACTGAGAAAACGTTTCCAATTCCTAACCCGAGCAGTCATCATCGTGTTCATTGGCAGCACCCCTGTGTCCCAGTAAGTCTAGCCTGCACCCGCTCTAGTGTCTGCCTGATAGCCGCTAAAGCCGCTTGCATATCCTTGTCGTCGGGCAAATGGCTTGTAGGATCAACGCCAATACCGGTGCTGAAACTGTAAGCTCGTAAAGTTCCTGCTATTGCTGAGCCTTCGCTAGTAGCAGCAAATCCCGGTATGAGTGCGTGAACACTATCCAATGTTGGTTCTAAATCTTCCTCAGTTTCAGCAATATCGCTTAGCACCCGCCCCAGAGCAATGATCAAGTCTTTTAAATCGCCGCCAGATTTGTTCACGAAGGTTGTCGCTGCTTCTCCTGCTAATGAAGCTTTTGCTAGCACTCCCACTAGGCCAGCAATACTGTTATTCACAACTTCCACACCTGCACCTAGTGTGATACTCGCTTCTGCTACAACGTTTTTTCCCTGATCAAGAGTTACTGCCAAAATTGCTGCTTGGTCTAAAACCGCATCAATTTTGTCAGTTTGCTCATTGAGACTAGAAATAGTTGAAGTAAATTCTTTAATTATCGTTGAAATTTTACCGCCACGACCGCCTACTGCTGCATCAAGTTCAGAAATTATCGTTCCAAATTCCCTCAGTCCACCACCATGAACAATCAATGAGGCTGCCACCAAGAGATCTTCAACCGTAGCCGCTGCACTGGTCTGCTCCCGGGAAAGCACAGCATTATCGGTTAAATATTTTTCTGTTGCAGTACTTGATGTTTCCGATAAAGCAATAAAAACATCACCTAACGGTGTAGCTTGACGCAAGCTTGCAGTAGTTCCTTCTTTTAATCGAATAGTGTTGTTTATCTTCATTGTTACAGAAGCTACATAGTCTTTGACATTAATTACTTCAACTTCGCCAACGGTAATACCACCAAGCTTTACCTTTGCCTGCTCAGGTAAATTCAATGCATTAGTAAACTCACCAATTATTCGGTAACCACCTTCAATACCACTATTATTGGGAAGCGGGAGATCAGCAACTGTTATACCACTGCTACAAGAAGTTAGCGAGAGTACAGTTGTTAAGATTCCGAATAGCTTTATTCGCTTTATCATTGCATTAGACCCAACATTGCTTGTGAAATACCTAAATCTGGACCAAAATCCTGTAGACGCCCGGTTCTACATCCTTCAGTTCTCAGTTGAACCCGCTGACAAAATACATTGAGTAATTCTGTATCAAAAAGCAATCTGTCGGTTAGCCCGTGAACACGCCAGGCACGTTCTTCCAGGCTTACTGATCTACCAAGATTCTGAAAAGCTAAAGGAGTAACATCCACCATTTCAATAATCTCGCGTGAATACTTCTGCAAAGTAGTGAATAATGCCGATAGGTTTGTCACCGTGGAAGTTAAACTTCCGCCCTTTTCATCTAAAAGTGTTGCTGTATTCTCTAGAAAACTATTTAACTTTTGCAGTGAACCTTCAAGTCCAGGAGACTGCTGCTCAAGTAAAGAACTCACCTGTGTTATCGCTCCACTAAATTTCCTTACCGCTGAGTCATTACTGGCGATAAGCAGAGCAAGCTCATTCACTTTGATAATAATGCTAGAAATAGCATCTCGGTTATCCACCCCAACTTGCAGGGCTTGTGATAATTCGTTCAACGTATCTTTAATCTTTGCACCATTTCCCGATAAATTGGCATCGGTAAGAGCTATGGCATCAGAAATGATACTGCCACCCTCCGTTCTTGACGAGAAGCTGCCAGCCAATGCCTGAACCGTCTTAATAACCTGATCTAATTCTACAGGTGTTTTAGTGCGACTCAAAGGGATAACTGTTCCCGAACTCATCACCGGACCACTGCCTGAATACGCCGGAGTAAGTTCCACATGACGATCAGTAACTACTGAAGGTGAAACAATAACTGCCTGCACATCGGCGGGCAGCTCAATGCTACTAGCTATATCAAAGGACACTTCCACATAAGAACCTTTGGGCTCAATCTTGGTTATCCTCCCCACTGGCATTCCTAAGACTGAAACATCATTTCCTTCAAAAATTCCTGCGGCATTATCAAATTTTGCCGTTAAGTGATTGTACCGAATAAAAGGTGAACCACTAGATCCTACTGTGCATCCCGATATCACAAGCATCAAGCAAGCTAATAAGAAACTTTTAACACTTTTCATTACTGACACCCCTGAATCACTTGCGCTAAGCACAACCAATTATCGGGGAAAAAGCCCCATGGTGCTGTTAATTCGATCCAATTCCCTGATCCTAAAGAATTAGCTATATGGCGTGAAGTAACTGGAAGTAGTTGAACAATATTAATAAGATTTTGCTCATTCTTTTTTAATCCTTCAGATATTAATTCTAATTCAGAAATTACCTGCCCAAAATTTCCTTCATCCTCATTTGCTAAGTTTGTTAGCTGATTACCCAACGCGCTTACTGCGTCGAGTAACTTGACTAGGATTTCCTGCCTTTTCATAATTTTTTGGCCAAGATCCTGGCCTTGTGCGATAAGTACCATAATGTCAAATCTGCTGTCATACAAGGTACTTGTAATCTCATTTATATCTTTCAATAACCTGCCCACTTGCTCTTTTCGATCAGCTATAACACCAGACAAAGTTCCTATCCCATCAAGCGCTTCAGCAGTAAGCTCAGGAGAATTCTTTAGTTCACTATTAAGCGCTTCAAGAGATTTTTCCAGCGCTTTTCCATCAATGCCAGCGAAAATTGGTGTACCTGTTTCTATGGTCTTGGCTAAATCATAAGGAACTTCCGTATTTTGCAAGGGAATGAGATTGCTATCACCGTTACCTGCCGGTTTTATCTCCACATAGCGTGCACCTAATAATGTTGATAGTTTAATAGAAGCTTTAGTCGTATCGCCAAGATTAAGTTCACGTTTAAGACTCATAGCAACTTCCACTCGACCACCCACCAGTTCGGTACCCGAAACTTCCCCTACCTCAACCCCCGCAATTCGTACAGAATCACCCGGACGTATTCCCGCTGCCTGGCTGAATTCCGCAGTATAGGTCTGCCGGGTAATTCCGGCTTCCTTGATCAAAAACAAAGACCCAATCGTGCCAATAATAACAAAAACTCCTATCCCACCGATCCAGGTAAGTCGATGTGTTGGATAAGTTTTCCATAAAGCTTTTACTTTTTTTACTAGTGATTCACCTTTTATCATCGGCAGACCTTAGAGTGAGATTTTCCACCGATCTGCGAAAACAATCCCGGCGGGAACAGTACTCCATAAAGTGATACATCCAACTCACAAAGATATAGGGCAAAATAAGTACCAGACTGTGATGCACGAATTAATCCGGCAAGAAATATCGGTACGTCTTGTGCTGTCTTATCTAATTTTTCACCCAATGACGTTAGCAATACTGAAGCCTGCTTTGCCGAATCAAGAGTAGTTTTTAATGATGGTTGGATGCTTCCCAACATCGTGGCTAACGAATCCGCTGCGTCACCAATTTTCAGCACTGAAGACCCCAAGGTTGCTGACTGACCATTAAGCCCCTCAACCAACTTTCGTACCTGTAGTATAACGCTTTTAAGTTCTGTGCTCTGCATATTTAATTGATTCAGTGCCGAACCAAGATTTTCTATAAGACTTCCTAAGACCTCATCTTTATTCGCAAAAGTTGTTGCTAAAGTTGTGCTCTGAGCTATCAAACTTGCCAATGAGGCCCCGTCTCCTTGAACTGCTTGCACAATGCTCTCCGAAAGGGAATTAATCTGTTCCGGGTTTAACGTAGCAAATAGTGGTTCAAATCCATTGAGTAGCAATGATATATCAAAAGATGGCTCGGTATTTTTAATATCTATACTAGCTCCGGAAGTCATTTCCATTCCACGCTCATTATGTGGCAATGCCAATGCTATATAACGCTGGCCAATAAGATTCTGATAGCGAATTAAGGCCCTAGTATTATCAAAAATTTTCTGATCCTCTTGAACAATAAAAGACACCTTCGCTTGATTGTCAACAAGCTCCACTGCTTCAACTCGCCCCACCCGAACACCTGCCATTCGTACATCATCACCACTACGCAACCCTGAGACGTCAGAAAATATTGCAGTGTATGAATTTGTTTTTCCACTTACGTTGCGCTCCAAGGTAAACCAAATAATTGATGTTAACAATAGTGCTACAACCCCAAACATCGAGAACCCGACTAATGGTTTATTTACTGTCATTTTCGCTCCCCACCTGACTGCACAAAATAGGAGGTAGTACCCCGCAAGATTGGACCAAACATCAATATGTCAGCATCTGTAACCTCTCGACCAAGTACCACACTGGCAGCCTGACGCTCTTGCTTACTTCCCACCCCACCAATATTTCCGTGGAAAACCTTATATCCATCTACTCCATTATCGGATACACCCGTAGCACCCGGCAAAATATCACTGCAATTCGGACCTACCATCCCACCATATTTTGGGCAGTCATCTTGGGTATAAGGCTTTGCTGGAGTTAATGAAACAATCATATTAAAAAGTAGTTGACCGTTAATTCCGTTGAGCGAATTTCCCACCTTATTTGCAAAGTTACGCAAAGTTGAAATCAATTCTGATATAGCTTTAGGCTGATCCATAACTGCCGAAAGTGTGGGAGCAAGTCCTTGAACAACTCGAATACCGTTGTCGCCATTGGATTGAATAAGATTATTGACTGAGCCAAGCAAAGCACCTCCGGCAGTCATCAGGCTTTTTAATTCGCTCTGCTTTTCAAATAAAAGCTTACTTGGTCCGACCGTTTTACCGATCGTCTCAATCAATTCTGGTGCTGATTGATTAATCCCGACTAATGCGCTTTCAAGCGAGTTCAAATCCTTGTTTGGGTCGGGAAAACTACTATTTATTGCTGGCAAATAGCTAGCAAGATCATCGATCATTTTGCCGATTTCAGCGCCACGACCCCTCAACGTATCTGAGATTGTGCCTAAAGCTTGTCCGAGTTTTGACGAATCAATTGCAGTCAATATTCTGCGCAAACTATCCATTGCCGACTGTAGCGCTAAGGTAGAAGCCGACTTATCCTGGAAAATTTTTACCCCATCGGCAATGCTTTTGGGACTAGGATTGTTCGGAGATAAAAGTTCGATAGATGAAACAGCAAAAATATTACTTGGGACAATTCTTGCAGTTGTATTTTCCGGAATATTTTCGGAGAAATTTGAATTTAGTTTCAGTTCGAGATATTTCCCAGAGTTTTCTTCAGAAATTCCGCTGCCAACCACGCTGCCAACTAAAACTCCTCGATACTTAACATCAGCGTTATTGGGTAGTCCATCTCCAACATCGACCATTTGTGCGGTAACAGTCACTTCTGTTGCAAACTCACCCCGGTATTTAGCTGACAATAGAAACCCAAGTAATGCTGCCACCACTAGGGTCAAAAACCCCCTTAACATTAACGAATTCATCGTGGGTCCACGATCCGATGGGTCAATAATCATGCTCTCACCCCGAGATCCGAATACCTGGGGCTGTGCCCCAAAACAGCAAGGTCAGAATAAGATTTGCAAATACTATGACAACAATCGCCGCCCGAATAGCCCGTCCTGCTGCAACCCCAACTCCCGAAGGACCACCACTGGCATTAAAACCGTAATAGCACTGAACCAATGTCGTGAGAATAACAAAAATTACAGCTTTAAGTATTGAGTACAAGATATCAGTTGATGCCAAAAATTGATAAAAATAATGTAGATACGTTCCAGAACCCTTACCGGATTGAAAGGCAACAAATAGCCTGCAGGCTATGTAATTAGCGGCCAAACCGACAAGGTACAGCGGTAGGATGGAGATTGATGCTGCGATCAATCTTGTGCTTACTAAATATGGAAGTGGTTGAATTGCAATAGATTCTAAAGCATCCACCTCTTCATTAATGCGCATTGATCCTAGCTGTGCGGTAAATCTGCAGCCCGACTGCGCGGCAAAAGCTATTGCTGCAAGGAGCGGGCCTAATTCTCGAGTAGTCCCAAAAGCTGAAATTGCTCCAGTAACTGGTCCCATACCAAGGATATTGAGCGCCGTATAACCCTCAATGCCTACTGTGGCACCACCAAAAATTCCAAGAAGTATCATCACCCCCAGAGTGCCGCCGCCCACCACAATCGCGCCATTTCCCCAGGTAACATCTGATAGCAAGCGCCATACTTCTTTGCGATACTGCTTCATGGCAAAGGGGATCGCAACGGTTGCACGCCCAAAAAATGTCACCTGATGACCAAGGCGCGCTAAACCCAAGGGAATACCATGGAAAAGCCCAGTTATAAACTGTAGTTGCCGGATGATCGGCGGATAATACCTTGCTGGATTTGTCATTTCATACCACCGTTTGCGGTACAAACACCGCGTAAATTTGGGTGATAATCACATTCACAGCAAAAAGTACAATCACCGAATTTACTACTGCCGCATTAACCGAATTTGCCACTCCAGCCGGTCCGCCACGGGTATTTAACCCCCTATCACAGGAAACTATGGCAACTATCGCGCCAAAAATAACCGCTTTGACTAAGGCTAATAGCAAATCACTAGGCTCGGCAAAGGAGGCAAAAGTACTTATATAACTACCTGGAGTTCCATCCTGAAAATAGACATTAAATACATACCCGGTAATAAAACCTACAAAACAAACAAAACCGCATAACAAAAGACTTACTAGCATTGCTGCAAGCAGCCGGGGAGCAACAAGCCTTTCTATCGGTGAGATACCCATAACCTTCATAGCGTCAACCTCTTCCCGGATAGTCCGTGAACCTAGATCAGCTGCAATAGCTGACCCAACCGCCCCAGCCATTAATAAGGAAGTGACAAGTGGGGCTCCCTGGCGAATCACCCCTAGCCCGGTGGCTGCCCCGGAAAACCCGGCAGCCCCTACTTGATCGGCTATCGATCCCACCTGAATAGAGACAATCACTCCCACTGGTATCGCTACTAAAAAAGTTGGCACAACAGCGGTGGTCGACATAAAAGCTGATTGCTTAATGAACTCAGTAAAAGGAAATCGACGGCGCCCGATTTGTTCAATCGTGGCCAGCATTCCCGATACGGCCAACACCAATTGGCGACCAAATGTCTCTAACGAAAAACGCCCTCGGGTAAGGGCCTCATCTGCGATAAACCGTAAACCCACAAGTAATGAGTCACGCGCCTGATGGTAGGAGTGGGCTGTCATCGCTATCTTTGGCCTGTCCGTGTGAGTAACTTTATTCTACTGCTTGGCATAGTGAGGGAAACCATAAATGACTCAGCCTCGTCTGTCTGTGTTTTCGCATTAGCGACCCCCACAGCAGCCATTTGTTGCGGTACCACTTGCACCTAAGCTCACCCTTCACATATAACATCACATATATTTGATGTAATCGTATAAAAGAGGCAGCGAGCGGCTCTGACGCTCTGCAACCTCTACTGGGCATCTAACCATAGGAGTAGGAAAGCTGTGATGTTATTCACGAATGAACAACAGGACTTCGCACAAGCGATCAGCGATTTCTGCCAAAAAGAGGCGGGGACGCGCGAGCAACGTGATGCATTAACCAAGGGTGGGCAAGAATCTCATCACGAAGGTTTGTATCGAAAGATGGCAGACCTAGGCTGGCTTGGAGTGACAGTCCCTGATGAGTTTGGTGGTTCCGACGGAAGTACTGTTGATATGTGTATTCTACTCGAAAAGGCAGCACTTGGCATGGCTCCGATCGGCGGGATTGGGCCAACCCTTATCACCGGTGCCGCCTACCAAAAGTATGGTTCGCAACAACAAAAGCAAGAAGTGCTCCGTGGAATCGTCCGTGGTGCAAGTCAATCCATTTCGATGTCTGAGCCAGAAGCCGGATCAGACGTTGGAAATCTGTCATGTAAAGCTGAAAAAACAGCAACCGGATGGCGCATTAATGGGCAAAAAACCTGGTGCTCGAATGCACATTTTGCTCAAAATATTTTGCTGGTAGCCCGTACCACTAAAGGCGAATCTAAGCATCAGGGCCTCACCATGTTTCACGTTCCGGCCAGAACAGCAGGACTAAAAATTAGTGGTATCCCAACAATGGGTGGTAAAGAAGTTAATGACCTGTACTTCACCGACTGTGAGCTACCTGAGGACGCAGTTGTTGGAGAAATTGACAATGCTTGGCCACAGCTCATGTCTGGGTTAAATATTGAACGCCTCATCTTGGCTGCAGTGATGCTCGGAACTGCCCAAAGAGCTTTCGATGATGCCCTGAAGTTCATTACCGAACGTAAGCAATTTGGCAGGCCGGTAGGAACTTTTCAAGCTTTGCGCCACCGGATTGCGGACCTTGCCACCGAGATTGAGTGTGGACGCTTACTTGTCTACAGCGTTGCAAAGCTTATTGATGACAATCCAGGAAAAATGTTTCCACGTGAAGCATCCATGGCCAAACTCAAGCTCACTGAAACTGCAAAACGAGTTGCTTTGGACGGTATGCAAATGATGGGGGGCTACGGCTATGCTTGCGAATTTGATATGGAAGGTCACGTTCGCAGAACGCTGGTATCCTCTATTTACGGTGGTACCAATGAAATTCAACGTGATATCATTGGAAAAAGTTACGGTCTATAACATCACCCTGGATGTGGGCTTTCACTACGAACGAAGCCCACATCCAGGATTCCCCGCCCAGCCTTAGCCAGTAAAAGGTGGGATTTTTTGAAGCTCTTCCCTAGCAATAGATCTCCGATGGACCGCATCGGGGCCATCGACAATGCGAAGAACCCGTGCCCAGTTATAGAAGTATGCAAGCGGGAAATCATCACTAACGCCAGCAGCACCAAATACTTCAATTGCCCGGTCAATCACCTTGGTCGCCATAGCCGGTGCCGCAACTTTAATGGCAGCAACTTCAGTTCTTGCTCCACCAGCCCCATGTTTATCAATAAGCCATGCCGTCTTAAGCACCAAAAGCCTAGCTTGCTCAATGTCTATTCTAGATTGAGCAATAAGATCTCGTACCACCCCTTGATCGCAGAGTGGTCCGCCAAAAGCTACTCGAGATTTTGAGCGCTCAACCATCAGCGCCAAAGCCCTTTCCGCCATACCTATCGCGCGCATCGCATGGTGAATACGACCCGGTCCCAGCCGAGCTTGAGCAATCTTGAAGCCTCCGCCTTCTTCCCCAAGCAGGTTCTCGACCGGAACTCTGACATTGTCAAAAACAATTTCGGAATGACCATGTTGATCCTGGTACCCAAAAGTAGGTAAGTGGCGAACTATTTTTAACCCTGGTGTGTCTCGCGGCACAAGTACCATTGACTGCTGCAAATGTCCTGGTGCACTTCCATCAGTTTTTCCCATAACTATAAAAATTAAACAGTGGGGATCGGCCACTCCAGTGATCCACCACTTACGGCCATTAATAATGTAATCCTGACCTTCACGAACAATAGATGTAGAAATATTCCGCGCATCTGAGCTTGCTACATCTGGCTCCGTCATCGCAAAAGCTGACCGAATAGTACCCTCCAGCAAGGGATTAAGCCATTGTTGACGCTGCTCGACAGTGCCAAATAAATGAAGTGTCTCCATATTTCCGGTATCGGGTGCCTGACAGTTAATTGCTTCCGGCGCAATCACCGGCGACCACCCCGATATCTCGGCAATGGAAGCGTAGTCAACATTAGATAAACCTGAGACTGACGGAAGAAATAAATTCCACAACCCTCGTGATTTTGCTTCACTCTTGAGTTCTTCTAAAATTGGTGGGCGGTCATGTTCACCATTTTCGGCACGCCACTGTGAGTAAGCTTTTTCGGCGGGGAAAACTTTTTCTCGCATAAAATCCCACATACGCTCCGAAAAATCTTGGGCCTGTGGTGTTATAGCAAAATCCACTATACTCTTCTCCTAATCTGCACAAAACGGTTACAACAAAGCTAGTCAGGCTGGGTTTAGTAACTGCAACCCGGTTTCCGCCAACCAATCAATATCACCTTCAGCAACAGTAAATTCTTGGCCCCCCATAGCCCCGGCTTGAGAGCGGGCAAATATTCCTTGCAAAATTACTGCAAATTTGTAGTGCGCAAAGGCTTCATAGAAGCTAAAACCATCAAGACTGACCCCGGCTGCTTGAGCATATACTTCACAAAGATCAGCTCGGCTAGGGAATCCCGCTAGCGCTGTTAGCGCCGGAACCAGTGGCACTGAGCGGTCCTCAGCTTGCCGCCAATACAGCATCAGCATACCCAGATCAGCCAATGGATCTCCTAATGTAGAGAGTTCCCAATCTAATACCGCTGCAACAACTCCCGGATCGGTATGGTCCATAATGCAATTGTCAATACGGTAATCTCCATGAACAATCGATGTACGACCGGCCGCAGGAACTACCTTTTCTAATTCTTGATGTAACTGCAACAATAATGCCGAAGTAAACTCCACACTTGCCTTCGACTGCGAATTCCAACGACGTAACTGCCGGATCATAAAACCTTCAGCACGACCAAAATCGGAAAGACCAACGCTGACGGGCTCAACTGAATGCAGATCCACCAAAGTTTGCACAAGAGCATGCGCTAACCGCTGTTTTTCTAGGGAAGAATCGGCATACCCTTGGGGGATTTCATCACGAATAACATGTCCAGAAACCTTCTCCATAACGTAGAAGCTGGCACCGAGCAAATCCCCTGAATCTTCAAGAATTATTCCGGCAACAGGCACTGGAGTGCTTTTCAAGGCTTTCTGCACCCGAGCCTCTCTTCCCATATCATGTGCACTTGGCAAAAGCTGACCTGAAGGTTGCCGTCGCAGTATGAGTTCTCCAGCAGCACTGGTTAGTTCAAAAGTTAAGTTTGATTTCCCACCTTCGATAAGTCGGGCTGAAAAATGTTCCCACCGAGCATCACTTAACACCTGGCTAATCCGCTGCCCCAGCTCAGACGGATTTAATAACTTTTGTAGATCAACACGGAAATTGTTATCAAGCAAGGGGTCTTCCTGTTCTTATCTGAAATCGAAGTATTTTAAGGAGAAGTTGGTAGGGCAAGTGCCGGATAAATTTGGGGGTCTTTCGATTAATAAAAGCTACACTCCTAACAAACCGATCAAACTTACGCTGATCATTAAACGTCCAATTAAACTTCATTGCCTCCCTAAAGTTTTCTGGTAAAAAACCTTTAGTAATAAAAAGATGGAATGGACCAAACGCCTTAGCTATCAAAGGGTGCAGAAAACGAAGCTCAGCAAGTTTAGTTAAATACTCTCGAACTACCTCATCGATGTTGACCTGCTCAAATTCACGCTCCCAGTAGTTTTCAAAATCTTTTCGGGTAGTTGGCCATAGATCTTGCGGCACTTGAAGAGTGGTTCCTAAAGTGAATCCAGAATGATAAAAAATTTCTGATTCTTCTTCGGTTAATTGACCGTGCAAAAGCTGATAAGTATCTTCAAAACCTTTATATAAGCAGGCGGCAACCCACATCTGTAAGTCTCGATCAAAGGCATTATACTTCACCGGACTATTGATATCTGATCGAACTTGACGATGTGCAGCATTCACAGCTTCGCGATATGCCGCTTTATCATCAGGGCGACCAAGGATTGCTACAGATAAATACGTAAAAGTGGTTCGCGCGCGCTTCCATGGGTGATCGAATACTCTTCCAGACTCAACCTTACTTTCAACTACTCCATATCCGACGCCTGGCCGTGATAACTGCATAATTACATTTGCGACCCCGGCAATCCCTGCCACCGCATCTACTGCATCAACAAGGGTCGGGCTCTTGACCTCGGTACTCATCTTTAGATCATCCTTCTTGTAGTAACCCGATACTGCTTATTTAATCAAATATATGTTCTCGGAACCAGCTAAGGTTAGGCCTATTCTGCGAATCCAGCTAGCCTTGCGCCCCAGCCCTTGTGCTAGAGATCGATTGCCCTGACGAAGTTAAATGTCGGCTTAGCTCATCACCTTCTCATCCCAAGATCAATGCGGTAGAGCTGGGTGTTCCAATATCTCTCACATTCAGCGCGCGAATCTGGACACATTTCCATCTGAACTATTAGGCGTGATAGCAAGTATTGCCGCATCTTGATAGAGAAGGCCTGCTTAAGCATTGCCAAGTTCCCTATAAAGCATAGTCATAGTGGTCTAAATCGGCACCTGATATAGCGGTCGTTCTGGCCCGCTTAACAGGATGCTGCGTGGCCTTGCCGGTATCAACCCGGCTTTCCGCTACTTTTCGTCCTACCTCAGGAGCAGACAACGGCATTATCTCGTTAGCGACATTGATTGTTCCACCAAGATGGGCCGAAAGATCGCAGACCCTCACCAACACCTTTGATAGCATGAGAGAAATTTCATCTCATTCTCTCAGCTAAGTCAAGAGTCCCGAACATAAATACTGATGAAGAGTATCTGAGCTCAAGTTATCGTGAACCCTGCCCGCCGATCCAAAACCTCTAGGAGCTAGACAATTTTAAATCCAGCCAAAGACATCAATACTGAAGACAATATTCTTGACGGTGCCATTAAATCATTCCTGGAATACGGAATTAAGCGCAGCACTATGACCGGGATTGCTTCCTATGCAAAAATTAGCCCAGCAACCCTTTATCGACGTTACTCAAGCAAAGATGGCCTACTCTCAGCAGTAATTCAGCGCGAAGCACTCCGTTTTATCGATACTGTGGAAAGCCAAGTTGATCGTACAAACCCTGCTAGAGAACAAATAATTGATTGTTTCGTCGCTTTCACAAAAACCTTAAGTGAAAACAAACTACTTGAAAGACTGCTCACCACCGAGCCGGAGATGCTACTACCTCTGCTCACTACCAATGCGCTACCCCTATTAACAGCCGGGCGTGAGTATCTTGCTGAATCGATTGTCCGGTTGCAAACCGAAGGTCAACTACCACAATTTAATGCCCAAGAAGTAGCTGAACTTATGGCCCGACTCTCTCTTTCCTTGACACTAACCACCGGGGGAGTTATTAACACCAGTTGTGAAGAATCAGCCAGAAAATTTGCGCAGGAGCACATAATTGCGTTATTGCGACTGCCCACTTTTGAATAAAAGTAACGAATCCCCACAGCTAGGCTATGGCTTAGGCGAAGTCCTGACTATTGCCCGTACTTCTCTGGCTACCGCTAACCACAATGTGACAATATTTAGGTCCACTAAGCTGTGTTCTACATGCACAGCTACTTCCTCACCTAAAGTGATGGGCTTAACATATTCGATGACATACCGTCGCCCAACGTCACTCAGTTCTGGAATACCTGACAAGAACTCAGAAATAATGTGAAAGTACGCCGTGTTATTTACATGATTAAAATGATCTAAGTCGGTGCGCCGCAAGGGAAAAACCACACCCTGCATTTCTGGTAACGGATCAGTAAGCCAGGCTTTCCATTTAAGCCTTTTCTCCTCGGTAGTGGTACTAAGCCTATCAAAAAACCTATCCTGCATACGAGCCGGACCCATCGTTGATTTATTCATATTGATCCAAAAACCTTCGGTTTCAATCAAACCACCAGCTTCACCAACAATTTGCACTCTCATATTGCACCATCGTGGCGAAATCCCAGAGCACCAACGCTTGATGGTGACATTATTTGGCCATGGCACCGGCTCAACGATGTCAATAACGGTCCTGCGCACAATCCAATCCGGATGATCCTCTATGGCACCGGCATCCTCAAGATGCTCCGCACCTGCTTCCTGCAGATATCCTGCAATTGCATTCAAGCTCAACCGATAATCACTGTCCATATCTGTAGTTTTTATTCGCCAAGAAGTCTTATAGATATAGCCTTGTTCTGGAAGTGCCGACAAGAGTGAATCAAGACCCATTACCGCTCCTAGCTCGCTGCGCTACACCCTAGCTTGTGCTCCTAGGATAGCTGTAGCGGTTTATCCCAAGACGATGCATGTTGTGGTTGCATGCGCAATAAGTTTGCCCTCGTCATTTACCACCCGACCTTCTGCCGTTGCTGTTGTGCGCCCAAGATGAATAGTTGTACCGGTAGCAATAAGTTTGCGGCCATCCGTGGGAACCGAACGAATATAGTTCACCTTCAACTCTAATGTGCTATATCCAACCATCGGTCCAAGCGTTGTATGCACCGCACAACCCATCACCGAATCAAGCAGGGTCGCGCATATCCCACCATGCACTGAACCGAGAGGGTTGGAAAAATCTGGCCTCGTAAGCAGGCTAAAGCACGCCGAACCGAACTCAAGATTCTCTACCTGCATGCCCATGAGTCCGCCGATATTGGGTGGCCGATCCGACAACTCAAACATCGCTTTGAGGACATCCAGACCAGACATCTCCGACATACGCTCGGCTAACTCTTTCATTGACCTAGGCTGCATTGACCACTCCTCATTAGGGATATCTCTTGTTGAGCTTAGCATCCGGTAGACCGATCGATCTACTAGATACTTTTCCGCTCAACAATCTTTGGTAATTAAATAACCAAGGCAATATCAACACATCATCACATGCCATAAATTTGTGACTTTAATTGATGTCAGAATATATTAAATAACAATACCAATCGACAGGTGTAATTGATTTAGTTTAGCGGGCTGGCATTTACTGTAAAAATAAAAGATTTGCGGATTGAGGCCTTTGAGTTATCTAACTATGCCAGTCATTGCGACTGATATTAAGCACCCTAACTGGGCAAGTTGACTAGCATGACCTTGGCCGCGATCGCTGACACCGTTAAATAATGCCATTGGGGTTATAGTTTTAATTGCATTAGAAGAATGGCATTAAATGATGCCTAACAAATGGGAGGTAATGGGCGCAATGGCAAAAAAAATTCTCGTTCAACTTGTAGACGATATTGACGATACCCCAATCGATTCGGGTGGAGAGTCCATCAGTTTTTCTGTCAATGGTGTGGAATACACCATTGATCTTAATGACAAAAATGCTATAGAATTTCATCGTAAGCTTGATTACTACATCCAGTTCAGCACTAAAGTTGGCGGACGTAAAAAACGACCCTTACCTGCTGGCTCCGTAGCCCCCCCAACAAAACGTGATCCCGAGCAAACAAAGGCCATCCGCGAATGGGCCAATTCCAATGGCTACGAAGTTTCCGCGCGTGGACGCATTCCCGCTGAGATTGAAGAAGCTTTCGATTCAGCTCACTAAGAATACACAGTTAGGGGCAATGTCTCGTCACAAGCAACCAGGCATTGCCCTTAACCTATTCGATAGATAACTCTTTCTCAGGAGAAAGAAAAAGAAGATCCCAGACGAATCCGTTTCTTTACTTCGGTGGGTTTGCCGGTTGCCTCTACAATGGAAAGCAGCTCTTCTTTTTTGCTGAATTTTTCACGCGGAGCACCACGATCGTTTCCACGAGAACATTCTTCACTGTTTATCGCTTGCCAACCGGCTATATCAATAACCTGTACCCCGCGATCGATCAGCAACTGATGCAGCTCTTCAGGAGAATTTCTTGGGGATGCTAGCCGCCCATCGTTAAAATCTTCAACTAGATTACTGACGGTTTCCCTGGCACAAGTTTTATTTGTTCCGATAAAACCACTTGGTCCACGTTTAATCCAACCAGTAGCATAAACTCCTGAAAGAACTTCTGAATCAATAGATTTCAAAACTCTTCCGTCGATATTTGGGATAATCATTCGAGTTTCATCAAAGGGAACTCCCGGTAAACCCACCCCGCGGTACCCGATTGACCTCAGAACTAAGCCAGTATCGTAATGCTCACTCCGTGAAGTTGCCCTTGCAGTAATGGATCCATCATCGTGATGAACTAATTCATTCCGGCTTAGATCAATTCCCGTTACTGAATCTGAACCTGTAATTGCAGTTGGTGAGAGCAGATAGCGAAGAACAATTCGCTTAGAACCAGATTTTTGTGAATCTGAAGATGAAATATTTTCTACTGCTTCAAGTTTCAGTACCGCAGAATGCTCTAAGCTTCCGGCATCACGTTGAGCTGCCGTATTGGCATCAAGCACCAGATCTGATTTTTCTACTACGACATCAACTCCTGGCTTTGTTAAAAGTCCTGTCAATTCCGGTAACGTATATGCCGCTTGACCAAAACCTCTACGAGCTAAAACAACTACCTCCTGTATTTTGCTAGCCCTCAATGCTTCAAGCGCATACGGAGCAATGTCCGTGTGCATTAAATCATCAGGTTCAGCCGCAAGAATTCGAGCAACATCAAGGGCCACATTGCCATTTCCTACAACTACGGCTCGATGGCAACTAAGATCAAACTGATGGTCAATATAATCCGGATGGCCGTTGTACCAAGCGACAAACTCAGTAGCTGCAACACTTCCCGCTAAAAATTCCCCCGGAATCCCTAAAGGTTTATCCGCTGAAGCACCACTGGCATAAATAACCGCATGGTGACTGTCGAGTAACTCTTTGTGGCTGATATCAGAACCAACTTCAACATTGAGAAAATAATTGAATCCGGGTTCCTGTTCAATCTGCTCAAAAAGGTTTGTTACCTTTTTTGTCGCCTGATGATCCGGTGCCACACCGAATCGAACCAAGCCATAAGGTACAGGCAATTTTTCAAAAATATTGACTACAACACCCGCCTGTTTGAGCAGTTCATCAGCAGCATACATAGCTGCCGGACCTGAACCAACTATGGCAACCCGCAAAGGCTCACGCACACCTTTGATTTTAATTGTCGGCGGAACTGGAGCCATCGCCGGATAATTTCGCTTCTGTTCATGAAAAACAGAATTAATATCCAAGTAGGGCAATTGTCCCTCAGAAAGCTTGGTGTGTGGGACAATTGCATCTACTGGGCAGGCCTCAGCGCAAGCCCCGCAGTCAACACAGACAGCGGGATCAATGTAAAGCATTTCCGATAAAAGGAAATCTGGTTCATCAGGAGTCGGGTGTATACAGTTTACTGGGCACGCATACACACAGGAAGCGTCTCCACAGCATGCCTGTGTAACTACATGCGGCATAACAGAATTTAACCCCTAGACTTAGGCAGCATCGGCAAAATTAACATTGGGTTCATTACGGAAACGTGGCATCGGACCATCGATCTTCAGAATTTTCCATACTCCACGGGCAACTGGATTCATCATGTTTGTCTGATGAGCAAGGAGGCGAACATCGCCAAATAACTCCTGTAAACGATGCCTAGATTCTGGGGTGCGCCAATACATATCTTTAATGACCGACTTCGGCACATTAAATTCTTTACGGAATTTACGATCTGGTTTAAGGATGACATCACCGAGCCAACGCATGATGATCGGAACCAGTAGCGAAAGAATGAATCTCCTACGCGCCTTCATCATGGGAATCTTGCGACGAAGATAGTGGTGGGCAAAGGAAATATGCCGGGCTTCTTCCGCAACATGGATCTGCATAACCCTCTGAGCAAGCGGGTGGTAATCTGTCCCCGCTCGAAGCACTGCTTTCTGAGTATGATCAATAGGCTCTTCACCAGCTAGAACTCCAACAAAAAACACATAGGGAACTATCGTGGAGAACAATGGGATAATCGGAGAAAGCATCCGGAAATACCGCGGTCCACCTGGTACATCCATACCAATTCGGTTCACTAATTCTTGAAACATCTGAGTGTGGTGACACTCTTCGGTAGCCTCATGGGAGAGATAGCGATATTCAGGAGAACCATTGGGGAGGCGAACCACATACTGCATAAGTCCGCGAATCAAAATGTTCTCAAATTGCAGCCCCACCTTTGCGATATTGGCCTGCCTCCACTGCCCCATCGCAATCCGACGCTCCAACGACTGTGATTGATACCAAGGGTGCCCGCCCAATGGATCAGCTACCGGCGGAAGCACCCAACGCGAATCCGACTTACTGACGGCCATCTCAGGGGCATCCCAGTCAATATCAACAAACGGATCAAAATGACGTTCCACCGAGCCCTCAGACAGCGTTTTCAGCGTCTGAGCATAGGCCTGTGAATCACTGTCATGTTCGAGCAATTGCCGGTGTGAGCTGGCTAAAGCTTGTGACATCTTAGTTCTCCTCTACTGCGTGATCGCCAACCATGACAACAGTCATTGACGACTTTTGTAGATAACCTATGTGGAACTAGCCGTAACAGTCAATAGGCATCTTCGCTGAAACGCCTGTTTTGCCGAGATAACCCCAGCTAAAACCACTTTTATCGCCAAGAAAATTAAGTGACTTTTAGCCCTATCTCTGCACAAAAAACCAACAAGACTTTAGACAAGAGCCACAGTGACCGGTGTCTTCAGAGAGCTAACCGGGTAGATAAGTCTGTCGGTAGCTATGCACTGTGATTGCCCCACCGTTGCCTTCCTCGGCAAAATCACCGCAACCCTGGTATGCCTATCGTCGTTGGAATTGATGACTCCGAAACAATTGGCCGAAAACCGTCCCGTTTGAGTAACGTACCGATCGGCAAGGAAGATCCCTCTAAAGCTCCTATTCACAAACCGGCCATGCTGGATAAACCTATTCGTGCTCTTGCTGAATACGCCATCGAGGCGCAACTGCTCACGCCAGGACGCAATCGCGCAGAATTCACCCACTTATAAAGTGAAAAACTTTGTCCACCAAAAGCTTTTCAACAACACACGGATAACGCTGTACCTTATTGAATTAACATTAAATTTGTACAGCGACAGCTACTCTAACGCTACCCACACCTTGAGTGAACGGATCCGAAGTTTGGCCAGGCTCACAAACCTAGATTGTTTAGCCCTAGCAAGCTAGCGTTAAGAAACATGGATACCGAAGGCCCAAACAGTGTTCACCCCCGAGAGCCGCACCTCGATGGTATGGCAGCCAAATTAAATTGGCTCAGGGCAGGTGTACTCGGTGCGAACGACGGAATTATATCTACTGCGGGACTGGTGATAGGCGTTGCTGCGGCTACCGTAGACCGTTCGACAATTTTCACAGCCGGTATTGCCGGGCTCACTGCAGGAGCTGTATCCATGGCCCTTGGCGAATACGTCTCGGTGAGCACTCAACGTGATACCGAGAAAGCCTTACTCGAAAAAGAACGAAAAGAACTCACCGAAGACCCGGAGGAAGAACTAACCGAGCTGATAGGGCTATACCAAAACAAAGGGTTAAGTCTTAAGACGGCTACCCAAGTAGCGCAAGAGCTTACTGAGCACGACGCTTTTGCCGCACACATTGATGCTGAACTTGGCATTGATCCACTAGCCCTAACAAATCCATGGCAAGCAGCCTTCTCCTCTGCCATTGCCTTTACTCTGGGGGCTTTGCTGCCCCTGATCTCAATACTGCTCCCACCAGAGTCCTTACGGATCCCTTTAACCTTCATTGCGGTTCTTACCGCCCTAGCTGTCACCGGAATAGTCAGTGCCACCCTGGGTGACGCAAACCGCCAACGTGCAGTGCTTCGTATAGTTGTCGGCGGCGCACTTGCCATGGTCGTCACCTACGCGATTGGACAACTTGTAGGTATTCAGTCCTAAATACTCTGCTGGCGTTAACTACTACTCACTCAGACTCTCACCCCATGTTGCTTTTGCTCCAGAATCCCCTATCCGATACACCTGAACCGTCGTTGCCGTACTGATGACTACAACCACAACAGCAAGCACCCACGAGAGAACCCGAGTCACTTCACGGCCTCGGATTTCACGAATATGAATAAACACCAGTAACAGCGCAGCCAACGCTAATGCCAAAGCGAAGTAGAGCATAGTCTCACCAAGTTCTTCATGCTCATGTAGCAGCGATGACTTTGGCACCCGCTTCTCAAACCACTCGCCTGCCTCCACGGTTAACGGAGTAAGAACTGCCGTCACTAAGGCCAGAGCAAGCACTAACCACACTAGACGCTTTCTAGCTGCTGGCCACGCTGCGCAGATTACTGCAAGTATCGCAGTAAGAGGAGCTAGCACCACGATGAAATGAACTAAAAGGATATGAGCAGGAAGTCCGTTCAACGTTGACATAGATTGCTCCTCAAAAATTAGTCAGACTAAAAAGAAAATCGGCAAGGGACTACCAAAGAATTATGCCCTATCAGACAGAATCCCTCGGGTAGTTATCAAAATGTTATCCTCACTAGCACTACCAGACCATCACCTACACACAATTGCAGCGAAGGCACTCTCATGTTGATGCAAAAAATCGCTAGCCGGGCGCTTATCAGCCTCGTGGCAACTTTGCTAACCCTGCCAGGAATTACTCTCCTTGGCTCAGGTACGGCCCAGGCTAGCTCCGAAATCGTTTCGATTTATTCGCCCTCCATGAAAAAATACATTAGCGCGGAAATTCTCTTTGCTGCTGGGGATGGGCCTGCGCCTACTCTGTATCTACTTGATGGACTGCGCGCGCCCGATGACGACAGTGGCTGGTTAATTAACACCGATGTCAAAAGATTTTTCGCTGATAAACACGTTAATGTTGTTGTACCTTTTGGTGGAGCTGGAACCTTCTACACCGACTGGCAAAAAGATGACCCCACCCTCGGACATGTTCGGTGGGAAACCTTTTTGACCCAAGAACTTCCAGCAGTAATGCAACAAAAATACGGTAGTGACGGTGTAAACAACGCCGTTGCTGGCTTATCGATGAGCGGCACCTCAGCGTTAAATCTGGCCATTCATCATCCTAATTTTTACAAGGCTGTCGCATCCTTCAGTGGTTACCCCACCGCAAGTTCACCAGGATTTGCTCAAGGAATCGCTGTTTCAGTAGCACAAATTGGTGGTGACGCCGACAACATGTGGGGCAGTTGGCCTTCCATGGACTGGATTCGCAATGACCCCGCGCTCAATGCTGCGGAATTACGCGGTAAAGGGGTGTACATTTCTTCCGGTGCCGGTGGGCCCAATGGCGATCCAGCGCTTACCCCCGGCAGTCGCAGCTTTGACCCCGTACGATTTGTTCAAATGGTACCGCTAGAAACAGCAGCAGGCATCAGTAGTGAGCTTTTTGTTGCTTCACTACTTGCCAATGGGATTCGCCCTCAAGTAGATATCACACCTCAGGGAGTACATTGGTGGAACTACTGGCAGGACAATCTCCACAAAGCCTGGTTTGGCACCATCGCACCAGCTCTTGGTGTCTAACTCAATCAGCTTGTACAGCAAAGGGACCGGAATTTTTCCGGTCCCTTTGCTTATCTATTTAATAGCTGATACAGCTATTGACTTTCCGTTAAACTCAACATAAATTAACTCAATGTCAACTTATGTTAGGGCTGCTTCAATCTCGACTAATATTGCTGCGCGGGCAGCCCTTGAACTGGACCTTCCACGACAATTGAGGCGAGTGACCAGACTCGGTACAGGAACATCATTTAATACTGCCCTACAAAAAGCTACTTCAGGGAAAAGAATTCTGGTTACTGGGGCATCCTCTGGGATAGGACGAGAAGTATCAATGCGTCTAATTGATTCTGGTGCAAAGGTTTTAGCTGTTGCCCGTCGCGCTGATAAGCTCGAAGAACTTGTACAATACGCTCAAAACTCGCCCGGATCAGTACATATATACCCATGCGACCTCAGTGATAAAAATCAAATTTCACAGCTAACCAAGAAGATTCTTTCTGAGCATGCAGGAACTGACATACTGATCAATAATGCAGGAAAATCAATTAGACGGACACTTACTGAAACAGCTGACAGGCTACACGATTACGAACGAGTAATGCAGATAAATTTTTTTGGTGCAGTCTGGCTAACCGTACCTATAGTTGAACAAATGCGTGGTGGTGGTGGTCATATTATCAACGTATCAACCATGGGAACGCAATTCTCTGGAACTCCACGTTTTGCTGCCTATATGGCTTCAAAAGCAGCGCTCGATCAATTTGCGGCAAGTAGCGCTCCGGAAACCCTTGTAGATAAAATATTCTGGACTACTGTTCATCTTCCATTAGTTCAAACTGAAATGATCGAACCAGCTCAAGATGCTTGGCGAATGTCGCCCACGCTCACTGTAGAAGCAGGGGCCTCAATGGTTCTCGATGCTATCGTTCGGGTACCGACAAGAGTCACTTCACCGTTAGGGATACTAGTAGAAGTATTCGATAAGCTTGCACCCTCCACGATGCGGAGGCTTAAATCACGCGGAGCAGTAACGACTGCAGAGTAGACTCTTATGCGTGATTTAAACTCAAGGCGGTAACACATTCAACACTAAATAGTACGCAGAAATATTCAGCGCAACAAAAGAACGCCCCCTCTGAGCGTGTACTACAACTGCTTTGGAGCATCTAAAGCAGTTATAGTGAAATTTAGCTTTTATCAAGCCAACATAGGCGATATTATAGTTGCATCTCACCTATCAAAACTATTTTATACCATCATTATCCCGCTAAAGATGCCCTTGCAGAAGCTTTGCTAACTTCATCTCGATATACACTGATAAATCCATTGAGAACTCCTCCTTAGAGCAAACAACAGCCTATCTCAGGCTCCGAGCCGGAATACTATAATAAATTTTTTAACGCACGATGTATCAAATACATCAGCTACCTAAGGCAGAAAGTTCTCTAAATTTAAAGATATACTCATCACTTTACTTCAGGAACTACGACCTAATCTCAATAAACACCGTATGCCAATTTTACTCGAGCAATGGTAGTCACTGGTCAAGTAGGCTGCGCGGTTTATTACCTGAGTATCTCTACACAAAATAGAATGCTCTCCTGATCGGCAACGTATTCAATTAATCTGGGTTGGCAGTCGTAACGCAGCGAGAAATAATTTCGCCAGCGGTAGTTGTCAAATTCAGTCAGCGAAACACGGCCCTAGTGAAGCTCATTTATCCATCACGGCGTAAGTCATAGTCTGAAAAATCTGGTTTCCCCATACGTTTTCGGTGTTCATCTGGAGTCCATGGCCAAAGTTCAGGAATCCCATCAGCTCCTAAATACCAGCTCGTACAGCCTGTGGTCCAGACAGTTCCCGACATTGAGTTCTTAATTTGATCATTAAATTCTTCTGTTGCTTCATGAGTCGGAGAAATTGTATCGAAGGAGCCCATTGACCACTGTTTAATCCAAGAAGTTATATGTTTAGACTGAGTTTCAGCAATAGATACCAACGAGTAATTTCCGACTGGGCTATGCGGCCCCATCAGCATAAAAAAATTCGGAAAATCTGGAATAGAAACTGTCATATAGCCTTTTGGACCACGGGCCCAGGCTTCATCAAGAGTAATGTCACCCCGGCCCGTAATTTGCATTGGCCGCATAAAAGCATGTGCATCAAACCCTGTGGCAAGAATAATAATATCTAATTTATGCACATTACCATCTATAGTAATAACTCCGTCTTTGTCGATGCACTTAATAGCAGTATCCACTAGTTGAGCATTCTCTTTCTGAATAGATCGATAGAATCCCGCAGACATTACCAATCTGCGACACATTGGTTCGTAGTCAGGAGTTAAAGCTGTTCTCAATTTTTTATTACGCACAGTACGCAAATTTAATCTACATAGGCTGCTTATCAATTTTCTCTGCCAACCCGGCTCGATGACTGCTTTAGCCATGATAGCAAATACACGTCGATAGATTCGATAGGAAAACTGATTGAGTACAGGAATATTGACGTGCAGGAAAGTTGTAAGTTTTCTGTAAGCAGGATTCGGAAGTGGCAATACCCACTGAGGGGTACGTTGAAAAAGTTTCAGTTCAGCTGCCCAATCAGAAAGACCACAAACTAATTGCACACCAGTGGAACCTGTTCCAATAATACCAATACGCTTATCGACCACATCAGTATCACGACTCCACCGAGCAGAGTGAGCAATTACTCCCTCAAAATTATCAATACCATTGATATCAGGATATTTTGGATTATGGAGCACCCCAGTTGCTGCTATAAAAAAATCTGCTATATACACTATCCCATCACTATCAGTGATCAACCAGCTACCATCACAAAAATGTGCTTCAACTACTTCTCTGTTAAAGAGAATTTTTTCATTCAACTTATATTTCTCTGCCACACCAGAAAAATATTGATTGATTTCTTCTCCAGGAGAAAAAAGATGAGACCAGTCAGGCTTTGGTGCAAAAGTATACTGATAAAATCGAGAAGGAACATCACAACTCAATCCTGGATAAATGTTATCGCGCCAAGTTCCACCAAGTTCTGATGATTTTTCCAAAATTATTATCTCGGTGAAACCCTCCATAAGGAGGGTAATCGCCATGCAAATTCCAGACATTCCTGCACCCGCAATCACTACCGAAGGAGAACGAAATTTATTCATAATTAACTCATTTCAGATTAAATAATTTAATAAGACTTTTTTGCATGTGTTGATATCTTAAATTCCACGAAGGCCCAGCTCGCTTTTCATCGTGTTGATTATATTCTCGACTGCGCGATCAGCTTGGTTAAGCAGTCCTGTCATTATCTGAAAATCATGCCAAAAGTCTTTATGCTCACTGTAATGAACACGAACACCTGAGTTTTCGGCTTTATCCCTAAGATCTCTTGCCATGCTACATATTAAGTCATTCGATGCCGCATCAATAATGATAGGGGGTAAGCCAGTTAAATCTGCTAGTAAAGGCGAAACAAATATACTATCAGCATGATCAGGAGCGTACGATTTCATGAATCGCTGTAAAAGTTTTAAAGTTAAAATGGAATCTTTTGTATTTTTATCGAGTTTAGCGATGGTAGAATCCCTAAAATCTGTTGCCGGGCATATTAAAACAAGGCAAGCAGGAAGTTGAGACCCCTCCTCCTTCAAGGATAAGGCAACATTCAAGGCTAATGCACCACCCGCTGAATCTCCGGCAACTACAATGCAACTCGGGTCCCAACCTAAATCCAGTAGTACTTGGTACGATTGAATGGCGTCTTCTATGGCAGATGGGTAAGGAAATTCAGGGGCTAAACGATAATCAGGAATATAAACCGCAGCATTCATCTTACTTGAAAATTGGCTCGTTAAATTCCAATAAAGGCCAGGAGAACCTGTAGTGTAACCACCGCCATGTAAATAAAGAACAGCTACTTCTGGACGTCTTACATTACTTACTACTAAGTCTGTTGAAATACCCGATAATGTAATTTTTGATATCGATATTGAGTCTGGGAAACGACTCAAACACGATAGTAAGCTTTGGCGTTTACGGACCTTATCCCAAGTATTTTTTTCACTAAAAATCCATTTAGAAACTATTTTCACGAAAGGTGCTAATAACTTTGGTGATATTGCGATAGACATTGAAACCTTCCTTGCAGAATTTTATTGAGTAAAAGATTTAGGAAGCAACTTACGTCCTACATATGAAAGAAGTCTCTGATACCTCGCACCCATGAGACGTACGACAATATCTGTTATGTACGCATCAGGTCCGATAAGTATTTTTGGCTTACCTTTTTCCGTACCTTTAAGAATCACTTTTGCTGCAGATTCTGCGCTTGTTAGTGCAAAACTATCGAACTTTTTAATAAGCTCATCCAGACCTTCACCATCTACCGCTGTACTATTTTTTGCAATATTCGTCTTGATCCCCCCCGGGTGCACACAACTAACTTTTACCGGATACTTTGCAATTAGCATCTCCTGACGGAGCGACTCAGTAAACCCTCGTACTGCAAATTTGGCTGCATTGTATGAACTCTGGCTCGGTACCGAGAATAATCCAAAAATACTAGATGTATTTACAATATGCCCATCACCTGATTCAATCAAATACGGGAGAAAGGCTTTAGTTCCGTTTACTACTCCCCAAAAATTAACATCCATAACACGTTCAATATCTTTAAATTCAGTCCGAGCAACTGTACCGATGAAAGCTATGCCCGCATTGTTGAAAAGATAATTAACTTTCCCTAGCTGCGTACCTACTACTTCGGCGAATCTTAAAACCTCTTCTCTTTCAGAGACATTCACAATATATTTTTCAACCCTAGCGCCAAATATCTCACATAAACGTACAGTTTCTTCAAGACCAGCGATATCAATATCACAAATAGCTAGTACCGCCCCCTTCCGCGCAAGTTCTACAGAAAGGCTTCTCCCCATACCCGATCCGGCACCAGTGACTACTGCAATTTTATTTAAATAACTATTCATAATTTCTATTTCTCATTTCTAGTAGAATATAAAGTATTTAAGTGAAAATTATTGATAGCAATAATCATTACGATTAGAAGTATTTCTACTCCAGAAGGATCCAAGTGTAAGTGCTGGGCGCAATGGGGCATCTTCATGATTACTAAGATAATAACTGTTCGATCCTTCGCACTGTCCTTGGAAAAATATTTGCCTTTCCGGACGGACTAAAACTTTTGCAGAATACTGATCATGGGCTTTCTGAGTTATTTCGATTTTGGTTGCCTTCCTCTTACTCGATTCACCCGTACAGCGGATACTATGCCTGGCTTGATTTTCCATAAGAGTAAAATATGAGGAACCCTTGTACCTATAATGGCCAAAAATTATAAAAAAATTAGGATACCCTGGAATCAAACCTTTCTCATGAGCCTGATGCCGATTTTGTATCCACCATTCACCAAGCTCCATCCCCATTGAACTTGTCACGGAAAACGCTGGCCTATTGTCAAATCCAAAAACCTTAACATCTGCTGCTAAAAGCAAAATATCTTCTTCGTATTTCACTCCATCAATCGTCTCAATTCCATCAGGAAAGATTTTAGCAATTGATAAAGTGATAGAATTTCCATTACTTCTATTAAAAGTTGAAAAATAAATTTTAGAAAAACTTGGTCGATTATATCCTAAATCATAACGTGCAGTTAGCTTTTCTCGAATACCAGAACTTTTTTCCTGCTTACGCAGGAACCCATCCACAACTCTACTTGCGATTTTATGTGTTGGAATAGCAGTAGCAAAGTAACCAAATAATGAAAAGACTACCTCGACTGCTGTTTGGCTGATTATGCTTATTAAAATCGCTACATCATGGTCACTTTTTAAAATGAATTGAGAACTAGACAAGGATATATCTATCCTTGTCAAACACCAGATCGGAGTAAGCAGAAAAACAGTCAAAAGTATTCGATCCCAAAGTGCAAACTTTCTTACACGGTGCTCTGCATAATTTTTTAGCTCCATATCTGGTGTATAAATATGTAACCAAAGATATCTCTGTTCGAAAGAAAATTGATACCTGAACAAAGGTATATTTACAACGACATCTGGGTAAGTGTCCCAATTCGATTTACCATCACCCACATAAGCTTGTTCAAGTATCAAAAAATTATTGCATCCACTTTTTTCAAGCAAGATTGGAAATCCAAAACCTGAGAAACCCGCGCCGATTATAAACACTTCATAATCAATTTCTGATTTTTTTTGCTGTTTCACCATACTTCCCTTCTGATCTTTTTCAATTTTTGTCCTCAAACTCTCTCTTCTCGCAAATTTGCTTTACTCCCACTGAATCATCTGTAGGCCTTCTACTTCGAGCTATGTAGATCAGTCCGATAATCAGTAGAACTGGAGAAGTTCCTAAAAGAATTTCATCCCAACCACCGGCATGTGCTTCGATATTGACCGTCGATGCAATGTTAATTCTCATGCTATCGTTACCAATTGGATACCAACTATCGTATACCCCGCCATTAAAGCAAGCATTGGAAACTGGCCTATTTTTATATAGTCACTCCGCAATAACATTATCGACCGATCATGTGCTGCCACAACGCCAAAAATGTGTCCTAAAATTATTGCACCGACTTGCACCACAGTAATAGTTGTTGTTGATAGAAATGTGTAATTTACTATCCAACTAGCGATTCCGAAGATATCTATACCTGAATAAAAAGGGTCTGTAGCGAGCAGATATCCATTCTGCCCTTGAAAAAATAGAAACGAAAAATAATGCGCTACTGAATAACCCACCATTACTGGAATAAGGGTTGAGCAAAAGTTCACATAAAAATCTGTTTGACTCAAATTTAATTCAGTTCGTATGTAAGGTTTCGTTAAATAAAATATACTTAGGTAGAAAAGTGAAATTATGCTGATAACTGCTACTAAACCAAGAGTGCCTGTAATCATTTTTTCATATTTAGAAATATCCTGTTGGATACTTATCCACATAGGAGATTTAGAAAGACCATCATAGGTTGTTGCCCCTAAGACTAGGAGAACTATCGAAGTTGCGCCAAAATCATTCTTTGCAAGCTTAATTGCAGTAACTGGACTACGAAGAACAATTTCTCCCTCAGCAGTACGTCCGAAACAAGAAAGCTGCCCAACTAGAGAAAAAATCACTTCAAAAGAATCACATTTTGCATGCCAGATGGGCCCATAAATGACTCCTCCAAGCACATTTACAAGTACATACAAAGAAGAAAATATGGCGACAGCAAGCGGAAGATCTGGTGTTATATAAACAAGTTCGAGCCATAAAAAGAGCCCAAGACCTCCAAAGGCGATCTTGTAACCAGCCCAATCTGGAATTTTATTTTTTGTTTTAATCCCTTTATATTTCAATAACTTTCGAATTAATGATGAAATTGTACGTAATGGATTTGCCTTTTTATATACTTGACCGGAAAGTAAACATACCGGAATAAGCCCGACCCAGAACCACGCATATAGCCAAGTTGCTACTGGGTTTTTCTCACCAATCTGTGAACCTCCCCAAGCCACTGTCAAAAATAATATAAGCGCGAGTACCGTTAAAGACTTAAGCATTCTATCTACTACAGAGGAATCTATGATACTACAGATACTTGGCGAAATAGTTTTTCTTGATGGAAAATTATTTGCATGCAAATTTTTTCGGAAAAATACCATAACCAAAAATGATACAACTAGAGCTAGAATTCCCGTATAAATTGCAATCCATTGTGGTACAGGTAGATCAGATCTTCCCGAAATACCATGAGCTAGCATTATCCTTTTACCTTAAGTTTCGCCAGGAGCAGGTCATTGGAATGTAATTCCATTTCAAACGTTCCTGGTATTTCTGCAATAAAATTAAATTTGTTCACCACTTTCGGAAGCACTTCAAAATGTTTGTCATAGCCGTGTATATGCAGAGCATCTTGCTTATCTGAGACCACCTCAAAAAAAATGATTTGCCCTTTAACTATATCGATAATTTCTGTCCCTGAAATTTTTTTCCCTTCCCTTAAGTCGAATCTCATAGTGGTTGCAGTATTTTCTTGATTTTCAAAACTTTTCACAGAAAGTTGCTGTGAACCACTGCTTTCTGAATCGCAACTACTCAACGTAAGAATAAGAGCACTACTGATGATCAGTATTGTTATTATATTTTTTTCTTTACTAAAACTCATTTTCATCCTAACTATAGTTTCAGCGAGTGGTAGAACTTAAGATTTTCTTTTGCTGCTGAGCCAATTCAGTTAGGTCTTGATTTTTGTTTGCCCCTGCCCCACTTCTAGCCATCCTTGTGAATCCGAAGATAATCAGACCTACCAAGCCAATCCAAATCATTACACAGCCAAGCACTCCCACATTTACCAACCATAAAGGAGTGCCAACTTTACGCTCTCGCTGCATAAGTAACACATCACTGACAAATTCACGTTGACCTGATTCAGCTGATATTTCGGCTAAACCTAATTCTTTATCTTCTGGAAATCGAATAGGAATTGCTGATCTTGCCCCGTTTTTGGCAATTCTCAGAGAGACCTTCCACTTGCCACTCACTAACAGTGGCTGAGTCGTACGCCAAAATCCATCATCGCCTCGGACCAGTCTTTGTGATTTAATGCCATCGCCTTGCCAGGATGCCACATAAAACCAGTCAGCGTTTTCAGTAATATTTTCAGGATAAAATTTCACTGAAAGATTTACCGAACGGTTTTCTCCAGCAACTACTTCAGAAATACGGATATCAGCTTTTCCTTCCAATAATGTTGGTCCAGAAAGGGACAAGCCAATGGCACCGACTAAGGCAAAAGCACTTACAACAACACTCACATGTCGATTACTACTTATCTCCTCACGATGCAATAAAGAACTAGCGGCGTAAACTCCGGCAATGCTGGCCGAAATTCCTATCGCTAAACCGATAATCCATGCCTCTGGCATCATATGTAACTGCCAGGGCAGAGGTCGATAAAAATTTGACCAAATATATTCTATGGATAGGCCAAGCGCACTTGCTAAAACTCCACTGAAAACTGCAAGTCTCCATATTTTTTTTGTTCCGAGAATCAAAGCAGTAAATTCCACTGCTACGGCAAAACCCAATAATAATGGCATGCGTGGTGCTACACCTCCGAAGAGAAGTGCTACCGCACCTACGAGAAGTACATTAAGCCCTGTTGCAACTCCCCAAGCTGCAAGTGCTCCCCACCGGCCAATTAGCAATCGTGCAGCTATGAACGCTGCTACTGTAGTTGCAAGCAACATCGGCTCATACAACATATTTGCTTGTGGTAAAGCAACATTCCACTCATCAAGCAAAATGCCCATAATTGCTACTAAGACACCAACAAAAAGTATCCGAAATACTTTGACAATCCCCACTGCACGTAACGCTGGGCGCCCAGAAACTGCTGCCTCACCTTCAAAGAGCAGTAACCCCATACCAAAAAAAGCCGAAATAGCGCTAGCAAGGAGAACAAAGTGGATAGGACTCCATAATGAAACATCTAAACCATAGATACGATGCCAAACATCATCTAATGGAAAAGTGGCAAGTGTCATAAAGAAAGATAAAAATGCTATAAGGCCACCTAGTGGTACATACCCGTAATTCCTAATTTTTATCGCTGTTACGCTAGGTTTATCCTTTACCAGGACAAGTGATAACGCTGAACCAACAAATGCACCATAAAGACCAATGATTGCAAGAACATGTGAAGGTTGCGATACCAAGCCATTATCTCGGCCCTTTTCCAAATGCCAACTAACATCCCAAATCATCCCAAATGCACCAATAATAAGAAAAATGAACATTACTACTAAAGGTAAGATTGCCCAACGGGGATAGCCAGTGCGCCTTTCTAAGGCATCTGCCGCATTCTGTACAAATTTAACCCGCCCATGGTTTACCGCAACCCCAAGAATTAATAGCCCGCCTCCCAGAATAAGCGCGCCAATAACCACCTGAACCATTTCGTAAACCGGTACCACGCCAACCTGGCTAGCTGAGAGAATTTCCATGTCACTCCTACGCCCCGCCGGGGACTATATCGTTTCTACATCACCCTTAATGGGCCTTCCACCTGCCAGCATTACATAATATACAATTATTGTAAATATGTACGGTAAAATCCTCTGTGTAGCTACTCAAAAAAATGTTGAGGTACCCTTTGCTCCTGTGCCGGGAAAAAAGGTAGTACCCAATGATTCAGATACCGCTAAGCGCATACTCGACGGAGCGCTACGGGCAGCTGAAATTCATGGACTTAACCGTTTAACGATGAATCAGATTGCCACCCAATCTGGTTTAGCCCGAGTAACCCTTTACACAAAATTCACCAATCGTGAGTCAATTATTGAAGCCTTGGTCGCTAGAGAACTCAGTTATATATTTGGCAAGCTTGATCTGGTTTCTGAACAAAACTTAGATATCGACAATAAAATCACCGAAGTGTTCGTCTGTGCTTACCAAATATTCAGCGGCCATGCACTATTTCAAAGGCTGTTACGCACCGAACCTGAGTCCATTCTCCCCTATATCGCTTATAGCAGTCCGTTCCTAGACTACGGTCGCGACTGGGTTTCACATATGCTACTCACGAGTATTTCCTGTACGGAAGAAGAGGCACTGACGACCGCAGAATTAACGGTCAGAACTATGCAGTCACTACTGTTAAGCCCAAACTCAATATTTAACTTGACCGAACCCGAACAGTTACGTGAGCTTGCGACTAAATGGATTATTCCGAGTTTTAAATTTGGGACTAAAAAACCTAAATTATTTAATAAAAAGGCAACTAACTCTCAAGAAACTTGAGCTTTTAAATTTAAGAGAATTAGGTCTAACCCATAGTTACCCTCGATGGTAACTATGGGTCTACCCAGGGT
>JBOFCS010000150.1:0-4535 GCA_051646185.1 Mycobacteriaceae bacterium | reverse complement strand
ATCCAGTGATGCATGGATTGCTAAAGATCACGGAACATGCCGTGCAGCAATGCCTTCAAACCGTACTTGGCCTATGTGAGATGGATCAAAAGTGGAAAGTAAGTCAAGTAGGTACAATGCGATATCTATATCGCTCGCTGTGACGGCTACGTTCTCTGTTGCAGCGTGTTCGGGTAACAATCACGATGTATATGCGATATTGGACAGGGGCCATTTTATTGGTATGAATTATGCAGATGCTCAAGAAGAAATAACAGCATCAAATTCAGAGCAAAATGCCCCTGAGGCTCAGGATGTTATTACGCGGTGCACGTATGATGGGATTGAACTCTGCACCTCCAGTTTCTGATGATGTGCAGGGTAAATTAACCGAATTTACTGTTATAGCAGCTTGCTTCGGTTTGAATGCACCGGATGGGGGCGTATTCAATGGCGGACAAGGTCAAGGTGTGCAAATCATAGGACTATGGAATGGTGCCTTAACGGAAGAAATTAAGTCTGATGCAAAAAACTTTAAGTTTGATCGGTTGTTGTCTTCTTGCGACTATTCTGTTGATACAGTGAAAGTTCCACAAAAATAAAAATTTTTCAAAGTTTCTCTTAGTTGAGATCTATATCCGAAAATGCAGTAGAGCAACGGAGGTATCTCGGAAACAATCGATACCGACAGATGTAACGGGAGTCCAGCAGGGACGCTAGACGTGATCGGACATCAGTATAACAAATGGGAATTCGGAAATACGTATGCACAGTGCCCTTGAGTTTTTTACTGGTCCGCTGTCTCAGATAATTTTGACATGAGGTGACAACTCTACCGACAAAATGCTCATTGGTGAAATGGAGTTGACTTCCTAACGATTTCACCATACGGCCCCTTGCCGGAATCGATATGAAATTTACCGAAGACGTGATGATTATACTTAGAGGTACAACGGCCAAAAAGCGTGGCCTAGCAGTAGGAATGCTTAGTGGCTTCGTGGCTACAGCTATCATTGTGGGGATAGTGTTCGGGTTAGCTTGGCTTAATGAACCACAGAATAAACCCGCACCGGTTGCTATCAGTAATCCTCAAAAGCCTTATCATTTTGTCATCTTTGATGATCTACGAGGAAAAACTCTTCAAGAAGCTACGGTGCAGCTGGGGTACGGAACTCAACTAAACACTCGAGGTGTCCTCGCTGCTCCAGTATTGGTTTTGCTACCACGAACTGAAAGCGCAACCAGCATAGAGAGTGTTCCTTGGGAGGAACTCACGGTAACAGGTGGATGTTTTTCGGACAGCGCTAATCAATTGTATTTTGGAGTAATCAAAACTTCGGATATTACAGAGAAAATGCGCACAATTTCCCCCAGAGATTGGCCAATACTGTTTGTTGATAATGATTTAGAAGAAATTACCGGCTGCGAATTTAAGCACCATAGCGCTACAGGGTTGGCGGTTTAGGATGAGTAGAATAAAATTTTTTTTGATCACCTCCCTATTCCTACCGGTTCTATTATCTTGCAGTTCAGGTAATTCAGATGAAGATAAGTTGGCTACTGCTCTCGCGAGCATCCACGGCCAGCTTGTTACTGCTACTGATCTTCAGCCGGATGTTCGTGCTTCAGCTCCCGAAATTGGTTCTTGTGCGAGTGTAACTGGACCACTTACCAGCATTGTTTTTACTCGTTTGCCTTGCGATGACGCAGAGGCATCGCACCGGGTTGTTCAGGTGGTGCGTGATCCGAGTTCATGCGTTGCCGATGTTGACCAAAAGTACTACACCAACACAAGTTCTGGTGAATGGTCCGCGTGTTTAGACTACAACTGGACTACATCACGGTGTATTGACCGAACAGGGGACAATGCTGCCACGATAAACTGTGATGAATCAACAAAAGATCATTACCGCCCAACCAAAGTGATTGTCGGCGATGGAACTGGGTCGAAATGCCAAGATGGTGGATTCGCGCACAAGGTACGAAAATTCTCAATCTGCACCACCCTGACTAAAGCACATTCAGAATCAAGGCAGTAGGAGATAAATCCAGTCTCGCGGTTGACTATTCCCGGATACCCAGCCGCGAGACCTTCTACTGACCGGCGAACTGAGTTCGGTACAGCTCCTCATATCGGCCGCCTACCGCCAATAACTCTGTATGCGTACCACGCTCAACAACACGGCCATTTTCAATCACCAAAATAAGATCGGCAGCTCTAATAGTTGACAACCGATGCGCAATAACCAACGAGGTTCTATCGGCAAGCGCTTCCGAAAGTGCCTCTTGCACAAGGAGCTCTGACGTCGAGTCCAAATGTGCCGTAGCTTCATCCAAAATCACCACTTGAGGTTGCACCAAAAGTAACCGAGCAATGGTTAACCGCTGCCGCTCACCACCGGATAACCGGTAACCACGTTCACCAACAACCGTATCCAACCCATCCGGCAAAGAACGGATAAGAGGTTCCAACCGAGCTCGATAAAGAGCATCCCATAGCTGCTCTTCGGTAGCCTGAGGTTTTGCCAAACACAAGTTTGATCGAATTGATTCATGAAATAGATGTCCATCTTGGGTGACAAAACCCAGCGTTTGCCGCATCGATTCGGCTGTCACATCCCGCACATCCACCCCAGCCAGCCGAACGGCTCCGGAATCAACATCGTAAAGCCGGGTAAGCAATTGCGCGATAGTGGATTTCCCAGCCCCAGAAGTTCCTACCAATGCCACCATCTGTCCGGCCTCAACATAAAAAGACACATCATGCAGTACCTCCACCCCACCACGGGCATCTAACTGAGCCACATCTTCAAGCGAAGCCAAAGACACCTTCTCTGCCGAAGGATAAGCAAAACTCACATGCTCAAATTCAAGAGATACCGGTCCATCAGGAATAGCTTGAGCAGTTAGCTTTTCGCTAATCATCGGTTCTAAATCGAGTACTTCAAATACCCTCTCAAAACTCACCAATGCACTCATCACTTCTACCCGTGCACTCGCCAATGACGTCAGCGGCGAATACAGGCGAGTAAGCAGCAACGCCAAGGACACCACAGCACCGGGTTCAAGCTGCCCTTGTAACGCGTAAAACCCACCAAGGCCGTAAACTACAGCCAAAGCCAAAGCTGAAACTAAGGTCAAAGAGGTGACAAAAACGGACTGCACCATAGCCGTTCGCACCCCAATATCTCGCACTCGCCGAGCCCTCTTAGCAAATTCTTCTGACTCCTCATCAGGTCGGCCAAAAAGCTTCACCAAAGTTGCGCCTGGAGCTGAAAAGCGTTCCGTCATTTGAGTACTCATAGTGGCATTATGATCTGCCGCTTCATGCTGCAAACCCGCCATCTTAGTGCCAATACGCCGAGTCGGCAATACAAAAACTGGAAGCAGCAATAGGGCTAAAAGCGTAATTTTCCAAGAAATACCCAGCATCACAACAAGAGTCAGCGATAAGGTAACAAGGTTGCTTACCACACCGGATAACACTCCGGTAAAAGCACGTTGAGCGCCAATAACATCACTATTTAACCTACTTACTAAAGCACCGGTCCGGGTACGCATAAAGAATGCAATGGGCTGACGTTGCACATGGTCAAAAACTGCGGTGCGCAGGTCAAAAATCAGCCCCTCCCCAATGGTTGCCGATAACCATCGTGCAAACAATCCCAGCGCCGCTTCAGCAACAGCAATAATGGCAATAACGATGGCAAGAGTTACCACCACATGAGATTGTCGCTGTTGCACAATGGCATCAACAACACGTCCAGCAAGAATTGGCGTAGCAATCGCAAGGACAGCCGTCAGCACGCTTAGAGCCAAGAAAAGCATCAATCGTGTGCGATGCCCACTAACAAAACTCACGATGCGCCGCACTGTCACCATCGACACCGAACGTGTTGGCTCTTGAAGGCTCCTGGCCCGATACATCGACATTCGTGCCGTCGACCCCATATCCATTACGCACTCCCTTACGTCAACAGCTCTTAGTAAACCCTCATGATGACCACAGCCACCAAACAATCTTGTTCGCTAATCTCACTCAAGTGAGTACACAGCAGCATTACCCTACTGCGTTTACCGCACAACACAGCTCATTACCGGAAGAAGCCAGCAACTATTTACCCAAGACCGCTGCAGTGGGGCAGTATGGTGATATGACCGATTCCGCTCACGTCCTCATTGTGGATGACGATGCTGACGTTCTAGCCTCACTTGAACGTGGTTTACGGCTGTCCGGCTTTAAGGTCAGCACAGCTATTGACGGTGCTGATGCCCTGCGAAAAGTCAAAGAACTGCAGCCAGACGCAGTCGTATTGGATATCAATATGCCCATCCTTGATGGCGTAAGCGTTGTAACAGCATTACGCGCCATGGATAACGATGTGCCGGTCTGTGTGCTTAGTGCGCGATCTTCCGTCGATGACCGCATTACCGGCCTAGAAGCAGGTGCAGATGACTACCTAGTGAAACCCTTCGTGCTCGCCGAACTGGTAGCCAGAGTCCGGGCTCTACTACGACGGCGGAGAGAACCCACTAATAGCAGCACCGGAACTATC